>JAZOWA010000038.1:0-24055 GCA_045659025.1 Clostridia bacterium
AATTTTATGAAAAAATATTATTGCAAACCCTAATAAATCATAGTATAATATATAGTAATATATTAATAGGAGAAATGGGCTTGTTCGGGTATATTACTTTTTATAAAGACGAATTGAAAATCAAAGACTTTGACAGATTCAAAGCATACTATTGTGGCTTGTGTAAAGAACTTGGCAAACGGTTCAATCACCTTGTCCGTTTGGGGCTGAGTTATGATCTCACTTTCCTTGCTTTGCTTCTTGATTCTGTAGATAGTGCAGACACTCGATTCGTAAAAGGCGGATGCTTGAAGCACCTTGGCAGAAAGCGTATGATCGTATCGGACAACCCTTCCGTTGCATATAGTGCTGATATGAGTGTAGTGCTTATGTACTATAAACTCGCCGATGATTTGAAGGATGGGTTTTCACCGTTGTCAGCGTTTGCTATATTACCATATTGGCTTTCTGTGAGAAAAATCCGTAAACTTTATCCCGAGAAAATAGCTTCTGTCAAGTCATGTCTTTCTGAATTGGCAATGCTTGAAAAGGATAAATGCACCTCAACAGATGAGACTGCAGACTGCTTTGCACGGATTATGGAGACTCTTTTTTCTGATGATAATGATGATTTGAGAGCCCTTGGATATAACCTGGGCAGATTTATCTATATAGCGGATGCGGCGGACGATTATGTCAAAGATGTGGCAAAGGATAACTATAATCCTTACCGATGCGCTTATCCTGATGCCGATGAGAGTATGATTAAAAATATCGCATCCTGCTCTATGGCTACCACTCTTTCTATGGCTGCGGAGTGTTATGAACGGTTGAATATTGTGAAGAACAAAGAATTGCTCGATAATATAATGTACCTCGGATTAAGGCAGAGAATGGATATGATTGTATCTGCCGAAGTCAGGTGTGACAAGAAAGGAAAATAATATGGATAATCCTTATAAAGTGCTTGGTGTTCGCGAAGGCGCATCAACTGATGAGATTAAGACTGCTTATAAAGAACTTGCCAAGAAATATCATCCTGATAAATATATCAATAACCCCTTGGCAGACCTTGCCGCCGAGAAGATGAAGGAGATTAACGAGGCGTATGACTTCCTTATGAAGAAGGCTTCGGGTAATTCTTCCAGTACCGGTGGCAACTATAATAATCAGGGTACCTATAAATACGGATATATCCGTGATTTAATCAATCGTGGTAACCTTGCCGAGGCAGAGAATCAGCTTAATGCTATGAATACCCGTGATGCAGAGTGGAATTTCCTTATGGGCACTGTGATGCTTCGCAAGGGGTGGTATGATAATGCATACCAACATCTCTACCGTGCTACGCAGATGGCACCTAACAATATGGAATATCGCAACGCCTTCAACTCCATTAATCATTCCGGTAATGTGTATAGAAATATGGGTAATACCCGTGGATATAATGCGGGCGGTATGAGCACTTGCGATTGTTGCTCCAACCTCCTCTGCGCTGATTGCTGTTGCGAACTTATGGGCGGAGATCTGATTTCCTGCTGTTAATCAATTACTGGTTATAATTCCTTTTAGTAAGGAGTGTCTGTTATTAAAAACAAATCTTCTGATATGGCTTTTGCAGGTATTTGTACCGCGGTTTCGGTGGTGCTGTTATATGTTGCATCAGTTGTGCCTACGGCACGGCTTGCGCTATGTGCCGTTGTGTCGGCTATGGTGTGCCTTGTAGTAATTAAATCGGGCATCAAAGGCGCACTGTCATTATATGTTGCCGTTACTGCACTTTCTGCAATCATCCTTCCCGATAAGGCGATTGCGGTTGCTTATGGGATGGTGTTCGGTATTTACCCTGTTATCAAAGCGTTTATTGAAAAACGTAATAATCTTTTGCTTGAATGGATTTGTAAGATCGTGCTGTTTGTATTATATTCGGCATTGGTTATATTCGGCATTGGTTATATCTTGCCAGGATTGATCAATACGGAACTTGCAAAGCCGATCCTTTATGTAGGAGTGGTTATTGTGCTTTCTGTGTATGATATTGCACTCAGTCTGATAATCACCGAGGCAAACATACGATTTGTCAAAATACTTAACTGATAAATGTTCAATTACCAATAACGGCTTGAAAGGAGTCTTTCCAATGGCGAAGAAAGGCACGAAGAAAAAATCATCATCTTCATCTAAGGAGAAGCTTATTGTCAATTATGAGATAACGGCAATATGCCTTATTGCAATATGCATATTTATTATTTTGAGTGTATGCTTTGAGGCGGGTGGTATCTTTGGCGATTCTGTGGCAGAAGCAGTCAAAGGCCTTTTTGGCGTTATGGCATATCTGTTTCCCTTTGTGGCCATTGCGCTGCTTGTCTATTCGATGATAGGCGAAAAATCCAGCAAGAAGACCGCCAAATACATATGCACATGTCTGTTGTTTTTGGCAATCACCGCTATTTGTCAGCTTTTTGCAAAAGACAACAACTTCACGGGCAACTTCATCCACTATTATTATAATGAGGGCAGGTTCATCAACGGTGGCGGTGTGTTTGGTGCGGCGGTTGCTATCCCGTTAGCCACGATGCTTGGTGCTGGTTCTTATGTGTTCCTTTTTGCTTTTGCTATTGTAATGATAATGTGCATATTTGAATTTTCACTTCTCGATGTTATAAAAGGCATTAACTCTATTATTGGCAAATTTACCGAAGGATTGAGAAAGGATATGGACGAGCTTCGCCATATCCGTGAAGAAGAGAAACGTGTTGCCAACAAACAGGGCAAACCGGTAAAGGAGAAGAAAGGCGATATTGACGGCTTTGTCAATGACGTTCTCTCTGATGATGATAACACCGTAAGCATAGACGATTACATTGATGCTCCCGATGATAAAGAACCAGAGATAAACTTCTACCGTGTTACAGAGGATGATATTCCCGAAGACCTCAAAAATCATTCCACTGCATTGGCGGACGAGGATGAAAGAGAGATTATAGAATACACATATCCTGATATTGAACTTCTCTCAAAACCCCAGACCGATGAGAAGGACGACGCAGAGGTAGAGGATGAACTCAAACACAACGCAAGAAAGCTTGTTGACGCTCTCCGTAGCTTTAAGGTTGATGGCACGGTAGTTGAAATCAGCAAGGGACCCACGGTTACCAGATACGAACTTCGTCCCGCGGCAGGTGTAAAGGTTAATCAGATTACTGCTTTGGCTGATGATATAGCATTGAGTCTTGCGGCCAAGGGCGTAATGATTGCGCCTATTCCCGGCAAATCTACCATTGGTATTGAGATTTCCAACTCTGCACCCAGTGTAGTTACGCTCCGTGAAGTACTTGAGACTCAGGAATTCCTTAATAACCCCTCTAAACTTTCCGTTGCATTGGGTAAAGACATCAGCGGCAGACCTGTTATCATGGACCTTGCCAAAATGCCTCATCTTCTTGTGGCGGGTGCTACCGGTGCGGGTAAGAGTGTGTGCATCAACACCCTCATTATCAGTATCCTCTACAAGGCTGACCCCAATGAAGTAAAACTTGTTATGATAGATCCCAAGCAGGTAGAACTCGGCGTGTATAACGGCATACCTCATCTGCTTATTCCGGTTGTCAAGGATGCCAAGAAGGCGGCTGGCGCACTTAACTGGGCGGTATCCGAGATGACAGAGCGCTACAGTGAGTTTGAGCGTAATAACGTACGTAACATTCAGGGTTATAACGAACTCATGGAAGCTAACGGTACTCCTGAGAAGAAGATGCCACGTATAGTTATAGTAATCGACGAGTTTGCCGATCTTATGATGGTTGCGCCTGCTGATGTTGAGAATTATGTGTGCCGTATTGCACAGCTTGCTCGTGCTGCAGGTATGCATCTTGTAATCGCTACCCAGAGACCTGTTGTTAAATTCATTACAGGTAATATTAAGGCAAACGTGCCTTCAAGAATTTCGTTCATGGTAGCGAGTGTTCGTGACTCACAGACTATACTCGATATGGGCGGCGCAGAGAAACTCGTGGGTAAGGGGGATATGCTCTATATGCCCGTAGGTGAGACCAGACCCTCCCGTATGCAGTGTGCATTTGTGTCTGATGCAGAGGTTAAAAACGTGGTTTCCGCCGTATCCCAGAATGGTACTGCGTCTTATGATGAAGACGTAATCGAACAAATTGAAAAAGAAGAAATTTATAATCCTGATGGTGATGATCCTGGTGATTGCGATGAATTTCTTGCAGAAGCAATTGATATGGCGATTACTGGCGGCACTATATCCACCTCGCTCCTGCAGAGACGATTCAAAATCGGTTATAACCGAGCGGGCAGAATCGTTGACCAGATGGAAGAGAGAGGCATCATCAGCGGACTTGACGGTAATAAACCGAGACAAGTTCTCATTTCAAGGGACCAGTATAACGAGATGCTTATGAACGGACGTTTCACAAGTAACGGAGATAATTGATGAACAGAAGACAGTTTCTGCCCGTATCTGCAGATGATCTTAAGATGCGGGGTATAGAACAACTCGATTTTGTATATGTGTGCGGAGATGCCTATGTGGATCATCCCAGCTTTGGACACGCCATAATTTGCCGTGTTCTTGAAGCAAATGGGTTTACTGTTGGCATCATAGCGCAACCCGATTGGCATGGTGTTGATGATTTTATGCGTCTTGGCAGACCACGCTATGGCTTTTTGGTGTCGTCGGGTAATATCGATTCTATGGTGAATCACTATACCGTTAACAAGAAAATCCGTTCTACCGATGCGTATTCTCCTGGTGGCAGGGCGGGTATGCGTCCCGATAGGGCTGTTATCGTATATTGTAATCGTATCCGTGAAGCGTATGGGGATATACCGATTGTAATTGGTGGTATTGAGGCAAGTCTTCGCAGATTTGCTCATTATGATTACTGGTCAGATTCGGTACGCCGTTCTGTAATATTTGATTCCAGAGCGGACGTTATCATCTATGGTATGGGCGAGAGAGCAATAGAGGATATTGCCAACGCAATGCGTGATGGTATTGATATTTCGCAAACGGATTTTGACGGATGTTGCTATATCCGCAAGGAACTTGACTATACCAAAGACTTCATATTGTTGCCATCCTTTGAGGATGTGAAATCCGATACGAAATCGTATGCTGATGCTACTCGCATAGAGTATGAAGAGCAAGACCCCATCCATGGTAAGTGCCTTGTGCAAAAACACGGTGACAGATACTTGGTTCAGAACAGACCTTCTGCCGTTTTAAGTGAAAAAGAGCTGGACAGGGTGTATGAACTCCCGTATATGAACAACTGGCATCCAATGTATGATGCTGAAGGCGGTATTCCCGCACTCTCCGAGGTGAAATTCAGCGTAGCTTATAACAGGGGTTGCTTTGGATCTTGCTCGTTTTGCGCCCTTTCTGTTCATCAGGGCAGGATTGTCACTTCGAGAAGTAAGAAGTCTGTTATAGATGAAGTCACAAGGATGACTGCGTTTTCTGATTTTAAGGGATATGTTCACGATATTGGCGGGCCTACTGCCAACTTTTCAGGTCCTGCTTGTGACAATCAACTTAAAAATGGTGCTTGTAAAAAACGCCAATGTCTTTATCCTACACCTTGCCCCAATCTCAAAGCATCTCACGAGAAGTATGCTGATATACTTCGCGAGGCGGCTAAAGTCAAGGGCGTAAAGAAAGTGTTTGTCCGCTCGGGTATTCGTTATGACTATCTTCTTCAGGATAAAGACAACCGGTTTTTCGGTGAACTGTGTCGCAATAATGTGAGTGGTCAGCTCCGCGTTGCACCCGAACATATAAGTGACAGGGTTCTTGCTAAAATGGGCAAACCAAAACGCTATGTATATGATAAATTCTGTGAGCGTTTTTATAATGAGAGCAAGAAGATAGGCAAGAAACAGTATGTAGTGCCTTATCTTATGTCGGGTCATCCGGGAAGCACACTTGATGATGCGATAGATCTTGCGATTTATATGAAAAGACACAACATTCATCCTGAGCAGGTGCAGGATTTTTATCCCACACCATTTACAAGGTCAACTTGTATGTATTATACGGGCATAGACCCTGTTACTATGGAGAATGTGTATGTGCCAAAGGAGTATAGTGAAAAGCAGCTCCAAAGGGCGCTTTTGCAATATAGTAAGCCTGAAAACAGACGTCTTGTAGAAAAAGCACTTAAAACAGCCGGCAGAGAGGATTTGATTGGTCAGGGTGGAGATTGCCTTCTGCAAGCAAAAAACAAAGAGGAGAGACACTATGAAGATTTTAGACGGCAAAATGGTATCAGCAAGAATAAAAGAAGAACTGAAGGCGGAAGTGTCCGCAATGACAGAGGCAGGAAACACCCCGGGTCTCGCGGTAATAATCGTAGGGGATAATCAGGCGTCAAGAGTATATGTTAATAATAAGAAGAAGTCCTGTGCAGAGCTTGGTATATATTCTGAGGAGTATGCACTTCCTGAGGCTACAACAGAGAAGGAACTTCTTGAACTGGTGGAAAAATTAAACACCAAATCTGACATTCACGGTATATTGGTGCAACTTCCTTTGCCGAGACACATTGATGAAAAGACAATTCTCAATGCAATATCTCCTGATAAAGACGTGGATGCTTTCCACCCCGTAAATGTAGGCAAGATTATGATTGGCGACTTTGACTATCTTCCCTGTACTCCTGCAGGTATAATGGAACTTATCGCAGAATCTGGTATTGATCTTGAGGGCAAACAGTGCGTTGTTATTGGAAGAAGCAATATAGTAGGCAAACCTATGTCTATGCTTCTCCTTCATAAAAATGCTACTGTCACTATTTGCCATTCCAGAACCAAGAATCTTAAGGAAGTATGCAAGACGGCTGATGTTCTTGTGGTTGCAATCGGCAGATGCAAGATGATAGATGCGGATTATGTTAAAGAGGGCGCAGTTGTTATAGACGTTGGTATGAACAGAGATGAGAACGGCAAACTCTGTGGTGACGTGGATTTTGATTCCGTGGCACCTTACACATCTGCTATTACTCCTGTTCCCGGAGGTGTTGGTCCTATGACCATTGTTACTTTGATGAAAAACACAGTCACAGCGGCAAAGAAATATATGTAAAGGAGTATTGATATGAAAAGGGTGTTACTGTTAGTTCTTTCTTTGATTTTGATTTTACAAAGCGGTTTTATCGGCATTGCTTTTGCAAACACCGACGAGATTTCTCTTATTGCAGAGAAATCTGTAGTATCTTCAAATCCGATTCCTGAATCCATCAAGATTCTTTGCATTGGTAATTCCTTCAGCCAGGATTCTACAGAATGGCTTTACTCTGTTCTGGCTGACCTCGGAGTAAAAGAGATAATACTTGGCAATCTGTATATTGGCGGTTGTACACTTAAAACCCATGCTAAAAATGCAGAAAGCGGAGAAGAAGCGTATACATATTATAAGGGTGATGCCGATAGCCAAGGCGTTATGACCGCGGTGAAGGGTAAAAAGTCTTTGATTTATGCATTGGCAGATGAGGAGTGGGATTACATTTCTATGCAACAGGGTAGTCCTGTATCAGGTGTTCCATCTGCATATGAACCGTATCTTGCTAACCTTATTGCATATGTGAATGAGAATAAGACTAATCCTGATGCTAAACTTATGTGGCATATGACATGGGCGTATCAGGGTGATAGTTCGCATGCAAACTTTCCAACCTATGCTTGCGACCAAAATGTAATGTACAAATCCATAGTCCGTGCCACAAAACTTCTTATGGATTCCCACGATGAAATTAGCGTTTTGATTCCTGTGGGTACTGCTGTGCAGAATATCCGTACAAGCACTATTGGTGACACTTTGACCCGTGATGGCCATCATTTGACATACGTGCTTGGCAGATACTTGGCATCTGTTGTGTGGGCAAAGTCAATTCTCGGATGTGATATTTCTAACCTCAAAGTGCTACCCGAAGGAATGAACTCGGAAGACCTGCCTTTGGTTATTGAAAGTGTAAATAATGCATACGCAAATCCTCTTGAGGTGACTTTCTCTGACTTCACAACACCTGAAATCATTGGCTATAGAGAGTCGCAGAAGGATTTTGAAATTGTAGAATGCGATTTACCCGGTACCTTTGATGAAGAAACTCAAACTTTCACCTTTGAAAACGGTGTTGCAGTAAAACATGGCTCAAAGCATCTTTATCTTCCTGACGTTTCTATTGATTCTGAAGTTTCTGCTTGTGGATATGTGGATGGCGTGTTGTTTGCACCCAAAAAGTTTATATCTATTATGAAGAGTGAGACACCATACGAAAAATTCTCTGGCGAGATAGCCAGCTGTACATTGGAAACCAAAGTACAAGATGGTAAGATGCTTGGTACAATTATAATTGAGAATCACCTTAAGGATGAATCTTTAGATGGTGTAGTAAGATTTCGCGACGATGCAATTGCCGATAAAGTGGGCGAGGTTGCAATTGGTACAATCCGTGGCGGTGAGGTGATTAAGACCGTTGTGGAGCTTCCTCTTGAACTTGAGGGTACATATGAAGCTGATTTGTCCTACGATTACTACGCACAGTATGGTGAATATGGATGTGATGCGTCCAGAACTTTTATCTTTGTCAAAAAACCTGGTGAAATCAAGGTTGATGGTATTATCTCTGAAGGTGAATGGGATAATACAATAAAACTTACCCTTGATGAAAACAGTACAGTAGGTATGAAGAATTGGACAGATAATAACGATCTTTCGGCTGTTGCATACATTGCATATGACAGCAAGGCGATATATCTCGCTGCCGAAGTTACAGATGATATATTCAAACCCCACTTACATGCCGCATGGCTTAATGGCGACAGTATACAGGCGGATTTCTATCTTGATGAAGATACGGGTCACTTTACACCCGGTGCATATACTAAATATACAGAGATTGGATCTTCCCTCGCAAGATCTCTTCCCGGTGTTTACAGATCTGCAACAAATACCGGCAAGTTGGCAAAGGGCGTAATCAATAATGCCATGGTGATGATTAATCGCGTGGACGATAAGATCATATACGAGATTGCGGTTGATTGGACAGATATCTTCGGCGTGGATTTCGTTCCTGAGAAAGAAAAGGCCCTGGGATTTACATTCTTGGTTAATGAAAAAGATACTGAAAGTAACGAGGGCTGGCTCAAATTTGCAGAGGGTGCAGGCGGCAATGGCAAACGTTACCCCAACGAGTTTGCACAGATGTATTTTGTTGATGTGGATAATGAAGATGCATCTAACGATGGCTCATTTGTAGAAGATGGCATTAAATATGTACTGTTTAGGAGAACTCTTTCATCCAAGGGCGCAACAGTTGAATGGAATGCAGATACTAACACGGCGACTGCTACTAAAGGTGATGTAGTAGTTTCTGCCACTGTAGGTGCAACTGAGATAATTTCTGGTGGTGTATCTGTGCGGTTTTGTGGTGCTGTAAAGAAGATTAACCACAGAACATACATTCGGGAAGATACTGCCAACAAACTATTTGATAACTGATAATGAACTGCTTCGCACATAATGTGCGAAGCAGTTTTTATTTTTACAAACAAATTGTTAACAAAATATACTGTTTTTTTGTTTTTTTTATGATAGAATATATTTAGAAAGACATAAGAGGTGATATACTTGCGTGCAGACAAAATTCTTGTTGTAGATGATGATGTTAATATTTGCAATTTAATACGCCTTTATCTTGAAGAAGAGGGATTTGAAGTGCATTGTTGCCATGATGGCGCAGCTGCAGTTGAAAGCCGTGTTGCGCTGAATCCTTCTGCAATCATATTGGATATTATGCTTCCTGTTATGAATGGTATTGATGCTCTTAAGGAAATCAGAAAAGAGAGCGCTGTGCCGATTATAATGTTGACTGCCAAGGGCGAGACTATTGATAAGGTACTCGGTCTGGAACTTGGCGCGGATGATTATGTGGTCAAACCCTTTGAGGCAAAGGAACTTGTAGCAAGGGTTAAGGCTATTCTCCGCAGGGCCGATAATATGTCTTCAAACAGTAAAGAGATAGACTTTCCTGAACTCAATATTAATCTTAATACTTACGAACTCCGTCTTGGAGGTAAGGTGGTTGATCTCCCTCCCAAAGAGTTGGAGCTCCTTTATTTTCTTTGTAGTCACGCCAATTCTGTTTACACACGTGATCAATTGCTTGATCAAGTGTGGGGATATGACTTTTTTGGTGATTCCCGCACAGTAGATGTGCATATTAAACGCCTCAGAGAAAAGCTTGAGGATTACTCCGACAAGTGGCAACTCAAGACGGTATGGGGAGTAGGGTATAAGTTTGAAATCAAGCAATAATCCGGAGGATATATATGAGAAGAAGCATAATAAGAACTCTTCTGATTGGAAGTATATGTGCAATGCTCTTATCTTTTTCGGTGGCAGGTATTTATTCATACAGCATTCTTACCGATAATGCTATGAATGAGAAAGTGGTTGCACTTAAAGGCAATATTCCTAAAATCAGCGAACTTTCTTCCATTGCCGTAAGCACGTCTTCGCTGCCCTTGGTTACGTTTTACAGATCCGCAATAGATTCTATCGCATCAAATACCGGATCAGAGATAATAGTTTTTGACAACAATGGCAAAATCCTGGCAATTTCAGGTCAGCAGAAGACCAAGTTTATCGGAAGAACTCTTACACCTAAACTTTCCGAGAAAATTCTTGAGGGAAAGGATTTTCGAGAAAGAGGTGTCCTGGACGAGTTCTTTAATGAGTCTACACTCACCGTTGGTGCGCCTATGTATAACAAGGGTGAGGTTTTCGGCGGTGTATTGTTTAACATTCCCGTACCACAGGTAAGAAACACTAACATAAGAATATTTAAAAGTTTCTTCACCATGTGGCTGATTGCTTTGATCTTCACCGTGTTTCTGTATTACTTTTTATCAAAGAAGATCACTTCGCCGATCAAGCAGATGAACGCTGCAGTTTCCGAATTTGCCAATGGCAATTTCTCAAGACGTATAGTGTATAATTCTGATGATGAAATCGGTGAACTAGCAACAAACTTCAACAATATGGCAAGCAGTATCGAAAATCTTGAGAAAATGCGAAGCAGTTTTGTATCGGATGTATCCCATGAGTTGAGGACGCCTATGACCACTATATCGGGATTTGTGGAAGGGGTGCTTGACGGTACGATCAAAGAGGGTGAGAGGGACAAATATCTCAAGGTGGTTCTTGATGAGTCCAGACGTCTTTCCCGAATGGTTAATGATTTACTCAGTATTTCTCGTATGGAGAATAGCGAATATCGGCTTAACTATCGTATTTTCAACATAAATGAGCTTGTAAAAGAAGTTTTATTCAAATTCGAAAACGACATCAACGGAAAAAACATTGATGTAGAGCTTGAATTTTCGGAGGATTGCATGGACGTATATGCCGATAGTGATGCTATAACACAAGTTATAACCAATCTTGTTCACAATGCGGTTAAATTCACTCCCGAAGGTGGTGCTATCGCTTTGAGGTCATGGATTTACGGTAAGAAGGCATATGTGGAAATCAAAAACAGCGGGCATGGCATTGAAAAGGAAAAACTAGGATTTATATTTGACAGGTTTTATAAAACTGACGATTCCCGAAGCAATGATAAATCGGGCACGGGCCTTGGTTTGTATATTGTGAAGAATCTTATCAATCACCACGGTGAGAAGATTTGGGTAGATAGTGCAATTGATGAGTTTACTAAATTTACTTTTTCGCTGTCGTTGGTGTGATGTTTACAGTTTGTTTATAATTTTTGCGTTTTATATTAACAATTCTTTGGTATGATTTAATAGCAGATAGGAGGAATTTATATGAACGATTTCAAATGGCACAATGATGATTTTCAGAATAATACCATCCATAGTGAATACACTTATTCCTACACCGAGCCACCTAAAAAAGTCAAGTTCTCAGACAGAGTCAGAAACAGTAAATTTGTAAACAAAACTATCAAAATGCCCGTAGTGGTTTTGTCGGTTCTTTTGTCAGTTACCATAGGTGTTTCCGGCTATGCGTTGATTTCTCCGTTGGTAAACAAGCTTCCTTCTACCTCTTTGGCAGAAATTCAGAAAGAAGTGTCAAATGCAGGAGAAACAACTTCCACACATCAGGTGCAGACAATCATTTCATCTGGGGAAAGGGTACCTCTTACCATCCCTCAGATTGCTAAAAAAGTAGGACCTGCCGTTGTAGGCGTTGTAAATAAAGTTACTTACAACAATATGCGGGATTTCGGTTTTTACGGCGGATTTATCCCCAATGGTCAGGAAAAGACAGTTGAATCAGGAAGTGGATCCGGTGTGATTATCAGTGAAGACGGATATATCGTAACCAATAACCATGTGGTTGAGGGTGCTTCAGAACTTTATGTTGTTACTAATACTGGTGATGAGTATAAGGCAACCCTTAAGGGTACTGACGCAAAGACGGATCTTGCGGTTCTCAAGATAGAAGGAACTTTCCCTTATGCTACCCTTGGTACAAGTGCAGAACTTGAAGTTGGCGAACTTGCGGTTGCGATCGGAAATCCTCTTGGTCAGGAGTTTGCGGGTACTGTTACTGATGGTATTATAAGCGCTCTTAACCGTTCTATTACGGTAGAGAACAAACAGCTTACTCTGTTGCAGACAAACGCCGCTATAAATCCCGGTAATTCCGGTGGACCTCTTGTAAATCAGTATGGTGAGGTTATTGGTATAAACACCGCCAAGATTTCATCCAGCCAACTTGAAGGCCTTGGATTTGCAATTCCTATTGATGAAGCAAAACCTATAATTGATGATTTGCTTCAAAGTGGATACGTAAGAGGTCGTCCCGTCATTGGTATCGGTGGTAGAAATGTTAGCGAACAACTTGCCGCTGCATATAATTGGAAGGTTGGTGTTTATGTGTTAAGCATGAGCCCTGATTCACCCGCATATCTTGCTGGCATCCAGATTGGTGATATTATCGTGGAGATAGACGGCAAAAGCGTTGCCACCGTCGATGATCTTAACGAGATTAAGAACAAACATAGGGTAGGGGACAGACTCCAAATAAAAGTTTTCAGAAACGGGCAGTATGTTGAGGTATCACTCATTCTTGGTGAGGAAATGCCTGGTTAATTTATACTACGATAAAAAGTCACACTATAAAAATAGTGTGACTTTTTTAATCTGTAGATCTTCCTAGCAGTGCTGCCATTTCGCCTCTGTCGATTATTTTTTCAGGACGAAAGGTTTTGTCAGGATATCCGTTTAATATTCCTGCGCTTACAAGGGAAGTGATTTCATCATATGACCATCGGTTATTTTCGATATCAGTAAAATTAAAATTGCTTTTGCTCCTGTCTATATCAATCGCTCTTGCTAAAAACACGGCTGCCTCTTCTCTGGTTACCTCTTTATCGGGATAAAAATTGCCATCTGGGTAGCCGTTCATAACGCCGTTTTCATATACCGCAGATATTTCTTTTTCCGCCCAATGCCCTTTGCAATCGGTGGGGACATATCCTTTTTGAGATTTGAGGTTCAATAGCCTTGCTCCTATGGTTGCCATTTCGGCACGGGTAATAGATTTGTATGGTGAAAATGTGTGATTTCCTGTACCAACCATTAGTCCCAAAGATGATATACTTTGGATATCGTCACTTGCAAAATGTGTGAGAATATCTGTGAAGTATTTACCATTAAGCCAGGTATAGTAATAGTCCCACACATCTTTTGTTTCTTGTCCCAGACTCCAACTTCCCGCGCCCTTGAGAGAGTATTTGTCCACAAGGGATAACTTGGTTTTTATAGAATCGCTATTTTCGTACCAGGCCACATATTCTCCAGCGGCAAGTTCTTTACCCGACACTTTAATGCTGTCACCTTTTTTTACGGTAAATTCAGCGGTGGGGCTCATATATTCTTCATCAAACCTGACTCTTCCGTTTGTGGCTGATATAATATCTTCAAGGCGATTATTAGATGTTCCGAGACCGATGGTACCATTGTCGTTGCACGACCATATCCTTCCAAAGAACGGAAGACCGAGAACTAATTTGTCTGACGGGCAGTACTCCAAAGCATATTGAATAGATTTTTCTACGAATTCAATGCTTGCCACCGGCCCTTCGGGGCCACCTTCGTAGTGCTCGTCATATGCCATTATAAACAGATAGTCAGCCCATTCGGCAAGTGCACCATAATCATACGAACCATGCCATCCCGTTGACCAACCGTATGGATTTGCTGCTACTGCTACGGAAACTTCTTTATCTTTCGGGAGTTTCTCTCGCAAACGTCTCACAAGACGAGTGTATTTATCTTTTTCATTATGCGTGACATTTTCTATGTCCACATTTATTCCGTCTAAATTGTACTTGTCTATTGTTTCAACAATATTGTCAACTACTGTATCAATGTTATTGAGTGCGGCAATACCTGCGTTACGATTCCAATGATTTGAAAGAAACGGTACTATCTTTAGTCCCATATCGTGAACTTTATCAACGAAACTTTGCGATATATAATTTACCTTTATACTTCCATCAGATTCAATATCGAAGTAGGAAGGAGAAACGGTATTTAGGGAATCCTTTGCAAGGGCAATATATTCAAGTTGTGTTGTGTGAGAACCAAAGTAAACGTAAGACATGGAATATCTGTTCCTGTCTGCCATAAAGCTGCTGAAAGGAATTGATACAGCGACGAGACCCGCAATCACAATCTTTATTGCACGTATTTTTTTGTTTGATATAGTATCCCTGAATATGGAAAATAATTCTTTGCTAAATTCAACTGAGCAATCGGGATATAGTGAGATCACCAGGTCATATGTGTTGTCACGATTTTTTGTGAGCATTGTATTTATGCTATGCATCTGATATTTTCCTCTCTGTTTTTGTTAATTGCTCTTGACATATCTGGTTTTCAGGTGTATTATTATGTAAGACAAAAAAGGAGGCGTTATTATGGCTAAGGTCGGCAGACCTAAATCGGACAACCCCAAAGCTGATAAATTCAGTTTCAGGTTGAATTCCCATACGGTAAATATTCTTGACGAATTTTGCAAAGCCAATAATGTATCCCGTTCTGAAGCGATTCGTATTGGAGTGGAGGCATTGGCGACTGGCAAGGTTGCTGTTGCGACTACTACCAAGAGAGATGACAGAGCAATGCCTGATTTTCTCCTTTAATAAGTTGTTTAATATTTTTGTTTTCCCCCTCATAGGTTATACCGTGAGGGGGATTTTTATGTTAAATTATATCTGGGCATTTATGATACTTATATCCATTGTATTAGGAGTTTTTAATGGAAGGTTATCAGAAGTTACTTTGTCTGCGTTCGAAGGGGCCAATAATGCTATATCAGTAATACTGTCTTTTGCGGGTGTTACCGCTATGTGGAGTGGGTTCATGAAAGTTGCGGAGAGATGCGATGTTATTAAAGTAATGACAAAACTAATAAGACCTCTTTGCAAAATCATATTTCCGAAACTTAAAAAAGAGACTACTGCCCTAGAACTTGTTTCTGCCAATATGATTGCAAATATGCTTGGTCTGTCAAATGCCGCAACGCCGTTTGGCATAAAAGCAATGCAGGAACTAGATCGCATTAACGGATATAAAAACACTGCATCTGATTCTATGTGTATGTTTGCGATAATTAATTCTGCTTCGATTCAGATTATTCCATCTACTATGATTGGTATTCGTGCCTCAATGGGCAGCGCTACTCCTTCGGATATTGTAGTGCCTGTGTGGATAGTGTCGATATTATCAGCGTTTTGTGCGATATTGACCGCCAAGTTGTTCGCTTCTGTAACTATTTCGCGGAGGCATTTATGATTAAAATCCTCTCTTTAATATCTGTTGGTGCGGTACCTGCGGTTATCTCCTCGATTATAATAGTTGCACTAGTTAAAAAAGTGGATATTTATACGAATTTTATAGATGGAGCAAAAGAAGGACTAAAGATAAGTGTGGGTATAATTCCGCCCGTGGCAGGGCTTCTTGTGGCGATTGGGATGTTTAGGGCATCTGGTGCTCTTGATATATTGGTAGATTTGGCAAGACCTTTGACAGGAACACTTAAAATCCCTTCAGAAGTGTTGCCTTTTGCACTTTTGCGTCCCGTATCAGGTAGTGGTTCGCTTGCAATGGCGACGGATATTTTTAAGGAATACGGCGTGGATTCGATGGTGGGAAGAATTGTTGCGGTAATGATGGGCAGTAGCGAAACCACCTTCTACACTCTCGCAGTATATTTTGGCGTGACCAGGGTTACTGATACGCGACACACGCTTCGTTCGGCGCTTGTAGCGGATTGCATGTGCCTGCTTTTGAGCGTATGGATTTGTCGGCTAAGTTTGTAAAAAATCAAATAATTTAACAGCATATTAAATATCTTCTCAGGTTAATTTAAGTTTGTAACAAATTAATCGGGAGATAAAAAATGAAAAAGCTGTTAAATAGAAAAAATCTTATCATCGTTGCGACGTTATTCGTAATATCAATGCTTTCAGGTGTGGTATTAGTATCTTCGGTTCCGAACCAAATAATACTTTTTGAAGGTGAAAAACTCTCCCTTGGCAATATATTTACCACAGAGGCAAGAGCCGAAACAGATAATTCGCTTGCAGAACGACGCGTTGATAGTGACCGATCATATTTAGCATCGGTTAAATTTGCGGGTATAATTCCTATAAAGACGGTAAGGGTATCTACAATACAAAAGTGCAGAGTAATTCCGGGTGGTGAATGCATAGGTATTAAATTATATACTGATGGACTTATGGTGGTAGGTGTATCGGATTTTGCTTCATCAGAGGGCAAGATGGTGTCACCTGCAAGAAATAGCGGAATAAAGACAGGGGATATTATAAAGAGAATCAATGGACAAGCAGTGGACAATGCTGATTCGCTTACAAATGAAGTGTGCAAAAGCGATGGAGAGGATATATCCGTAGACATTTTAAGGGGAGACGATAAGATGTTGGTCAACATCACTCCTGTGGCGGATGCTGATAATGAATACAAAATCGGATTGTGGGTAAGAAACTCTGTAGCTGGTATTGGCACGATGACTTTCTACAACCCACTATCTAACACCTATGGCGCTTTAGGGCACGGTATCGCCGATAGTGATACTAATAACATTGTGCCAATAGGGAAAGGCGAGGTTATTCCTGCTCGTATTAACACCATAAAAAAAGGTGAACGAGGAGTCCCGGGAGAGCTTAGAGGAATATTTGGTGGCGATAACTCCATCGGAAAGGTGTATTCTAATAGTAAGCAGGGGATATATGGCCCGATATCTGATGTGAATGTTTATAATAAAGAAAGCATTGAAGTTGCCTCTAGAGATGAAATCGTTGAAGGCAAGGCGCATATTCTAACATGTATAGAAGGTAATACTCCTGAAAAGTTTGAGATTGAAATTCTGAAAATTTCCGCTGTGCGAAAATCTGAGTCAAAATGTATGGTGCTTAAAATCACAGACCCGGTATTGCTCGAGAAAACAGGGGGGATTCTCCAGGGAATGTCAGGTAGCCCAATCGTTCAGAACGGCAAGCTTGTTGGTGCTGTGACTCACGTATTCATAAATGATCCCACCCGAGGATATGGAATATTTATTGAGAATATGATCGCTGAAGCCGAGAGAACAGACAGTTAAAAGAAGCAAACTAGTAAGTAATAAGAAACCCGGTAGCTTAGTCTACCGGGTTTTATCATTCTTGGGGGATATGGGTGATTTTTTCGGCAAGAATTTTGAATAGGTTAGCCGATACAGATACCTGCATAATAAGATCATTCATTCGATCTTGATTATCGCCTTCTAAAGTGAATATGGGATCAGCTACGGCTCTCGTTTGACTGAACACATAATTGAAGGCGGTGTGCTGATTCTTGACAAAGGAGTTATAAGTCTTTTTCACGTCTTCTTCATTGATGCCAACGGGTATTATTTGCTGGATAGTTGACATATCAAGGGTCTGTTTGAGAGTGCACACAATGAGAAGATATGCAAGATGAATCTTTGAATATTTTTTCTTGCTTGGTGCAGGGATGATTCCAAGCTTTACGTAGTTATTTATCATAGAGGAAGTAACGGGCTTGTTTAAGGCCATTTTGGTACTTGGCACTTCAAGATACTTGGTTACCACCGACACCACCTGATCCATGTAAAGTTCAATATCGGGCAACATATCCCAATCGGGAAGCGAATAGCTTGTAAGCACTTTTTCAATCTCTGTAAAGGATGACACAAGCACTTCTTTTTTGATATACATATAACCATCTCTCTTTCTTGTCAATATTATAAAACATTTTTGCACAAGTTTCAAGATATTTCTTGACAAAGTTATCAACTTGTGATAATCTAGTGTAAGAAACTAGATTAAACAGTTAATCAAACGGGGGGTAATGTTATGTATCAGAAATATTCACACTTAAAAGAAATGGTTGAAGCATGTGCGGTTAAGTATGAAAATAACGTTGCGTTTAAGATAAAGAAACGCGATGAAAACAACAATGTATACTATGATGAGTTTACATATTCGAGATTTGCCAAAGAGATGGAGCATCTTGCTCGTTCTTTTATGAAGAGAGGTCTTGCAGGTAAACGTGTTGCGGTAATTGGCAAAAACAGTTACGAGTGGGTTTTGGTGTACCTTGCTGCGATTAGTGCGGGCGGAGTGATTGTTCCTCTCGACAGAGGCCTTTTGGATTATGAAATTGAGGATCAGCTTAAGCGTTCGGAAGCTACAGCTCTTTTCTATGGTGGTGAATTTAAAGACAGAGTAGGTGGCTATGACATTGTTAAGATTTGCACAGAAGATAGTGAATTTGCCGATATGCTCATCGAAGGTAAAGAGGCTGATAATAAAGCGGAGTATGATGCGATAAAAGTAAGCACACATGATATGACAGTTCTTCTCTTTACTTCGGGCACCACTTCTGCTTCTAAGGCTGTTATGCTTAGCCAAAGTAATATTACTTCCAATGCTTATGCGATGAGTATTTGGGAAAAGTTTTATGAGACAGACGTTAATATGGCGTTGCTTCCCTTGCATCACACCTTTGGTATGATGCAGATGATGCTTTTCCTATCTATTGGTATGTGTAATGTGTTCTGCGAGGGCCTTCGAATTGCAAAATGTCTTAGTGAATATGGTGTAACTATTTTTGTGGGCGTACCTAGAATCATTGAGGAAATGATGCTTGCTGTTAATCGTAAGATTAAAGCTCAGGGCAAGACAAAGACAATACAGATTGCACTCAAAGTTTCCAACACTCTCAGAAAAATCGGTATAGATATCAGGAGAAAACTGTTTAAGCAGATTATTGATGGTATGGGCGGTGGACTTCGTCTCGTTATTATCGGTGCAGCCGCTGCATCTCCTGAAGTTCTCAAGTTTTTCAATGACATCGGTGTGCTCGCTATTCAGGGATATGGTCTTACAGAGACTTCTCCCGTTATATCTGCAGAAAGTGATGTGTATATGCGTCGTGATTCTGTTGGTCGCACCATTCCTGGTGTTGAGGCGAGAATTGATAATCCCGGCGAAAATGGTATTGGCGAGATCGTTGCCCGTGGTGAAAATGTTATGCTGGGTTACTATAACGATCCCGAAGCAACTGCTGCAATTATTAAAGATGGTTGGCTTTATACCGGCGATATGGGAAGAATTGATAAAGATGGTTATATATACATCTGTGGCAGGAAGAAAAATGTTATTGTTCTTTCAAACGGAAAGAATGTATTCCCTGAAGAACTTGAAACTCTCGTAAATCTTTCGCCTGCTATTAAAGAGTGCGTTGTATATGCAGAAGGTGATGATATTTGCTGTAAAATTGTTGTTGATGATAAGTTTGAAGGCGACTTAGAACATACAATATCAGAACACATGGCTTCGGTTAATGAACAACTCATTCAGTACAAGAAAATCAACCGTTACACCATACAGAAAGATGAGATGGTTAAAACCACTACCGGTAAAATCAAACGTTACGTTAAATAAAACACTTATTAAGAACCCCCTCTTGCGATATGCAAGAGGGGGTTTATCGTAATTGTGTAATCAGGTGCTGAGCTTATATCTGGCAGCATCCATAACAAATTTAAGAGGCTCACCACAACTGAAACGTCTGATGTTCTCGAGGCAGTTAAGACTTGCAAAACTAAGTACTTCGGGATCACGGCCCCATTCACCACCACCAATGTGATGGCCAGAGAACACGGCGTTGCTAACTTGTCTTACAGGATCATCAATGGCAGGCATGTCGCCATTCTGGGGATTGAGCGTGGTGTCGAGTACGTCGAGGCCACCACGAATTCTTCCTGACATGAGTTCTGCCATCAAAGCGGATTCCTCTACGATACCACCACGGGCAGTGTTTATAAACAGAGCACCATCGGGAAGGAGCGCAAGATGTTCTTTTCTGATAGAACCTCTTGTTTCATCGCAAAGACCTGCGTGAACAACAAGTATCTGTGCTAATGAGAACAACTCTTCCATAGAGTCTACTTTCTTAACGCCTTCGGGCATATTTTCCTGAGACACGTAAGGGTCAAATGCAAATATCTCGGGGCCAAAGGGACGCAGCATATCAATAAACTTTCTTCCGATTGCACCTACGCCATACACACCAACGCGGGTGTTGTAGAGAGTTCCCACACGTCTGGTATCTGTACCTGGACGGTCAAGATCTTTTCTTGCGCAATCAATGAAGTAGGGGATATCCTTGAGCATTGTCATCATAAGCGAAAATGCACCTTCTGCAATTTCAAATGCGGGTGCATCACCCCAGTTTGTAACCTGGATATGAGGACTGTCAATGATTTCCTGGGGTACGTATCTTTTGAGTGAACCTGTTATATTACATACGTATTTGAGATTGCCGGGATTAGCGCCGAGCTCAGGTGGGATGAGCTTGCTTCCCCACATTGTGAGAACAACATCATACTCTCTGATAATTTTGGCGTATTCCTCTTGGGTTATGTCCGCAGGAACAACAAGCTCTGTAACATCATAAAGACGTTTTAATTCTTTCATCAAAGGGCTATTTGTGTGAAAAGCCCCCGAAGTCCTGATTTCGTTTATATACGGTCTTAATATTTTCATAAGAAATTCCTCCTGAAATTATGTGTGTATGATTGATGGAACTATCAAGTCATACGACGATATCGGTCAATATCGATTATAAACTTGAGAGGTTTGCCCTCACTGAATAATTCAAGAGTTTCAAGACAGTTGATCTCAGTAAAATCGAGTTTATCAGGATCAACTCCCCAAATGGGATTTGCAATGAAATGACCTGTCATGATGACATTTTTCCACTGACGGATAGGATCTCCTTCTTCTGGCCAATCCTGAGGAGACATGACATCAAGGCCGGCACGGAGACGTCCGGATTCGAGTTCTGCACGGAGTGCTTCGGGATTGATAATGGCGCCTCTTGCGGTGTTGATAATGATACCACCATCGGGGAGCATAGCAAGATGCTCTTTTGTGACACTACCACGTGTTTCGTCAGAAAGACCTGCATGTATCACCATTATCTGTGATTTCGAGAAAAGCTCTTCCAAAGTATCAACTTTAGTAACGCTTTCAGGCATATTTTCCTGAGGCACATAAGGGTCATATGCGAATACAACAGGCATAAAAGGTGCGAGCATATCAACGAATTTTCTGCCGATAGCACCTAAGCCATAAATACCTATACGCATTTTATAGAGTGAGCCAAGTTTTCTGTCGGGGTGTGCGCTTATGCCGTTGTTTTGTGCGTGTTCGATAGAAAGAGGAATATCTTTCATAACGGCCATCATAAGTGCGAAAGCACCTTCTGCAACGCCAAAAGCAGGAGCGTCGCCCCAGTTGGTTACAGTGATGTGGGGAGATTCAATAATTTTCTCACCAATCCAACCGCCAACGGAACCGGTGATGTTGCAAATCAATTTAAGATTTCCGGGGTTGTCTGCCAGTTCGTCAGGTACACGCGGGGATCTCCACATAGTGAGAAGCACATCGTACTGACGTATGATATTGGCATACTCCGCCACGTCATAACCTTCCTCTAATACGATCTCGGTAAGATCATATTTCTTGCGTATTTCCTGGAAGAGGGTGCTGTTTGTGCCATAGGCAGCACGTCTGTCACCTTCTGTTTTATATGCTCTTAAGATTTTCAAAGGTATTCACTCCGTTTCTTAATGATTATTTAATGAGAGTATTGAGATACTTTGCATCTGCTACTGCATGACCAAGGTGAGATGCTGCATTGTCTTCGAATTTTACAAATTCAACTGCATAAGAGCCGTTAAATCCCTTGGACGAATAATATTCCACAAGTTCCTTTACCTTTCCGGTGCCGTCATTCATGGGCACAAGACTCTCGTTGCCATTTCTGTATTGACAATGTATGTGGCAGATTCTGTCTCCGTAATATTCAAAGCACTTGTCAGCAGTTTCTTTAGCAGTTTCAAGATGGATAATCGCACCAAAACGATCTTTATCGAGCTTTTCGAATACTTCGCCCGCAATCTCTGGGATTTCCATTATTGTACCGGGATGGCACTCACAAATAAGCTTTGTATAATCAGGAAGACAATCAGTAAGATGTTTGAGGTTTTCTAGTTGAACTGAATAGTCAATCATATCGTCTTCGGGTCTTTTTCCGAAATTGAATTTGAATCCTTTGGCCTTGATGGCCTTTGCTGCATCACCAAGAGCTTTATAAGTTTCTTCGTTACGGTTAACTAAAGAAACGTATGTGCTGAGATAAAATGGGACGCTTGATTCGGAAAGTTTCGCTTTTTCTTCATCAGATGCGTTAATGAAGTGGTATTGCCACAATTCTATTCCGTCAAAGCCTCCGCTGAGTATATCAGGGATAAGGTCACTCACCTGAAAACTGGGGGTTCGTCCGGGGGCCCAACGATTCTTTTCAAGGGCAACCGTACAAAGGTAAAGTTCACTCATTTTTTGTCATCTCCTTAATGTAAAAGTGACTTTTGAAGATTATACCATATATATGATGTAAAGTAAAGATATCCGCAGCTAATTTTGTAAAAATAAATTGCTTTTTTGTATTGAAAATTCTCAAAAATGTGGTATAATTGTATTGTGTTTTATAAACTTAATGTCAGGTGGGTAATATGAAGAAAAAACTACGCTTGATTTTGTCACTTGCACTGATAATTTTAATCATAGTGATTTTATATTCGCAGCTCAATAATTTTAAAGGATTTTTATATTCGTTTAAGTATTCGGGCGAAGAGATAGAGACAATGCTCACTGATAATGATACTGCTCTCAAACAGCAGGTGGAGAGTTTTCTCGGTCATTCAATCCGTGAGTTCACAGAGGATGAACAGAATCAGATTAAAGATGGTAAAGCAACTGAAGATGAGGTGATTGAGAAAATAATCACCGAGGAGATTGAGAAATCCCTCTCTGCTTCATCAGACTCCCAAGCAGACACAACTTCAAATCAGAGTGAAGTTGACAATTCAAAAGCGTATGACAAGCAGAAAGAGAGTACATCTTCCAACCCGACAGCGACGCCATCGATAAATAGTGCAAAATACATAACGAGTCTTTATAATCTTAAGAGTGAATATATTGGCATACTTGATGGCATGGTAGAGAGTGCTGTTAATGAATTTCGCGCTCTTTCGAAGAAAGACCGGACATACTCAAAGCAATTGCAGATTGGCGCATCATATATGACCAAGGCTATGGCTCTTGAAAGTGAATGCGACAAGAAAGTTGCTGAGATTGTTTCAGCATTGGAAAAGCAACTCAAAGCTGATGGTAAGAGCACCTCAATTATAGCTGTTATCAATAACGCGTATAATTCGGAAAAAACATTGAAACGTGCATATTACTTGAATATGTTTAAATAAACTAATGTGCAGGAATTATGAAAAAGCAGTTTACCAGTAATCAAAAATCTTTTTTTGTCATCGCTGATATTTTCTTCATCATAATCTCATATTTTGCAGCAATACTGTTTTTAGACGGTAGTTATATTTTTGACGAAACTTATTATTTTGTTGTGACCATAG
>JAZOWA010000039.1:0-23357 GCA_045659025.1 Clostridia bacterium
AACACTATGTCCGGCGGTACTAAGCTCATAATTATCCAGAGTTGTGCAATGGTTATGGGCATAATCGCTATGTCAATTATGTCAACTATAGATTATGAGTATTTTGGTGATTTATCAAAAATCATATATGGTGGTTGCGTATTTTTACTTGTGATTGTACTTGTAATCGGTACCGGTCTTGAGACAACTGGCAGTAAAAGTTGGATAAGGTTTGGACCTATCGGCATCCAACCTTCTGAGTTTGTGAAGGTGGGATTTATAATCACATTTTCCTATCATGCATCACGAATTAAAGATAGCATCAATCGTTTTTCCGGTGTTGCGATGCTTCTGCTCCATGCCGCCATCCCAATCGGCTTGATTTTACTCCAACCTGACTACGGTACTGCTCTTGTGTTTATATGCATAGTGGCAGGCATACTGTTTGCCGCCGGGCTTTCCTGGAAGTACTTCTTAACCGCAGGCGGAATACTCGCCGCAGCTATGCCAATAGTGTGGTTTTTCCTCTTTAACGAGAACCGAAAAAACAGAATCTTGGTATTCTTAAATCCCGAAAAAGATCCCACAGGCGCAGGATATCACGTGTTACAATCAAAGCTCACAATTGGTAGCGGTCAGATCTGGGGCAAGGGCCTTTTCCACGGTACACAGACCCAGCTCGGTTACCTGCCCGTAAGGCACACTGACTTTATATTTGGTGTTATTGGCGAAGAACTTGGTATAATCGGTTGTGTGGTTGTAGTGGCACTCCTGTTTACCCTGATATTCAAGATTCTCAACAACTCAAGGATTGCAAAAACGGATTTTGGCTCCTACATATGCGTGGGAGTGGCATGCATGCTGATTGCTCATGTATTTGAAAACATCGGTATGTGCATCGGTCTTATGCCTGTAACCGGTATCCCCCTCCCCTTCTTCTCCTATGGTGGCTCATCATTACTCACCAACTTTATCGCAATCGGACTTGTACTCAATGTCTACAAAAGACGTAAGATAATCAATTTCTAAAAATGGGGAAAAACTATTGACTTTTTCGCTATATAAATGTATATTTATGAGTATGAGTTGCATAAAAATACGAAACGAGGATTCACAATGAATATTTACGATGCTTTATCTGCTTTCTGGTCAGATTTTGCACATTCTTTCTATCTTAACTTTATAAAAGACGACAGATATATCCAGATGGTGAAAGGTCTTGGAAACACACTTCTTATATCTGTGCTTGCAATATTGCTCGGTGTGGCTTTTGGTGCGTTGGCATTCCTGCTCAGGAATTCTTTCTTCCTCAACAATTCAAGATTCAAGGTACTCCGCGGAATAGGTAAAATATGCAAAGCAATAGGATATGTATATGTTGATGTTATCCGTGCCACACCTATGGTTACACAGTTGCTCATCATTTACTTTGTAATCTTTGCATCTGTCAATATTAACGCTATATTCGTAGCAGTACTTGCCTTCGGTTTTAACAGCGGTGCTTATGTATCCGAGATTTTTCGTGCAGGTATCCAGTCAATCGACAAGGGACAGACCGAAGCAGGACGTTCACTCGGACTCAGCAATCTGCAGACTATGGCATACATCGTAGTGCCTCAGGCAATCAAAAACATTCTGCCTACTTTGGCAAACGAGTTTATCGTGCTTATAAAAGAGACCGCAGTTGTAGGTTATATTTCCGTACAGGATTTGACCAGAGGAGCTGACATCATACGTTCACTCACCTTTGAACCTTTTCTCCCTCTTATCGTGGCGGCGCTTGTGTACTATATAATTATCAAGTTCTTGACTTTAGGTGTATCCGCTCTTGAACGTAAGCTTAAAGAATCAGACAACCGCTGAAAGGAGGCCGCATTATGATTAAGATTACTGATTTGCACAAAAGCTTTGGCGACCTCAATGTTCTCTGTGGTATCAACGAACACATTCAAAAAGGTGAAAAAATCGTTGTGATTGGTCCTTCCGGTGGCGGTAAGAGTACTTTTTTAAGATGTCTTAACCTTATGGAAGTGCCCACCAGAGGCGAAATCCTGGTAGAAGGTGAGTCCATCACTGATCCCAAAGCAGACATTAACAAGATAAGACAGAAGATGGGTATGGTTTTCCAGCAGTTCAACCTCTTCCCTCA
This sequence comes from Clostridia bacterium, assembly GCA_045659025.1. Lineage (GTDB taxonomy): Bacteria > Bacillota > Clostridia > UMGS1810 > UMGS1810 > SIG455. The sequence goes on from JAZOWA010000039.1 coordinate 2,129, forward strand.
CCTGAACGTTCTTGACAACATCATCCTTGCTCCTATGAAAATCAAGAAGATGAAAAAAGACGAGGCGATTGCAATTGCAGAGGAACTTCTCAAAAAGATAGGATTATCCGACAAGATTGATTCTTTTCCCAGCACCTTATCTGGCGGACAAAAACAGAGAATCGCTATCGCAAGATCGCTGGCAATGTCACCTGACATTATGCTCTTTGATGAACCTACATCCGCTCTCGACCCCGAAATGGTGGGCGAAGTACTGTCGGTTATGAAAGAACTTGCAGACTCCGGTATGACTATGATAGTAGTTACCCACGAGATGAACTTCGCCAAGGAAGTCGGCTCTCGTCTCTTCTTTATGGACAACGGCATCATTGCCGAGCAAGGCACACCCGCTGAGGTGTTTGAAAATCCCAAGAATCCGCGTACAATGGAATTCTTACGCAGGGTACAGTAAGTATTTATTTTATACACAGCAGTTGCCCTTCTGTGTATAACTAAATAAATAAAAATTTTCAGGAGGAAAATCAATTATGAAAAAATTTATGAAATCAGCTGTTGCAGTATCTCTCATCCTTGTAATGGTATTGGCGTTCACCGCTTGCGGTGTAAAAACAGAAGACGGTGCTAAAAAGCTCGTTATCGCTACTAATGCAGAGTTCCCTCCCTTTGAATTCGTTGCAGGCAACGGCAAAGGTGTATGCGGTGAATTTGACGGTATCGACATCGTTATCAGCGACAAAATCGCTAAAGACATGGGCGCTACTCTCGAAGTATCCAACATGGACTTCAACTCCATCATCCCCGCTGTTCAGGCAGGTAAAGTTGACTGCGGTATCGCAGGTATGACCGTTACAGAAGACAGACTTGAAAACGTAGATTTCAGTGAACCCTACTGGGTAGCTGTACAGACAATCATCGTTAAAGGTGACAACACAGACATTACCAATGTTGAAACACTCAAGGGCAAAAAAGTAGGTGTTGTTACCGGTTACACCGGCGACCTGACTTTGTCTGAAATCAAAGGCATTGAGCTTAGCAGATATCAGAAAGGTATCGATGCAGTTCAGGATCTCATCAACGGCAAAATTGATGCAGCTGTTGTTGACTCTCCCACCGCTGCAAGCTTCATTGCAAAGAATCCCCAGCTCAAAGGCGTTACTGACGATTCCGTATTCGAGAAAGAGGAATATGCAATCGCTGTAAAGAAGGGCAATAAAGAATTGCTTGACAAGATCAACGCTAGTGTTAAAGCGCTTAAAGAAGCTGGCGAAATCTCCAAGATTGCAGAGGAAGTTGACGCAAGATTTGCTCAGTAATATATAGTTACTCTGTAAACAATCGCACTACATAAAGCAGGACTGCATAGCGGTCCTGCTTTTAATAACCAAAGGAGAGTATTTAAGATATGAACATTTACATTGCCGCATCCTGGAAACACCAGCACGCCGTAGAGATGCTTACCAATTTAATTGAAAGCAATGGCGATTATGTCCTGTCATGGATAAGAGAAGGTCGTCCTGAAGAGGCGTTTCTCTCAAAGCGAGAACTCACCAATTTTATTGAATCTCCCGACGGATTGAAGGTGTTTGACTTTTGCTCCACATCAGCAACTACTGCAGATCTGCTTATATACGTAGGCCCGTCCGGTTGTGATGCCTGGGCAGAAATCGGTGCCGCATATGGCTCTGGCGTGCCAATATTTGGTCTGATTGCCAAGAATGAGGAAGTGGGTATCATGAGGCACATGATCAAATCCTGGTTCAGCTCTGTATCCGAACTTATGGACGCAGTATCAAACTTCAAAAAGGAGCATGGTTATGTTTAAAATCGGATGTCATTTATCTGCTTCAAAGGGATTCCTGCACATGGGTAAAGAAGCGGTTTCAATCGGTGCAAACACCTTTCAGTTTTTTACCCGCAATCCAAGAGGTGGCGCTGCAAAGCCCATTGACGAGGCAGATGTGAAAAGTTTCATTGAATTCGCCAAGGAACACAACTTTGCCAAAATTCTCGCTCATGCTCCTTATACATTGAATGCTTGTTCTGCTGACGAAGGGATACGTGAATTCGCTCTTAATACTATGAAAGATGATATCGCACGTATGGAATACGTGCCCGGAAATCTTTATAATTTCCACCCAGGCAGCCATGTTGGACAGGGCACAGAAAAAGGCATTGAACTCATTTCTGAACTTCTCAACAAGGTGATTACATCCGACATAACCACCACCATCCTCCTTGAAACAATGGCAGGCAAAGGTAGCGAGGTGGGCGGAAAATTCGAAGAAATCAGAGCAATCATTGACAGAGTAGAATTATCCGATAAATTAGGAGTTTGCCTTGATACTTGCCATATTAACGATGCAGGATATGATGTAGTGAACAACCTGGATGGTGTCCTTGAAGAATTTGACAAGGTTATCGGCATTGACAGGCTTTGTGCCATCCACATAAACGACAGTAAAAACCCCTTTGCAAGTCACAAGGACAGACACGAAAAAATTGGCGAAGGCCATATCGGAGCAGAGGCTTTTGAAAGAATTATTAACCATCCAAAGTTAAAAGAACTCCCCTTCCTGCTCGAAACTCCCAATGAACTTGAGGGTTATGCAGAAGAAATCAAATTGCTTAAATCACTCTACAAATAAAAGAAAAGAGATTGGAAATATCCAATCTCTTTTTAATTTCTTATTATTCAAACAAAGGAGTTGAAAAATATCTCTCTGCGGTATCCGGTAATACAGTAACCACCGTCTTACCTTTGCCAAGCTTTTTGGCAAGTTTTATAGCAGCAGCAACGTTGGTTCCTGCTGATATTCCACACATAAGGCCTTCTAATCTGGCAAGATCCTTTGCAGTGTTGATTGCCTCATCATCAGTTACTATACATACGCTATCGTATATATCACAATTTAGTATCTTGGGAATAATGCCGTCACCTATACCCATCTGCAAGTGAGTACCAATACTTCCTCCTGACAAAATCGCAGCATGTTCAGGCTCTATAGCCCATATCTCCATATCGGGGTTATGTTCTTTGAGCACTTCACCGATACCCGTAATAGTACCGCCTGTACCTATGCCAGAACAGAATCCGTGAATGGGTTTACCTGCCTGCTCCATTATCTCTAATGCAGTATGGTTCTTATGTGCACCCACATTAGCATCATTTTCAAACTGTTGGGGAACATATACCCTTGGATCATTTTTCGCCATTTCAAGGGCAGTTTCGGTGCATTTGGCAATACATTCGCCTATATCACCATTATCATGTACCAATCTAACCTCTGCGCCATAATGACCTATAATCTTGCGTCTTTCCTCGCTGACGGAATCGGGCATAATGATTATCGCTTTATAACCCTTTACCGCGCATACAAGAGCAAGACCTATGCCCTGATTACCGCTTGTGGGCTCAACAATTATACTGTCTTCATTAAGAAGGCCGAGTCGCTCCGCTTTAAGTATCATATTGTATGCGGTTCTGGTCTTTATAGAACCACCAATATTTACACCTTCAAACTTAACAAGTATCTCTGCATCATTCTCCCCCGTCATCTTATTAAGACGAATCAATGGGGTATTTCCTATAGCATCCAAAACATTATTGCATATCATACACAAAACCCTTTCATACTCAGTTATACATTCTATTGTATCAACCGACTTTCGTATGCATAAAAGATATTAAAAAGTACTGCCTCCGTCTCTTTGAACTTTCTTACCTTTTATGCTTTTACCAAAATCGGGTTGAATTTCTGCAATGCAAGAAGTACCGCATCAGGATTTTCTATGCCTTCTTTTGTTAATTTCAATGTGATGCGGAACACACCATCAAATCTTCCGTAATTATCCTGCCATCTGCACACGTTTAATATCGAATCAACAAATTTGCAATCAAATTCCTCAGGCACAAATGTATGTTCTCCGTCTTCCTCATTTACCCAAAACAGACACACATGCTCTAATGGTGCAGATTCTTCTTTAATATTCAGCACCCATTCCTTTGAATCACCATAACGAGGAGAACTGGAACCCCCACAAAAAACATTAAAACCCTGCACAAGTTCAAGCAAATATTCCTTGGTGGCTTCGTGCTCTGACTGACAACCCACATAGAAGCCTGCCAACTTCCCGTCTTTTATAACCATTTCTCTCCTCAGTGGTTCACGGAAAAGCTTGTAGGAATTATCGTAGTCGTAACCCATACCAGCGTCTCCGGTGTCATTTGCCCAATCAGAGCAAGAAAATTCAATTATATACTTCTTTCGAATATTTTGATAAAGTTCTTCCAACTCCGCAGGCAAACTCTCTGTATCAACAAAAGTTAATTCGTTATCCTTCATTATAAAGTAACTCATATAAATTTTCCTTTACATTTTATTTTTTATAAATGAAATCCCTGATGCTTATATTCCCTTGTAAACCACAAAAATCGGCAAGATTCTATATCGAACCTTGCCGATTTTTGACGACCCGGAACGGGCTCGAACCGTCGACCTCCAGCGTGACAGGCTGGCATTCTAACCAACTGAACTACCGGGCCAAATTTCCAACAAAGAAAGTATATCACATTCTCCTATACCATGTCAACATCAATTTATAATAAATAAAGCAAAATCGCAACCAAGTTATATCCCGGTTGCGATTTGTCATACATTTTTACTGGCTCATCAAAGCATACTATGCATAATGGGCCATGCCTCATCGGGATAGAACTGATGACCGCCCTCACCTATTACAAGGTGGCAGGTGTCTTCCTTACCAATAGAAGCATAAGCGGATTTGATAATATCAAAGCTCTTCTTAACGCCTTCAACGGGGAAGATAACATCTTCTTTACCACACACAACAACGAGTTTCTTAGGTGCGATAAGGCAACCCAAATCACCCATGTTGAAGTATTTTCTGATACCGGGGATGAAATTACAGGGGCAATGATACATTGCCATAATAGAATCATCATAAGTGCATACTGCACATGAGGGTACAGACATATAAAGGCGGTCTTCAATACATGAGGTGTAGAAAGTAGCTGTACCACCACCCGAATTACCCATAAGAACGATTCTCTCGGTATCAATATATTCTGTAAGCTTGCTTTCTATAACATCAATAAGACGACATACATCCCAAGCTCTCTCGCCAATTGCTGTTCTGCCAAGAAGGAGAGTTGCCATGGCGGTATTATCTTTAAGGCAAGATGGACTACCCGTCTCTGTCTGGCCTGCAGCACCCATATATCTCTGGTCAAGAGCAATAGCGCAGCAACCTTCTTTAACAGCTCTTACAGCAAAATCTCTGCCACCCGCAATAATTCTGGCGTCGTTCTCAAATTTGCATTCTCCGAGAGAAATCTGCATTCCTGTAGAATGACCCTGGAGGCAGATTACAACCGGCAAAGGCTTGGTAATACCATCCGGAACAAGGAGACCGCAAGGAACGAAATATCCCTCTTCACTCTGGAATTCAAAGTTTATCTGGGTATAGCCGTCCTTTTTCTTAGTCTCGATTATCTCAAACATATCGTCACATTTGGTAGTGGGCAATCCGAGGAGTTCAATCAATTTCTCCCTTGCTCTCTTCTGCCACACATCCAAGGGTTCGCTACCGTCAAACTTCATCAGAGGTTCGCCAGCGATTTTGTGAATGTATTCTAATGACTTGTAAATCTTATCCATAACTTTCTCCTTAATTTACATAGGTGAACATTATAACTACCCATTGCGCAATGGCAATGGGTAGCATAATAAATACATCAGATTATTTGTACATAGGACCGTAGTTCATGCAGGCTGCGAGGTCTGCTGCTTCTGCATTCTCTGTGCCGAAACCTGACCAGCAGTGAGGACGGTAAACCTTCTCCTCGGGAACGTTGTGCATAGCAACGTGGATTCTGAGCATTGAGCAAAGTGTGATAATCTCTGCACCAACATGGCCACCAACGGTTACACCATGGTTAGCACCCCAGTTAGCCATTACTGAATATACATCAGTGAATGCGCCCTTACCTGTAAGGATGGGAGCAAACCATGTTGTGGGCCATGTGGGGTCTGTACGTTTGTCAAGCTTATCGTGTACATCATCGGGAAGGTCACATGTGTAGCCCTCTGCAATCTGGATAACAGGGCCAATGCCGTCAACAATATTTACACGGAGCATAGTAACGGGCATTTCAGCTCTTGTTCTGAAGTGGCTGGAGAAACCGCCGCCACGGAAATACTCACGGTCTGCAGGGCACCAGTCGGTTGCTTCGAGGCAAGCCTTGATGTCTGCGTCAGTCATATTCCACCATTCTTTCTGTGTGCCGTTGCCGTTTGCATCCTTAGCCATACCTGTGCAGTCAAGAGCAGTAGCACCAGAATTGATAAGGTGGATGATACCGTCTTTCGCTTTGCCTTCAAGTTCTTTGCCGGTAACTCTCTTAACAGCATCAGGTGACCAGTATGTACGAACGTCATGGAAGCAAGGAGCCTTATTGGTAAGCAATGTACCAAAGAGCATTGAAATACCGTTCAAGGTATCGTTCTCAGTAGCAAATGCTGTGGGTTTCTTCTTACCTGTCCAGTCAAATGATGAAGCCATAATTGCCTCAGTAAAGTCTGCATTGGGCAACCAGTCTGTCCAGTTTCTCTGACCCTGGAAACCACCAACGATAGCATTCTTACCGAGTGCTTCTTCGTGCCAACCGAGTTTGGCAAGTTTCTCATTACCATTCATGATATCCTTAACGATAATAGAGAATTTAGCAATGAATTCCCATTCATCTTTTACAACGCCAGACTTCTTGATGATTTCGGGGAAGTCTTTGCCGGCGTTCTTGTTAAAGCCTTCTTTGCAGTTAGCTCTGATCCAAGCGATTGCCTGCTCATACTCATCTTTATCATAAATTTCAAGAGTGATTCTTCTGAGAACCTCTGTAAGGTCTACAAACTCTGCACGAAGACCGAGGTACTTCTGCATAAAGGGAACATCACAGTATGAACCTGCAATACCCATTGATACGCCACCGAGGTTAACGTATGCTTTATTTCTCATCTGGCCAACAGCGATTGCACCCTTAGCCCAGAGAAGCATCTTCTCTTTAACATCCTCGGGGATAGTGTTGTCTTCAATATCCTGAACATCGTGGCCATACATAGAGAATGCAGGCAAACCACGCTGTGCAAATGCAGACATAACTGCAGCAAGATAAACTGCGCCAGGTCTCTCTGTACCGTTGAAGCCCCAAACTGCTTTTACATTAGTGGGATCAAGGTCCATTGTCTCGCTACCGTAGCACCAGCATGGAGTAACTGCCAATGTAGCACAAACATTTTCACCAGAGAAATATTCAGCGCACTTTGCTGCCTCTGCGCCACTACCGATTGTGCAAGGTGAAATTACACACTGAACAGGAGTGCCGTCCTGATAATAAACATTAGCTTCAATAAGCTCTTTAGCAGCTTTCGCCATTGCCATTGTCTTCTCTTCAAGGCTCTCGCGAACACCACCCCAACGTCCGTCAATCGTGGGACGGATACCAATTTTAGGATACATATAAAATACCTCCTTATTATTGATAAAATAATATATTTAAATTATAAACTATAAAGAGGTAAAAAGCAATAGTTTTTAAGTAAATTTAGCAAAAAACTATAGTGGATTTTTATTCTTTTTTGGTATCTTTTCGCAAAACCAAACCATTCAGAACGAATTCAACCATTCCGCATGGCAATACTACTCCCCATTGTGCAAAGGTAAGTGGAATTGTTTTGAAAACTTCTGTGCAGGCAGGTATATACACAATGCAGAATGTAAGAAGCACAGAGAGAAGAACAGATACCAACAAAAGTGGGTTTGCAATCACATCACCGAAAGTGAGATTCCCCTCCTCCTTACGACATTCAAAGGCATAAATAAGCTCTGCAAATATCATAGTGGCAAAGGCAACAGTTCGTGCAATTTCTATACTGCCATATAAAAATCGTGCGATGGAAAAAGCCAATAGCGCTTCTCCGCCTATTAGGATGCCAGACATCACTATATTGCTTCCAAGACCCTTTGAAAAAATACTCTCCCCTTCTTTTCGAGGCTGAGAGTTCATTATACCCTCCTCACCTTTATCTGCACCAAGCGCCAAGGCCGGAAGACCATCAGTAACCAGATTGAGCCAAAGTATCTGTATGGGAACCAGAGGTAATGGCATGCCACAGAGCGCAGATGCCCCCATAATAATCATTTCACCCAAGTTGCAGGAAAGAAGATAACGGATGAACTTACGGATATTACCGTATATCACTCTTCCCTCTTCTACCGCCGAAATAATCGTAGAGAAATTATCATCCATAAGTATCATATCGGATGCTTCTTTGGCCACTTCAGTACCGCACCTGCCCATTGCAATACCAATATCCGCTTCCTTGAGCGATGGTGCATCATTAACACCGTCTCCCGTCATTGCCACTATGTTTCTGCGCCTTTTGAATGCTCGCACTATCCTGAGTTTGTCTGTGGGAGACACTCTGGCGAATACATTTGTGGACTCTACCGCATCAACCAGTTGATCATCGCTCATTGATTCAATCTCTGCACCCGTAAGAGGGGTGTTATTTCCACGAAAGCCTATCATATCGGCTATTGCGGAAGCAGTAGCCTTATGGTCACCCGTTATCATAACTGGTCTTATTCCCGCATCATAACATTTACGAACTGCAAGATATGATTCTTTGCGAGGCAAATCCTGCATCCCCTCAAGTCCGATAAATATCAGTTTGTCTTCCACGTCCTCTGTATCTTCAGTAATCGGTTTGTATGCAAAACCTATTACTCTGAGCGCTTCTTCACCCATTTTCTCCGCCAATGTAATTACTCTTTGTTTATTATCAAAGGGTTCAATACCAGAGGATGTGAGTATGCGATCACACATACCTACTATCTTATCACAGCCACCTTTTACAAACGCCGTCTTACCCCCACTTGCATCACAACAAATCACTGTCATGCATTTACGGCGAGAATCAAAAGGAATCTCTCCTACCCGGGTAAATTTCTCTTTATCATCACCATGTATTGCAGAATATTCGTATATAGCAACCTCAGTAGGATCTCCTGCCAGCATATTCTCTCTGCGGGACACATTATTGCAAAGTCTGCCACACTCCACCAGGCGTTCAAAAGGTAATGAATCCCGTTTGGTGTGGTCGCTTAAAGAATCAATCACTTCCCCATCACAGAACACTTTTTTCACCGTCATCTTATTCTCGGTCAAAGTACCCGTCTTATCACTACAGATTATATTTGTGCATCCCAGGGTCTCGATGGCAGGTAGTTTTCGCACGAGGGCATTTCTTTTGAGCATACGTGTAACGCCCATTGTAAGAGTTAAAGTTACTGCCGCAGGTAATCCCTCAGGAATTGCCGCCACCGCAAGGGATACAGACGACAGAAACATGTCATAACCTCTTTGACCACGAAACAATCCCGCAACAAAAATCAATACACATACCGCTCCGCATATAACAACAAGTTCTTTGCCTATCTTATTAAGATACTTTTTAAGAGGCGTGTCCGACGAAACGGTGGTTTTGAGCATATGAGCAATTGATCCCATCTTGGTTGACATGCCAACCTTATCCACTATAGCAAGACCTCTGCCATTTACTACGGTCGTACCCATATATATCATCTTATCCCCTTGCGCTGACTTTTCTACAGGCACTGATTCCCCCGTGAGCGCCGACTCATCTGTGTACAATTCTGCTGATGAAATGACAAGGCAATCAGCACATATCTTATCTCCTGCTTCGAGTACCACCACATCAGATACCGTAACTTCTCTTGATGGAATCGTAACCTCTACCCCGTCACGCAAGACAGTAGTTACAGGCGCAGAAAGCCCCTTAAGCGCCTCGATTGATTTTTCTGTCTTATATTCCTGAACAAATCCAAGCATGCCGTTTATGGCGACTATTACAAGTATTGTTATCGCATCCGAATATTCACCAAGCGCAAAACTAAGTATTGTGGCGCCGATAAGGGTCAGCGTAAGCACATCCGCAAATTGCCTGAAAAATATATTTAGCAAAGACGTACCCTTGCTTTGTGCAAGTTCATTGTACCCGTATTCCAAAAGGTTTTTCCTCGCCTGCTTTGCATTCAATCCAACGTGTTCCTTCTCCATAAGAAATGCCTCCTGTGTCTCCTTTTGCTTTCTATAAATATATTTTTATGAGGCACATGTTATGCTTTCTTTTCATACATTGTAACAAAACATACTACTTTGGGTTTGATATAGTCATAAGTGATTTATCATATAACTTTCACAAACAAGAGTTGAATATATTCTCTTTTTATGGTAGTATTATAAGACAACAATTTTAAATTTTATTTTTGTGATTTTACGGAACAAAAACAGTGTTTTGAACGTCTTATATACAAAGGCGTCTCAAAATGCAGAGAGGAGGCGTTTTCCGAGTATGGATTCAAATACCGAACTTATTAAAAAAGCTCAAAACGGAGATTTACGTGCTTTTGAGCAAGTGGTCAACGAACACTATAGCAGAATCTACAACATTGCCTTGGGTATTACAGGATCTCCCCAGGATGCAGAAGATGCTGTGCAAAACGTACTTATAAAACTGCATTCCTCCATAGGAAGCTTCAAATTTCAATCAAAGTTTTCTTCTTGGGTTTACAGAATTACCACCAATATCTGCCTTGATGAAATTCGTAAGAAAAAACGCTCCAAAACCTCCCCGATGGCTGATGTTGACGCAGAGGACCCCCTTGTGTACCAGGATGTTTCTTCTCCTGAGGATCGCTATATATCCACGGAAAAACGCAATGCTTTGTATAAAGGAATCAACAAACTCAAGAAAGAACACAAGGAAGTAATTGTGTTAAGGGATATCAACGGATTCTCATATAGCGAAATTGCCGAGATACTCAAATGTTCTGAAGGCACGATTAAATCCCGAATAAACAGAGCTCGTATCGCTCTTAAAGACGTATTGACAGAAAGCGGATATTTTAACTGATAACATATTGGAAAAGGATGTGAAAATATGATTTCCTGCTCTGATGCTAAAAACCTGATTAACGACTACATAGACGGATTACTGAACGAAAAAGATTGCTCATCGTTTGAAGAGCATATCTCCTGTTGTGAAAACTGTCATCACGAATACGACATGATGAAATCCATGGTAAACGATCTTGATCATTCCAAAGCAAGTCTCCCGGTTGATTTCACAAAAAAGATGCACATAGCTCTGGTGAACAATCAGTTGAAAAGCAATAAGGAAAAGAAGTCCAAGCTATTCAACTTGCCTTATGCCAAGTTATCCACCATTACTGCGGCGGTGATTATGGTTGCTGCGGTTGGCAAATTCGGTGTGTATGACATATATAATGACGTGTCCAACAAAGCAATATTGACCGAGACGACTGTCATAGAGGAGAAAAACAACGAAATCACACTTAACGAGGAAGTACCGGATACTCCTCCCGTCATCGAAAGCAAAAATGAAAATATTAAAATCATTAAGGTAATAGAAAAAACCGATAGTGTTTCTAATGACAATATTGCCATCATCGAGAGTGCATCTTCACCTGATGAAACCATCTCTATCATTTACACAGAAGAATCGGAACCTTCTCCTATAGAGAACAGCCCAGAGCCTTCAGAAGCAGTACCCGCACCCTTAGCCCTTGCACGTATGATCACCGAAGATGTGATTGAATCTGAAATCGTCGAAGAAACCACCGCCTCCTTAAGCAAGGCAATGGAATCCGATGAGGCGATTACGGAAATTGAGGAGGTTGCCATAAGCAATGCGACCACTGATACGGTTGTGGAAGAACCCGCAGAAGATGTTATCACTGACGAGGTTGTGGCAGAAAAAAGTGTTTTCTTGCTCACCGAAAGTAACACCCCTGCCCCTACGATAGTAGAGATACACAAATCCGGTGAAGGAAATATGCTTACAATCAAAAATTATCTCTATACCTTCCTTGACGGTAATGAGATAGCCGAAGCAGACGATCAGATAACCATAACCATCAATGCAGACGAATATGAATCAATCATGAAAAAAATCAGTGGCAACGAATATGTGAAATCCATATCCGTAGGCAACGTATCAAATGGAAAAGCTATCATCATAATTAAATAAAAAACATCCGTGCCCTGCACGGATGTTTTTAACAATTACATCAATTTCCCCCAGACTACCCGTTCTATGCCGGCGTAGTCTTTTTTTGTCTGTATTTCGCAGAAATTTTCGTTCATAAGGTCTTTTACTGCTTGTGCCTGATCGTGACCTACCTCAAATGCCAGAACACCGCCAGATCTAAGAAAAGACTTTGCAGATGATGAAATCACTCGGTAAAAATCAAGGCCGTCTGCCCCACCATAAAGGGCAAGATGAGGTTCATATTCTCCTACCGTCTTATCAAGCATTTTCATCTCTTCACCGCTTATATAAGGCGGATTAGATATAACCATATCATACTTTGTGTCTATACCCTCAAGACCTGTCAGCACATCAAGGATTGCAAAATCTACATTAGAAACGTTATGAATATCTTTGTTGTGCTTGGCGACATCCAAAGCCTCAGTGGATATTTCATAACCCATTACACATGCATCAGAACAACTCATCGCCACAGATATGGCCAATGCACCGGAGCCTGTACAAAAATCCGCCACTTGCTTATAACCCCGCTCCTTGCAAAGGTCAATAGCAAGTTCTGCGAGATGTTCGGTATCAGGGCGAGGAATGAGCACAGCAGGTGTAACATAAAAAGGAATTGACATAAACTCCTTTTCCCCCACAATGTATGCAAAAGGTTCGTCCTTCGCCCTTCTATGAACATAGGAAAAGAAGGTGTCGCAATCTTCATCCGGCACATCATAATCAGGGTTCACAATAACAAATACATCAGATTTATCAATCACTTTACCAAGAAGCAGTCTTGATTCAAGCAGAGCGCCATCAATACCCGCCTCATCAAGAATGGTCAACGCCTTGGCAATGCATTCTTTGATTACCATTTGTCATCTTCCTTATTATCTGTAAGCACTGCTTTGAGTGATGCAATCGCCACCTCAAGCTGCGCGTCATCAGGTTCCCTTGTGGTGAGATTCTGCAACCACAATCCAGGCTTGGTAAGGATAGCAACTGCTTTGCTCTTGCTTCTGCCTGCGAACTTAATAACCTCATAGGACACACCTGCCACCAAAGGAAGAAGAAGCAATCTGAAAAACAATCTGTAAAAAACATTTTCCCATCTTAAGAATGAGAAGAAAATGATGCTGACCACCATTACAATAAGCAAGAAACTTGTACCGCATCTGGGATGCAATCTGCTATACTTACGAGCATTCTCAGGGGTAAGTTCTTCACCGTGCTCATAGGCGGCTATTGTCTTGTGCTCTGCTCCGTGATATTCAAAAACTCTCTGTATATCCTTGGTCAAAGAAACAAGGGATATATATATCAAAAATATTGATATTCTGACTATACCTTCTGCAAGATTCAATACTACAGGTGAATCAGTAAGATACTTGAGAAATCCCACAATAACCGTAGGCAAAAGCATAAATAAACCTATGCCCAAAACAAGAGAAATTGCGACAGCGGCATAGATTGCAATATCTTTAATCTTATCGCCGAATTTATCGTCAAGCCATTTCTCAAACTTGGAAGGTTCGTAGCCTTCCTCACCCTCTATATCATAAAGTTCCGCAGAGAACATAAGAGATTTTACACCTATAACCATTGATTCAACGAAATTTACAACCCCACGGATGATGGGAAACTTCAGGAATTTATATTTGGCAGTAATTGAACTGATAGGTTTTTTGTCTATGACGATTTCTCCGGTAGTCTTACGTACAGCAGTGGCTATATCCTTGGGACCACGCATCATAACGCCCTCTAAAACGGCCTGTCCGCCTATGCTTGTCTTATGAATTGTGCATGCGTCATTATCATTTGGTTTTCTGTTCACACAGACACCCCCTAAAATAGACTTTATCTGTTAAATAAATTATACAACCATTTATCCAAATAATCAACATTTAACACTAAATATTCACACTTTATTAAAAAAGCCGTGAACATCACGGCTTTTAGTCAGCAATTACCTTTTAAAAAATCCAGATAATTTTTATATGCATCTTCTGTTTTGTTATCTCCCGGTGTGTAATAAGTCTTATCCTTCAACACATCAGGAAGATATTGCTGAGAAACGTAAGAATTCTTGTATGCGTGGGGATATTTATATTCTACTCCCCTTCCAAGTTTCTCTGCACCCGAATAATGAGCGTCCTTCAAATGCAACGGTACGTTACCACCCCTGCCCGAACGGATATCCGATATGGCCGCATCAATCGCACTTATACCTGAATTGGATTTTGGCATACAAGCAAGCATAATTGCCGCATCTGCCAGAGGAATACGGGCTTCAGGAAGGCCAAGTTGAAATGCACTATCTACACACGCCTTAGTAATAGCAATTGCATTGGGATAAGCAAGTCCGATATCTTCAGCTGCAATAACCATAAGACGACGGCAAGCAGCAATCAAATCTCCACCCTCTAATAGTCGAGCAAGATAATGGACGGCAGCATCAGGGTCACTACCACGAATCGACTTCTGGAATGCACTCATCACATCATAGTGACTATCCCCGCCCTTATCAAATGCAAAAGCGGATTTTTGAGTAGCCTCAGAAGCAGTATTGAGATCAATAGTTATATCGCCATCACGATAAAGATTCATCTTAACGCACATTTCAACTGCGTTAAGAGCCTTTCTCACATCGCCGCCCGAAGTGTTGCTTATATGAATTATACTGTCTTCGGTAAAAGAAATGTTTCTATCGGGATAATCAGATTTTACACACTCTATCCCACGGCGCACGGCCTTTTCAATATCGGTCGGTTCAATGGGCTTGAATTCTACAACGGTACATCTTGAAAGAATCGCATTATAGACATAAAAATACGGATTCTCTGTAGTGCTGGCTATTAACGTGATACGGCCGTTCTCAATATATTCAAGCAACGATTGTTGCTGTTTCTTATTGAAATTCTGTATCTCATCAAGATAAAGAAGAACTCCATTGCTATTACCAAAAGAATCAAGTTCTGATACTACTTCTTTAATATCCCTGGTAGAAGCATTAGTGGCATTCAGCTTATAAAAATTCTTGCCACACACCGCAGCACAGATATTGGCAACTGTCGTCTTACCCGTGCCCGAAGGACCATAAAATATCATATTAGGTATCTCGCCCACATTGACGAGATTGGTGAGTATTTTGCCTTCACCAATTATATGGCTCTGACCAACCACATCTTCCAATGCTTTTGGCCTGATTCTATCCGCAAGGGGAGACGCCATTGTTTTCACCTCTTATCTGTAAAGGGGGTATTTCTCGCAAAGCACTTTCACCTTAGAAACGACAACATCTTTATTGGCATCAAAATTCTTCAAGGTGAGCTCGATTATATCTGCAATCTCTATCATATCCTCCTCCTTCATACCTCTTGAGGTAACAGCAGGAGTACCCACTCTGATACCGCTTGTTATGAAGGGAGATGTGGTCTCAAAGGGAATTGTGTTCTTATTTACAGTTACACCGATCTCATCAAGCATATGCTCTGCTTCTTTACCTGTCAAGCCGATCGAAGTGAGGTCAACAAGCATGAGATGATTGTCAGTACCACCGGATACAATACGGAATCCTCTCTCCTGCAAAGATTTACAAAGTGCAGATGCATTTGCAACAACCTGATTCTGATATGCTTTGAAATCGTCAGAAAGCGCTTCTTTAAGGCATACCGCTTTAGCACCAATGATGTGCATCAAAGGGCCACCCTGAATACCAGGGAAAACAGCTTTGTCAATCATTTTGGCATGCTCTGCTTTGCACATTATCATACCGCCACGAGGTCCACGAAGTGTCTTGTGTGTAGTGGTGGTCACGAAATCCGCATAAGGAACAGGACTGGGGTGAAGACCCGCAGCAACAAGACCTGCAATATGAGCGATATCCACCATAAGATATGCACCCACTTCTTTTGCTATTTCGCCAAATTTAGCAAAATCAATGGTACGTGAATATGCGCTGGCACCCGCCACGATAAGTTTGGGCTTATGCTCAAGAGCAAGTGCACGGACTTTATCATAATCGATAACTTCAGTACCTTCTTCCACACCATAAGGAACGATATTGAAATATTTACCCGACATATTAACGGGACTACCATGAGAGAGGTGACCGCCATGAGAAAGGTTCATACCAAGAACTGTATCACCAGGGGTAAGGCAAGCAAAAAACACCGCCATGTTCGCCTGAGCACCAGAATGGGGCTGGATATTTACATGATCTGCACCGAAAAGTTTCTTTGCCCTCTCAATAGCAAGAGTTTCTACAACGTCCACACACTCGCATCCGCCATAGTAACGCTTACCGGAATAACCTTCTGCATATTTATTTGTAAGAGGTGTTCCCATCGCCTCAATAACTGCATTGCTTACAAAGTTTTCACTTGCTATAAGCTCTATCTTGCCACGCTGACGATTAACTTCCGCTTCAATGGCATCAGCAACCTCAACGTCGATTTTTCTGATTTCTTCTGTACTGTACATAGCACTCATCCTTTCAAAACGAAATGATCTTCTTTAGCAATTACTTATACATTATACATCAAACCATTGCATAATGCAATGTATATTTTTATTATTGCTTTTGTATATGCTATGTGGTATAATTACAATATATTATGTCAAATCTCAAGTCATCATGAAAAACATATTCAGACGGGAGCTTAAATTATGGATTCTAATATTGAAGTGAGTGTCCGTGTCATAACTTATAAGCACGAAAAATATATTCGTCAAACTTTAGATAGTATTTTCGGACAGAAAACCAATTTCAATTTTCAGGTAATTGTGGGTGAAGACGCTTCACCAGACAACACAAGGGAAATTTTACTTGAATATAAAGAAAAATATGGTGACAGACTCATTTTGGTTTTGCACGATGAAAATGTCGGTGTATCAAAGAACTCTCTCTCCATCAACAAATATGTCAAAGGTAAGTACGTGGCAAATCTTGAAGGCGATGATTACTGGGTGGATGAGTACAAGCTACAAAAGCAATACGACTTCTTGGAAAGCCATCCCGAATATTCAGCTGTAGGTGCTAATTTTATGACTATCGAATCGGATGGGACCATCTTCAACAACGACGCACTGCAAATAAAGAAAAATCGCACATACTCTATGAAAGATTGGCTCAAAGATGGTTACTCAGTACACACATGCACCATATTTTACAGAAATATTTTCCCGTATAACGATCCAAGATTTATAGAGCTCAGGCAAGCAGCACCAACCATGGGTGACACTATAACCTTTTCTCTTTTGTATCAGGCAGGTTTGATATATGTTTTCAAGGACGTAATGTCTGCCCATAGAAGAGCAGGCAGAAACGATACCTCCAGTTTTTCACATCATGAAAAGTTCAACGCAATTAAACACTCATATATGAGACTCAATATCAAAAACGCTCTCGAGAAGTATTTTGATTACAAATACGACTTCTCCCCTTTGATATCTAACAGAATTGCATATGTAAAAATTTTAAAGTTGACTGGAGCTACAAAGTATCCTTCGTCCGAGATGCGCAAACTAATGAAGCTGCTACCTTTGAGAGTCCAACTTGATGCGTATTATAGAACAATTAGGATATTTTGTAAAAAAACCATTAAAAAGGTTCAAAGAATGTTATGAGTGAAAAATTATCAGAAAAAGTCTTTAACGGCATAAAGTGGAAAACTTTCGAGAGATTTGCCCTCCAATTGATAAACGGTCTTTCCCCCATAATAATGGCGAGAATACTAATGCCGGAGGATTTTGGAGCCGTAGCAATTTTATCAGTGTTTATTTCTATTGCAAATACATTTGTGAACAACGGGTTGTGTAACGCTATTGTCCAAAAGCAAGATAGCGACAACATTGATTGTTCTACCGTTTTTTACACACAGGTTCTTATTGCTTTTCTTTGCTACATAATACTGTTTGTTTCCGCACCCTTCATTGCTTCTTTTTACGAAAACTCCCAACTCTGCATGATGCTAAGAGTGTTGTCACTATCTTTTGTGATTGGTTCATTTGGCGCCATGCAGATTGCTATCATGAAAAAGAATATGCAATTCCACAAAAGTTTTATTTCCGGCGTGTCCGCTTCAATTGTACACGCCATTTCAGGAATCGCTTTGGCACTCATGGGCCTGGGCGTGTGGAGCATCATCTTTTCCACCATTGCTCAACAGTTCACCCTGGTTATATGCAATATTTTAATCGTAAGGTGGCATCCCGATTTCACCTTTTCTTTTCAACGCCTTAAAAGCCTTTTCAGTTATAGTTGGAAACTTATGGTGGGTTGGTTTATTGGTACGTTGCACCAGGACGTATATGCCTTAATTATTGGTAAACGTTTTTCACAGGCAATACTTGGTTTCTATAACAGAGCCTCCAGTATCCCCTCAATCTTTTCGAAAACAATTACCGAGGTCGTTGATGGCGTGATGTTCCCAGCCATGTCAAAAATCCAGTCACAAAAAGATGTACTAAAAGAGGCAACCAAAACACTTTTATCAGTAAGTTCGTTTTTGGTTTTTCCTTTGTTTTGTGGCCTTGCCGCCATCGCCTCTCCCTTGACATCTTTAATCCTCACTGACAAGTGGTTGCCAAGTGTTCCTATGATGCGATTTATATGCATCACATTTGCTTTCAACTCATTAAACAACTCGAATATGCAGGTGTTTAACGCCATGGGAAGAAGCGACATTTTCATGAAGTTTGAAACCATAAAAAGAAGCATCTCTATTGTATCTCTTTTATTTGCTTCTTTCTTCTGCATATATGCCGTTTTATCTGTTTTGCTATTTATGTCTTTACTCTCAAACGCAATGAATGCTTACCAAAATAAAAAACTCGTAGGGATTTCTTATCTGGAATACATAAAAGCCATTTCCCCTTCTGTTATTTGCAGTTTGGTTATGTTCGTAGCAGTTCTTGCTGTTGGTCATTTACCTTTGAGTAATTTGTATCTTGTTTCCGTACAGGTGTTATTTGGTTTGACTTTCTACTTTGCACTTGCCAAGTTGCTTAAGGTTAAATCTTTAGACTATATTTTATCCACCCTTAAAAAAACTCTTAAAAAGAGGTAATAAAATGAAAATTAACGTAACTCGTTCTTCTATGCCTTCGTTTGAGGAGTATTGTGAAGAAATAAAACCTATATTTGAATCAAGATGGCTCACGAATGCCGGACCCATCCACAATGAATTCTGTGACAAGGTCAATACATATCTCAAAACCGAAAACACTTCTTTATTTACCAACGGACATCTTGCACTTTGTGTTGCACTTCAGGCGCTCGGATTAGAGGGAGAAGTTATCACTACACCATTCACCTTCGCATCCACCACCCATGCCATTGTCCAGTGCGGGCTTACTCCCGTATTCTGTGATATTGATCCTATAACTTGCACGATTGACACAGACAAAATTGAGGAACTTATTACTGACAAGACATGTGCTATCATACCCGTCCATGTATATGGCAATGTGTGTGATGTTGAAAAGATTGATAAGATTGCAAAAAAGCATAATCTGAAAGTTATCTATGATGCTGCTCATGTGTTTGGCGTTGAGGTTGATGGTAAAGGAATCGGATCCTTTGGTGATGTGAGTATGTTCAGTTTCCACGCCACAAAGGTTTTCAACTCCATTGAAGGCGGATGCCTCACATACAACGACAGCTCTTTGGAAAGCCAGATTACTTCCATCAGAAATTTTGGTATAACAAGCGTTGACTCGGTAGATTACATAGGCACTAATGCAAAAATGAATGAATTCCAAGCGGCTATGGGTATCTGCAACCTGCGATATATTGACGGCGAGATTGAAAAGAGATCAAAAGCCGAGGAGCAGTACAGAAAACGCCTTGAAGGCATTGAGGGCATTAAGCTCCCCCCTTTCCAGAAAGGTGTGAAAAGAAACTTCGCATACTTCCCTGTTGTGTTTGACGGATACAAGTATAGCCGTGACGAGATTGCCGAAAAGCTCCTTGCCGAAGGAGTATTCGCCAGAAAGTACTTCTACCCCATAACCAATGATTTTTCTTGTTATAAAGGCAAATTCAAAGGCAATACCCCGATTGCAAAAGAGATCTCTGAAAAGGTGCTCACTCTGCCGATGTTTGCAGATCTCTCGATTGAGCAAGTAAATACAATTTGTGATATAATTTTAAGATAAAGGACGTGACTTGATATGAAAGGTATTATCCTTGCAGGTGGAAAAGGCACTCGACTCTACCCTATGACCAAGGTGGTGTCGAAGCAACTTCTTCCCATTTATGACAAACCTCTTATCTACTATCCATTGTCCACTCTCCTTCTTGCAGGTATAAGAGAAATTCTCATTATTTCCACCCCCGAAGACCTTCCTGTATACGAAAGGCTTTTGGGCGACGGAAGCCGACTTGGTGTCAAATTTGAATACAAAGTTCAGGAAAAACCCAGAGGTCTTGCAGATGCATTTATATTGGGTGAAGAGTTTATTGGCAACGACAGCGTATGCCTTGTTCTCGGTGACAACGTGTTCTATGGTCCTCACTTCACAAAAACCTTGAATAACGCCATGAACAACAACGTCGGTGCCACTATATTTGGTTATCCAGTTAATGATCCCCGTTCATTTGGTGTAGTTGAATTTGACGAAAACAAAAACGTTGTTTCTATAGAAGAAAAACCCGAATTCCCTAAATCAAAATATGCTGTTCCCGGTTTGTATTTTTATGACAACAGAGTTGTGGAAATCGCTAAAAACGTTAAACCCTCTGCTCGTGGCGAGATTGAGATCACTTCCGTTAACAATGCTTACCTTGAGATGGGCGAACTTAAAGTGGAACTGTTCAACCGTGGTATGGCTTGGCTCGACACCGGAACACCCGTGGGTATGCTTCAGGCATCACAATACGTTGAGGCGGTTCAGTCACGTCAGGGATTCTATGTTTCCTGCATCGAGGAAATCGCATGGAGACGTGGCTTCATCAACAGTGCACAGTTAAAAGAAATCGGCGAAGAGCTGAAAATGACCGATTATGGTCAGTATCTGCTTTCTATCGTAGAGGAGGAGTTCTAATGAAAATTTTAGTTACCGGTGGT
>JAZOWA010000040.1:0-11126 GCA_045659025.1 Clostridia bacterium
GGCACGGAATAGAGCCGAAGGAATCCTGACGGATTCCAAGGCTTTTTGACAATGTCCTGTGCCATAATCGTGTTTTTTGAGCATTCCCCCCCTAAGGAGCACCGCCGAAAGGTCTACGCTTTTATTTTATTTTCTCCAGAAAAGGAAAAAGGCCGGATCTTCGATGGTTGAATCATCAACGAGAACCTGTATATCGCAAAGGGCCACGACGCCATCACGCATCTCGACTTTACCCTTGCGACCTTCCTCCTCGTATTTGCCTTCTTTATATGAAGGGTCAAGCACAGCAATACGGCCGTCCCTTTCCTCGGAGATAGCAGCCACGTAGTGTCTGCCCTGACTAAATACTCCCTTGTATCCCTCACGGTCACCCTTTACGAATACAACCGCGGCACCGCCTGTGCGAAGGCAATAGCGCAATCTCTCGGGGTCGCTGGTGATCTCAAGTTCAAGTCCAAGTTCCTCGGCAAAAGCAGGAGCAAAGCGGGCATACTTGGTGCCTTTTACATAGTTGGCTTCGCAACCATACGAGGTGCGGATGGCTTCCTTAACGCCGTATCCGCAATTGGGAATAAGACGATCTGCCACCATAACTGCAGAACACAAACCGCAGCCTGAACTTTTCACCGTGGTGCTACGGCCTTTCTCGTACTCTTCGCCCTCAAAGGATGTTCTTGTAATATACAACCAATCAGGATAGTCTAACTGACAAACAAATTTCATCAATATCTCTCCCCGTTTTTAATCCTTCTTTATTGAATCGTTTTCCACCAGGCCATCGGGGGTCTCCACCATATCGTAACGGTTAAGCAGGAATCTTCTTACTACAAAGAGCAGGGCGATTGCCGCAACTGTAACCAGATTGGGAATGGGCTCGGCATGACCTACGATAAGCTGACGGGCAAGTGCAAATGCCAAAACTTCAATAATAGTCTCGGGGGTATGCTTACAGAGCATCTTGATAAGCTCGGCACCAATAGCAAGAGTGATGGCTTTATCAAGTACCACGACGAGAGAATCTATACCATGCTCAAAAAATGAAATGTTGCACATATCCACAACCGCACGTACAGTAAGAATAACTACCGCCACAGCAACGAGCAGGGATATCAGAAGCTCTATAATATACGTGGCTTCAAACATCTTATCCTGAAGTTTTTTTCTCATAAAATCACTCCTATGGGATTATTTTATCTCGGGCAAGCTGGCCGCTGCAACAGACTGTCCTACACGGCGTGAGCTTTCATCGGGAATGTGGAGTTCAATCTTGGCTGCGAGTTCGGGGAATTCTTTATCAAGAACCTCCTGCGCTCTTTCAAGAAGGATAGTGCCACCTTCACCTGAAGTTACACGGCCCATAATAAGCACGTGCTTGATATCATAGAACTCTGTGTAGAAAGCAATTGCATAACCAAAGTATGCACCGATTGTATCGTAGATTGCTTTGGCTCTTTCGTCGCCCTCTTTCATGAGGCCCTGAACTACCTTCAATTTCTCTGCGGGAGAAAGGGTTTCGTCAAGTTCAATACCCGCGTAAGGAGCGAGCTTAATAACACCGTCCTGCGAGAAATATTTAACACCGCAACCATAGTCGCCTGACCACTCGTCAACCATTGCCTCTTTAGAGAAGTCAACGGGAACAAAAGCAAGTTCGTTGAGCCAGCCGGTGATATTGCCCTGGGGGTCAACGTAACCACCTGCCTCGGAGGTGCCCATAGCAACACCGAGAACGGAGTTATCGTTCAAATCCATAGCACCTGCCAATGCGGTAACGTCACCATCGTTGGCAACTTCAATCGGGATGTTCTCACCGATTTCTTTTGCCACGTCTATATACATATTCTTAACTTTCTTATCAAAGTCCTCATCGCTTACTTTGAGGAACAGAGATGCTACCATGATCCTGTTGTCAATATACACACCTGCACTTGACACACCAATAGCATCTACTCTGGGCATATGAGAAGCAGCTGTCTTCATTGCCTCCAAGATACCCTGATAGTGATAGTCGGGGTCGGAGTTGGTCTTGGGGAACCATACAACCTCTTCAGAATATACACTCTCACCATCGATAACAGCACTTACCTTTCTGTCACTACCACCGGCATCAAAACCGATTCTGCAACCGCCCAGGTGTCTGCCGATAGGTGCTGCGGCAGATTTCTCTGCAGGAGCATCCTCCAATGAGCATACGATAACCTCAAAAGGTTTCTCATATACTCTTTCCATAAAGCGTACATCAAAATCACGAATGCCATCATAGGAGAATGCAGATTTAATCTTCTCTCCTACCACTTCACTGCCTGCGATATAAATCTTATATCCGCCTGCAACCCAAAGAAGAGCCTTTGCCATTCTCTCTACGAATTCAAAGTTCTCTTCATCATGGCCTGTGCCGTCTTTGAAAATTGTGGTTTTATAAGTAACTGTGTAGCCCTTGTTTCTCTCGATTGCAATGATGAGTTCCTGACCGTTATCACGGGTGGCCTCTCTCATCTCTCGGCAAACGATTGACAAAGGTGCAAATGTGGGGTCGAGTTTAGCTTTAACTTTAAGATTCATATCTTACTACTCCTTTTTTGATTGTCTTAATAACGTTGAATTCATTATCTAATATTACAAGGTCAGCATCCTTACCAACCTCTATAGATCCTTTTTTGTCACTGACACCGATTGCGGTGGCAGGGTTCAAAGCGGCACAATTTACACACTCCCAAAGGGGAATTGAGGAGTTGGTGTAAACATTCCACACACCCTTATTGAGCTTTAAGACACTACCTGCAACAGTACCGTCTTCCAAACGGCAAACGATATCTCTGTATATAATCTTATTACCGCCGAGGGTGTATTCTCCATAGGGCAATCCGCCTGCAGGGAGGCAGTCGGTGATGAAGCAGAGTTTTCTGCCTTTCATCTTATACACCATATCATAAAGGGCGGTTGAAACGTGGAAGGTGTCAACGATGAGTTCACAACTCACATCGGAATTAAGAGCTGCAGTAACAACACCGGGTGCACGATGTGCAAGGGGTGTCATAGCATTGAAAAGGTGTGTGGCATGACGAACACCATTTGAAATCCCCTCCATAGCGGTATCATAATCCGCCGAGGTATGACCCATTGACATAACCACATCGGTATCTCTGCGAATCTCTCTGATAGCATCAAATTCAGGAGTGTCCTCCTCGGGAGCAAGAGAGATGATTTTAATAATATCGGCATACTCTTTCACGAACTTGGCATCGGGTGCAAGGATGTATTTAGGATCCTGTGCGCCTTTCTTTGCCTCACTGATGAAGGGACCTTCCGCATGAGCACCGAGAATCTCGCTACCCTCCCAGGTCTTACTCTCTTCTTTAAGAGCTCTTAAAACCTCAAGAGATTTCTTTATAACCTTCATATCAACCGTCATTGTGGTGGGCAGGTATGAAGTAACACCATTGGCAATAATGCCCTTGGAAATAGTGCGGATACTCTCCTCCTCGCCATCACAGACATCCTTACCAAGATATCCGTGAATGTGCAAATCAATAAATCCAGGAGTGAGAAATCCACCGTTGGCGTCTATTACCTCTGCACCCTCGGGTATTTTGTCGCAGGGTACGATTCCCTCTATTACATCAGAATACAACACTGCGTGATTTTCAAGAATTGAATCTGTAAGAACAATCTTACTGTTTACTATGGCTTTCATAACTTTCCTCTTTCTGCAATTGGTGTGATACAAAATTGAATATCAATTATGCGATTACTACACCCTTCTGGAGCATAATATTTGCATATATAGCAGTCTCGCCTGTAGCAATTACGGCATACGCCTTCTTGGCTCTCTCATAGAACTCAAAACGTTCTACCTCGGCAAACACCTTATCGCCTCTGTCGTCTGCCTCGGATACAATTTTCTTATACACATCCCAGATAGGTGTCTCTGCAGTATCACCGGGCATTACCTGCATCAATGATACGGGTTTCTCCACGTAGGTATCCAAGGGGAATACCTTGAGAATCGCCTCGAGTATCTCGGGAACACCATGACCGTCAGCACGGATAACGATGGCATCCTTACCTATGGTCTCGGAAGGAAAATTGCCGTCTGCAATTACGATTGTATCGCTATGGCCCATCTCACAAAGAACCTTCAAAAGTTCCGGGGAAAGAATAGCAGGAATTCCTTTAAGCATTTTACATATCTCCTTTTACAAACAAATGTTAACACGAGTTTACATCGTCCTTTTTATTTTAACACATATTGCGCAAATAATCAACAAAAAAGTAAGCATTCTCATAAAGAGAATGCTTACTCTCATCTAAAAATTAAAAACGCAACGCAGTTTTAAGAATTAGCCCTGATATACGAGGTTCTTTTCGATCATTTCATCAACATTTGTGGCATCCCACCATGCACCTGAAATATCAACCTTCTTCTGTACATCTTTGCCTTCAAGCGCAAATACTGCCTGCTCTACTGCCTGGTAGCCAATCTGGAATGAATCCTGAGCAACTGCACCGATAAGCTTGGGACCTTCGGTCTTCTTCATCCATTCAATCTGTTTTGTACCTGCGTCATAACCTGCGAATTTGATTGCATCATACTTTGTGCCTGCAGCGCCGATTGCATCGTATACCTGCTTAACAACACCTTCGTTTGTCATGAAGATAGCAGATGCACCTTTCTCTGCGAGTGCTTCCAAAGCTGCTTTGTATGCGTTATCAGCATCACCGGGTTTTACTTCTTTTTCGATTTTGTATTTGCCCTTTGTGGTAGCCTCAGCATCTGCAAGCTCTACAAACTTATCTACAAAACCTGCTGCTCTGTCGATACCTGTCTGGGTTTCGTCGTGCTGGATAACACCGATTGTGTAGCTGTCTGCTGCTGCGATGTCACCTTTGATTGCTGCAAAGAAGTTCTCTGCAACTGTACCTGCTGCGAGGTAGTTGCTTGTAGCAACGTGTGCAACGAGGGGGTTCTTGCCTGCTGCATCAAGAGCAGCAACGTCGTTTGCCCAGATACCGCTATCGAACTGTACTACGGGGATGTTGCTGTCTTTTGCCTGTGTCAAAAGATCAACGAAACCTTCACCGATTGTAGCCAATACGATTGCTGAAGCGTTGTTGGAAAGTGCTGTCTGAACCATTTCCTTCTGTGAGGGAAGGTCTTTTGCAGACTCACTTGCAGGACCACGGAATGTGATCTTGTAACCGTACTTAGCACCAGCTGCCTCTGCACCGGCTTTTACTGACTGCCAGAATGCGTGAGACTCACCTTTTGCAACAACAGCGATTGTCTTGTCACCAGCTGTTGTACCGGCACCACAGCCGGCGAGGGTAACGAGCATAGCCGCTACCAAAATGAATGATAATACTTTCTTCATAAAAATATCCTCCTTTTATAATTATTGGTTTCCCAAAAAGATATTTAAGGTTTTGCGTGCGTTTTATTTTTAACTAATCAAGATTGTGCCGTCTGCACTTTTTCTTTCTTAGGCTTCTCAATTTTAACCTTGCTTGCGTTCTTATTCTTGATAACGTCCATAAGAACTGCTACTACTACGATGATACCTGTGAGAACGTAGGTAACGTAGGTGGAGTTAACATTGAGGTTGAATTTTGCAAGTACGAAGTTGAGACCGCTTCTGATTACAACGAGCATTATCGCACCGATTACAGAACCTGCGATTGATGCTGTACCACCTGCAGCGGATGTACCACCGATGTATACACCTGCGATGGCGTCAAGTTCCATACCGTTACCGGTTGCAGCAGCAACAGTGGTAAAGGATGCTGCCCAGAAAATTGCCGCAATACCTGTGCCAATACCTGCGATTGTGTATGCGATGATTTTGTACTTATCGGTATTTATACCTGAAAGGCGGGTTGCCTCTTCGTTACTACCGATTGAGAGTATGTATCTACCAACTTTGCACTTATACATAAGATACATGCAGATAAGTGCAAAAAGCAACACCCAGATAAGTCCAACGGGGACACCGTTGTAGTTTGAAAATACTTTGTTAAACCATGTACCGCTGGGGTAGAAAATGTTGGGGATTGAAACTATGATAGCACTAAGACCTCTGCCGAACATCATTGTACCAAGAGTGGCAATGAAAGCAGGGATTTTGAGCTTGGCAATCAAAAGGCCATTAATATAACCAAACAACGCACCGATTGCAATCATAACAGGGATTGTGTACGCAAGGGGCATACCGTTCATATAAAGCTTACCTGCGATAACTGCTGCTGCGATACAGGTGGTACCGATTGAAAGGTCAATACCGCCCGTAGCAATTACAAATGTAACACCGAGGCCCATAATAGCATATGGTGCCAATGACTGTGCCATACTTACTATATTGTATTTACCCAAGAAGTTGGGGTTGAGCACCCAAAATATAATAACCAAAAGTGCAAGTGCCGCTATTATAATCATATTCTGCATACTCTTTTTAATTGCAGATGCAAAAGAACTGTTCATAAAACTATTTTCTCCCTTCATTAAACGAATCTTTATCAGTCTCTCATTGTGGCGTATGCCATTATTTTTTCCTGTGTGGCATCAGCAATGTCGATTTCGCCTGTTATGCGACCCTCGCACATTACGATAACTCTATCACTAAGACGCTGAATCTCCGCAAGCTCTGATGAAATCATAATTACGGATTTGCCCTGAGCGGCAAGTTCTTCCATAAGTGTATACATCTCACTCTTGGCACCGATATCTATACCCCTTGTGGGTTCATCAAAGATGAATATATCGGAGTTTTTAAGAAGCCATCTTGCGATAATAACCTTCTGCTGATTACCACCCGAAAGATTCTTAAGCAGTTGCTTCATTGAAGGTGTCTTCGTCTTGAGTTTCCCATTCTCTCTTGTGGCATCGGTTTCGATTGCCTTGTCATTAATCCAGCCGAGTTTAATATAATCTGTCAAAGATGCCAAAACGGAGTTCTCCGCTACGGATTTGTCAAGCATGAGTCCATATCTCTTTCTATCCTCTGAAAGATAACAGATACCTTTCTTAACCGCATCCTCGGGGGTCTTGATCTTCACCTTATCCCCGTTTATGTAAATCTCACCACTGTCAATTGGGTCTGCGCCGTAGATGGCTCGTGCCACTTCCGTTCTGCCTGCACCCATAAGACCTGAAAAGCCGAGAATCTCACCTTTTCTTAATTTGAAGTTCACATTTCTGATTTCCTTACCGCGATTGAGATTCTTAACCTCAAGCACTACCTCGGCATCCTCGGGAACATTGCTCTGCTCCTTCTTATCGCCATATATTACTCTACCAACCATCATCTTTACGATTTCGTCTTTAGTGGTGTCTTTGGTGAGTGCAGTGCCTACATACTCACCATCACGCATTACTGTGATACGGTCGGAAATTCTGTTAATCTCATCCATACGGTGAGAAATGTAAATCATTCCGATGCCCTTGGCCTTGAGGTCGTTCATAATCTTAAAGAGCTCTTCAACCTCTACCTGAGTAAGTGCCGCAGTGGGCTCGTCAAGAACAAGTATGCGACAATCTCTGGAAACCGCCTTGGCAATCTCAACCATCTGCTGTTTACCTACCGTCAAAGTGCCAAGCACTGCAGAGGGGTCAATCTTAACACCGATTCTTTCAAACAACTCACCGGCGTCCTTCTCCATCTTCTTATCGTCTATGTATATGCCGTTTATCATCGGCTCTCTGCCAATATAGATGTTCTGCGCTACGGTAAGATGATTCATCATGTTGAGCTCCTGATGAATAATACTGATACCCGCATCCTGAGACTCTTTGATAGTGGCAAAATCCACGTCCTCACCGAAGAGTGTAACCGTACCGCCATCACGTTTATGAATACCGCACAGTACCTTCATAAGAGTTGACTTACCTGCGCCGTTCTCACCCATAAGGGCATGAACTTCGCCTTCTTTCAACTCGAAGTTTACATTCTTCAGAGCATGGACTCCCGAAAATCTTTTGTCTATATCTTTCATTTCAAGAATAATTCGATCCATTTCCTTTCTCCTTTCTTGCTTGTTAATATAGTATCAAACTTTTGCGATTCTGTCAACGGGTTTTTTGTGCATTTTTACACGTTTTTGTGTAATGAACGTTCTAATTTTGTGCAATATAATATACAAATCGAATAATTATGCATCGTTTCCGGTTTTCTTGAATCTAATAAGGGATATTACTGCAGAAACGATGTTGAACACCTCTGCCAGTATTCCGCCCAAGGTGAAATTGAACAGGTTATGCACAAGCCAAGCAGGAGAAAGGGAAAAGACCTGAAAATAGCGTATCGGCTTATCAAGATCTTTCCACATAAGTACACTCATTATCAAAAGAGAAATATAGGGCAAGGTGGTGAGGAGTATCTGGAGAGCATCACCCCAAATCAAAGTGAGTGAATAAATATACGCCGCAGTGAATAACAAATTAACAAAAATTGGTTTCCACAGATTGCCGTTCTTATTTTTATAAAGCAATCCTCTTACCAGGATGGTGAGATTGAAAAGCGCTCCACCGTATGCGCCGATGAGAAGGAAATTGATGAAAAACATCATTCCGCCTAATCCCTGTACAAACACGAGCTTCTGACTGCTCTTGCACTGAAAAGACAATACAAAAAGCAGAAGACCCACTATACCAAATACCTGAGCAATAATTTCTCTTACATCCATTTGAAACACCTCGTTATTAATATTTTATATTTATAAATTTATGCATCACACATCCAGCTTGAAAATCCTTTGAAGGTCGGATTTGTCCATTTCCAAATCCGCTCCGTTGAGGGAGTCTACAATCTGGCGAATATTACTACCGCCTATCACGGGGAACACCTCGGGGACATCAAAACTTGAGAACGCTCCGCATATAACAGATGCCACCGTGGCATCGTGCATAAGGGCAAGTTCTTTGAGCACATTGAGACGATTGAGATTCTCTTCGCAGAGGTAACGCTTCTTCGCCTTATCCGACAGAGCGGATTCGCCCTGCTCTGCCATCTTGGAGAAGAAACCCTTTGCCTGAGAGGAATATGCCACAACGGGCATATTGGCAGACTTATAAAATTCAAATTCGTGGGAGTCCATACCCACAAGGCCTCCCCTCTCGCCCAGGCAATAGGCGGGGTTGAACCGTATCTGGCTTGCCACAAAACCCGACACGCCATTTTCCACAGCATATTTATTGGCCCTGGCAATTCGCTCTGAAGTCCAGTTGGATGCACCGAATCTTGCAATCTTGCCCTCTTTGACAAATCCATTCATAAAGTCGATTATACCCTCTACGGGAGTGCTTGCATCGTCTTTATGCAACCAATAGAAATCTATGCAATCTACGCCGAGGGCATTGAGACTCTTATCAAGGTCGCTCCTGATATCCGCTTCATTTATACGGGGGTTCTCCCCTGCATCGCCTTCATAATATCCGCCCTTGGTGGATATTATCATATCCTCTGCTTTGCGAAGCCGGAGCCACTCGCCCACCACCTCTTCCGATTTGCCGTCAGCATAGTACCTTGCAGTATCAATATGAGTGCCACCCATCTGACGAAACTTGTCCATCATATCAAATGCATCTTCACGGCTGATTCCGTCTCCGAAATATGCAGTGCCGAGAATTATACGGGAACTCAATTTACCAAAACAATCAGAATATCTCATTTCTTCACCTTATCTTTCAAAAGGATTGTACTCCCCTACTGTATCACGGGGTTGGCGCTCTTTCTGAATATAAACAGGCTATACAAAGGCAACAGCATCAAAAAGAATGCGGTGACCATTGACACCATAGGTACTCCCGCTGATGTGAGGGGTACTGTGGCGGCTATTGACCAGGGCACCAAAGGAGCAACCACTACGGCACTATTCTCCAGGCAGATTGCCCGTTTCTCGCCGTTTGGCTCTATATGCTTACAGAGTTGGTCGGTGAGGATGATGCCCAACGCCTGATTGCAGGCAAACAGATTGGACAGAATTGCGGAAATCAATATAACGGTATATGCGGACAACTTTGTGTTTGCCCGTCGGACGAAGTTCTTGACGGAATCCAAAATATCCGTCTCCTCAAAAAAACCCGAATAGCAGGACGATATGCACACAATGGCTACCACCTTCGCCATTGAAATCACTCCGCCACCATTGATAATATCGGAAATCGCTTTATTGGTGGTCTCAAACCCAAGGACAGATGCCTTAAATATCTCTGCAAAGGTGATACCCTGATAAAAACGGCAAAGCAAAGCTGAGACGATGATGCTGATTAACATATTGGCCTTTATATTTACCTTAAGAAACGCCATTACCAAAATCAACACCGCAGGGATAACTGAGATAATGCCCAGACGGAATTCAGCGGTGAACATACCGTGAATGTCTATCATCTCTTTATTGGACGAAGACACCGCAAAGCCCAACACCAGATAAATCACACAGGTTGCGATAAATGGTGCCGCAGAAGTGCGAAACATATTCCTGATGTTTTTGTATATATTGGTCTCTGTGATGGCAGATATCAACAGGGCACTGGTAGATACGGGTGAACAGCGATCACCGAAGAACACACCCGACAACACTGCACCGCCTGTGATGATAGGGTTAATCCCCAGAGTATTTGCCACCACAACGCAGATCGCTCCCATAGTGGCTGCCGTGCCGAATGCCGTGCCTATCAGGAATGAAACCATACAGTTGAGAAGGAATGTGGTAAGCACGAAAAACCTCGGCTCAATTATAGCTGATGAATAGCACACCAGAGCAGGTATAGTACCGCCTGCCCGCCAAAGGGCCGTAAGCACACCTATAAGGAGAAAGGTAATCAGAATGGTCATGACCTTTTTAACTCCCGCCAGGGAAAGCTTCAACACGGTCAGGAATGAATTGCCCTTTGTCAAAGCATATATGTAAAACAGCACATACCCGAATACGAGGGCATATATTATGGACACATCTGCCAACACACAGGCAAACAATCCAACAGCAAATAATAATAGTGTTATAGCAGACATGTGATCTCCTTTGGTCAATGAATTTGTATTGTTTCATTGGTGATGAATCAAGTAAAGTCTTATGAATTTTATTTATAATTTAACGGGTCTTTTCGTTTTATATTTTGGGGTTTGTCGTTATAA
>JAZOWA010000041.1:0-54159 GCA_045659025.1 Clostridia bacterium
TTTTTTTATGCTGTTCATTTTTCAAAGATCAATTCCGCCGCAGTGCTCTACACACACGCGACTTGATTATTGTATCACACCCTTTTTGCTTTGTCAACAACTTTTTTGTAAGTTTTTTAACTTTTTTCCAAATCGTCTCCAAAGCAGGTGCCTTACTAATATATCACGGCTTATTCCCTATTGTCAAGTGGGTTTTAAGAGATTTTGTCACAAATATTGATATAAGCAAAAAGACATCCTATCGGATGTCTTTTCCTTAATCGCACCCCCTGCGAGAATCGAACTCACAACTAACCCTTAGGAGGGGTTTGTTATATCCATTTAACTAAAGGGGCATATACGAGGTGTATTATATCACAGAGAATTTGAAATGTGAAGAGGTTTTTTGAAAAAAGTAACATTTTCATATGCACCTGCATATAATAGTATGACGACACATATATAAGGAGGAAAGCTATGAGTGAAGTTCAATCCCCCGTTATGCCGGGAATCGGATATCTGTATGTAAAGGTGACAGCCGGTGACAATGCTCTGCCCATTGAAGGTGCAACGGTAACGGTCACTTCCGGCAGAGGTGACAAAACCATACTTATAAGTACACAGACTACGGGAAAATCCGGTGAGACATCAAGAATAGAACTCCCTGCCCCATCCCGTGAGTTATCACAATCACCAGGCAACAAAAACACTTATGCCAAATACAATGTAAGGATTGATTACCCAGGATATTATACTGTAGAGAATATTGACGTGCCCGTGTTTGACGGACAGTTATCAATCCAGCCAACTCAAATGATACCTCTACCATTAAACGATAAAAATGGCAAAAAGACGTCTGTAATCGAAAGTGAACCCGAACTATAAGGAGTGTGAGACATGCCACCACTGACACCTACAATACCCGAATACATAACCGTACATCTCGGCCCGCCCGACTCAAATGCAGAGAACGTAACCGTGTCATTCCCTGATTACATAAAGAACGTCGCATCAAGTGAAATATATCCCACATGGCCCGAAAACGCGCTCAGGGCAAACATATACGCCATAACCACCTATGCTCTGAATCGCGTATATACAGAATGGTACAGGTCAAGGGGATACGACTTTGACATAACAAACTCAACCGCCTTTGACCAGGCCTTCTCCCCCGGAAGAGACATATTTGGCAACATAAGCAGAATCGCAGATGAACTATTCAATGACTATGTGAGAATGCAAGGAACGGTAGAGCCCTACTTCACACAGTTTTGCAACGGGACTACTGTTACGTGTCCCGGGCTTTCCCAATGGGGCACTGTGACTTTGGCAAATCAGGGGTTGACGCCATTTGAGATATTGGAAAACTATTATGGCGACAACATAGAGATTGTGAGAAATGCACCCGTTGAGAATATTGAAAGTTCATACCCGGGCACTCCCCTACGGGTGGGTGATGTAAACAACGAGGTGAAGCTTATACAAGTGAGACTGAACAGAATATCAAAAAACTGGCCTCTCATACCCAAAATCAAAACTCCCGATGGAACGTTTGATGCAGAGACATTCAATGCAGTGAAAAAGTTCCAGGAGATATTCAATCTGGATGATGACGGAGTCGTGGGCAAAGCCACCTGGTACAGAATATTATACATATATAATTCCGTAAAAAGATTATCAGAACTTGACTCGGAAGGACTTAAGTATAGTGAGATTTCCGGTCAGTTCAACGGCACATTGAGAATTGGTGACAGTGGACCATACATAGAATATCTGCAATACTTATTGAGTGTCATAGGGGATTTCAACAATGCCATTCTCCCCCTTGATATTGATGGCGTGTTTGGAGCAGGCACAGAGAATGCCGTGAGGTCATTCCAGAACGAATATGACCTTTCCTCTGACGGAATAGTAGGTGAAGATACCTGGAATAAAATCATTGAGGTGTTTGATGGTATAGCAGATACCCTGCCACAACAGTATTGGGGTGCAAGAGCAGAGCCGTATCCGAATATGCGGTTACTCCTCGGAATGAGCGGGCCGTCGGTGTCTACCTTCCAGACGTATCTGTCCACCATAGCAGACGTGTATCCGTCAATACCCAAAATCAGCGTGACGGGATACTACGGTGAACAGACACAAAATGCGGTAGAAGTATTCCAGCGGTTTGAGGGATTGTCCGAAACGGGAATCGTAAACGGACCCACCTGGGCAGCAGCTGCCAGATTATACTCGGATATAATAGAGGGAAGAGAAAAGGAATCAGGTCAGTTTCCCGGCGGAAGTATCAAATAAGGAGGGCTACGAATGACTCACACACTCACATCACAAAATCATGTGAATACCAAGACGGATATATTAAATGACAGACAAAACATATTTGAGTTGCAAAAGTTCTTGCAAAAGATTGGTGAACGTGATGACGCCATACCTTTTATAAATACAGATGGAATATACGGAAAAGAAACTGCTGATGCAGTAAGATTGTTTCAGAAAGCAAGAGGGTTAGACCAGACGGGTATAGTGGATTACGAAACCTGGGAAGAAATTATGAGAGAATATGAGCGAATATTGAAAGCTGAAGGCCCTGCCCTACCCTTCGAAGTATTCCCTATTGAAGTGCTTGAAATCAAAAGCGGTGATAGTGGTGATGTGGTGGTAGTGATACAACTTATTCTCAACTCGCTGTCCGGAAGATATTCTAACATCTCGCCCGTGACCACCAATGGTATATATGGGGAGGATACCGCAAATTCTGTGAGAGATTTTCAAACTTCTCTTGCTATGAGTCCAACGGGGGTTGTGGACAGAAACACATGGAATGAACTTAACAGGTTGTATGGAGCATTACTTATAAACGAATAAAAAGAAAGTGTAGTCATCTCTGACTACACTTTTTTATGTTAGTTTATTGTGCCGCAGTCTCCCCAGTAGGAGTTGTGGATTCAGCGGTCTCAGCAGGGGGATTATTGAGTTCGTCAAGTGCTTTCTCAAGATCACCTGTTACCGCAGCCATAAATTCAGAATTAGGTTCAACGAGCCATTTATCGTCTTTCTTAACAACCTTTATAGAAACCTCTCTGGTGAACGTAGCTAAAGTCGAGCCAGTTGAGATTCTGCCAAGAAGTCTTTCCACGCGTGCAGTAGCAGTATCCTCTGCCTCCCACTCGTCTTTGAACTTGGCATTGCTGATAAGTTTAGCAATCTCATTATAGAGAGTCTGCAAAATCGGTTTCATCTCTATTGCAGTCACCTTGACTGTGAGATCAACAGTGTTAGCATCTATCTCTTTGGAAGACACTATCTCATAAGTCATATCATCAATAAACTTAGCAAGATAAGTCTGATATTCAATGTAGGTAGCAAAAGCATCTTTGTACTTATCTTCATCAACAAAATTAAGGGCACTTTCAAAATCACAAATACCCACAGTAATCATAAAGCCATTGAAGGCGTCCTCTGCTTTATCAGCCGTATTACAACCGGTAGCGCCAAGCATGACAGATATGCAAAGCAACAGAAGAAGCAATCTCTTCATAATATCAAGTCTCCTTGTCAACATTGTTAAAATATATACATACACACATAATTATACAACTCTTTACACAAAATGTCAATATATACGAGTTAAAACTATTTTTTCTTAATAAAGTACATAAACATCATTGGCCATATACCACATGCAAAGAGGGAAATCAGTATATAACGGATAGCGTCTGATACAAACTGGGAGATGCCAAAAGCATCAAATGCATGGGAAAGACCTTCCTTAATTACAAGCACTCCCACAAAACCAAATACTACCTTTATAAGTTGAACACCAAAGGATGCATCAGTTACAAATTGTACCCACTTACGATCTATGGCATATCCCAACCAACCGCCAATGGTAAGCCCTAACATCTTGAAGGCAAAGTTCATACTGCTCTCAAGGTTGGCAGAATCAATATCAGCAGGGAAAGGGTAAACAAACAAATACAAAATGTAAATGGCTGTAAGAGATGCCATTAAGGCAAAAAGCCTATCCATCCCCCACTCTGTGTCAAACGCCTTGTAAGCCATAGGTTTCACAAGAAAAATAAGAAGCAACGCAATTACTACCGAAGTCAAAACATCAGACAGAGTGTGCACACCCAGATACAGCCTCGAAAGAGGCACAAGCACACAAAGGATAATAGAGATTACTTTTACGGCAATGCTTCTGCACACCCTTGAGGTGAGTCCAAAAGTACCAACGGATATCTGACTATGACCGCTGGGAAAGGAATATCCCACCGCCTCATCAACAGCCGATGGTACAACGGTAAGTGACTCGTCTCTCAACCATGGTCTCGGTATGCGACAAAAAATTTTAAGGAATTGGTTTATAAGCAATCCGAAAAAGCTCACCGTAAGAAGATAATATCCGTCTCTCTTATTGACACACCACAAAAGAATAAAGCACGCGAGCACAAACGCCGTCTCTTCACCAAAATGAGTGATAATTGAAAAGAATGCATCAAGCCACGGGGTGCGGATGCTTTCAAAAAATTTAAGCAGTTCCATTGAAACTCGTCCTTATATAATACTGATTACAGATCTACTCCCAAGAATTTCTTCGCAAGGATACCCACAATAAAGGAAACTACTGCAACGCCTACGCTGATGGCTGACATCTCGAGAAATTGGGGTCTGAATTTTTCGTTTTTTACTACAGATATATAATAAGTAAATCCTGCAATAATCAAAATTACAATTCCAATCATTGCAAATAAAGCAATGAGATACTGACTGTTATTCAAAAGCAGATAAGGCATAATAAGAAGCGCAACAGTTATAAGATATGCGACACCTGTATAACAGCAGGATTTGAACGCATCATTTCTGCCTTCGCTACGGGCGGCAAGAAATTCACTTGATGCCATTGAGAATGTAGCGGAAATACCCATTATAAGACCTGAAAGTGCAATGAGGCGGGTATTTTGCATAGCAAAGGTGAAACCTGCCAACGAACCAGTGAGCTCTACCAGTGCATCATTCATACCAAGAACCATACTGCCTACATACTGGAGGCGTTCCTCATCAAGCATCTCGATAAGGGCTGCTTCGTGTTCTTCTTCCTGCTTTTTAATAGCCACACTCTCCTCCACCTCGGTAGAAAGAAAATCGTATTCTTCCTGAGCATGCTCTTCGCCATTTTCCATAAGCTTGATTGCAAATACAAAACCTAACACTCTGGCAATGAGTTTATAACGGAATATCTTGAGTTTCTCAGGTTTCATCTCAACGCCTGTGTAACCCTTCCAGATTTCATAATGCGCTTTCTCTTCCTCGGAAAGACGAATAAGTGTCTTCTTATTCTCCTCGCCCTTGGCGAACTTTGCAATCTCTGCATAAATAACGCTCTCGGTGAGTTCGCCCTGTTGCATCTTCTTGATAATTTTAAGTGCCTTTGCTGAAATGTTTTTCATAACTTTCTCCTTGTGTGAAATTATTTTACAATTTCTCCTACACCATTAAGTATATATTTGGGTCTGTAAGGAAATTTGTCTATATCCTCTGTGGAAGTAACTCCACTGAGTACAAGAACTGTATCGATATTAGACTCGATACCTGCGATAATATCAGTATCCATTCTATCACCTACGAAGGCAATCTCATGGCTGTGGCAACCCAGAATCCTGAGACCATGACGAAGCATAAGAGGGTTGGGCTTACCAACGAAATAAGCTTTTTTACCGGTGGCAATCTCAATGGGGGCAATCAAAGAACCCGTTGCAGGCATAACACCCTTCTCTGTGGGGCCTGTAATGTCTGGGTTTGTGCCAATGAGTTTTGCGCCTTTATTAACAAGTTCAATTGCCTTTTCAATCTTCTCAAAACTATATGTGCGGGTCTCACCTACTACTACATATTCGGGGTTAACATCATTCATATATATCTTCTTATCATAAAGCGCTTTTGTAAGCGCCGCTTCACCTATAACGTATGCAGTGCAACCCGGATTCTGACTGCACAAGAACTCCGCAGTAGCCATAGCGCTTGTGTAAAAACATTTTGCAGGCACAGAAAGACCCATTCTCTCAAGCTTCATACTGAGCTCGTGAGGAGTTCTCTCGGGACTGTTGGTGAGAAATACAAACCTTTTGTCGTTATCCATCATCCAGTTTATAAAATCAACAACTCCGTCCAAAACCTTATTGCCGTGATATATAACACCGTCCATATCACATATAAATCCGACTTTGCCTCTGATGTTTTCCATAACAATTCTCCTTTATATAAAATTTAGTGTATTGATTACTTGTTAGCGGATTTCTGCTTACCGCAGGAAGTGGAAACAATATATTTCGGTCTGCCCTTAATCTCTTCATAAATGCGGGCAATATAGTAGCCGATAATTCCAAGGCTTATCATAATTATACTACCAATAAATATAGTGATAAGAATTACGGTGGTCATGCCCTCTAATGCTCTGCCCGAGATTTTATCAATCAATGCCCATACACCGAATATGCCAGTAATTATAAGCATAACAAATCCGAGCACGGTAACTATCTGCATAGGTGCAGTTGAATATGCGGATATATTGGAAAGAGCATATTTGATAAGGCCCTTTGCAGACCATTTGGTAGTACCTTCCAACCGCTCATTGACATCAAACTCCACGGTGGTCTTATTGTATCCCACCCAGAAAGAAATGGCGCGGAAAAAGCCCTTTCTCTCGGGGATTTTATTAAGGACATCTATCACCTTGCGGTCAAGCAATTTGAAATCAGATGCATTGGACATATCAAAGCCAACCATAGAACTGATTGCAGAATAAAACATTTTTGCTGCAAATCCGTACGTTTTGCTTTCCTCACCTCGAGTCTTTTTGACTCCCTCTATTATCTCATAGCCCTGTTCCCAAAGTCGATACATATCCACAATCTTCTCAGGCGGGTGCTGAAGGTCACAATCGAGGACTACGGCGCAATCTCCTTTCGCAGCCGCAAGACCTGCTGAAATCGCAGCTTCCTTGCCGAAATTCCTGGAGAACCTGAGACCCACAACATTGTCAAAGCTTTTTGACAGACCACAGATTTTATCGTATGTGCCGTCAGCAGAACCATCATCTACAAAGATAATCTCACTATCTATCCCTTCAGTTTCAACGATGGTATTGATAACGGTATATGCCCTCTCTACAGAAAGCACCTCGTTATACGCAGGAAGGATTATTGAAAGCATTTATATCACCCCTCTTGAAATACAAACCAAATTTATCGGAGAAGTTCCTCGAGCTTGGCTACGGGCATAGGACGATAGAAA
Organism: Clostridia bacterium; assembly: GCA_045659025.1. GTDB lineage: Bacteria > Bacillota > Clostridia > UMGS1810 > UMGS1810 > SIG455. Next base: position 7,273 of record JAZOWA010000041.1, read on the forward strand.
TAATAACCTTGCATCATATCGCAACCAGCCTCAATAGCAACTCTTTTATGTTCCTCCGTCTCAACGCCCTCACACAGAACCTTAAATCCAAGGTCTTTAGCGGTGTTGATAATGTTTTTAAGAATAACAAAACCATTGGGTTCCAAAGCGCCACAGGTGATTTCTCTATCAATCTTTACAACGCTTATATCAAAATTGCTAAGATCAGTAAAGGATGTGTAGCCTTTGCCAAAGTCATCTAACAGGATAAGCATACCCTTACCATTGAGAATAGTTAGATTCTCCATCATAACCTGCTTATCTTCATCCGACAATGACTTATCCTCAAGCACCTCTATGGCTACTGTGGAATAGTCTATTTCATACTTGTCAATTATATTTGAAATAACGGAAGGAAAATCCTTATTGCAGAGAGTAGCACGTGAGAAATTGATTGTATATACATACTTGCTTCTTCGTGCCTTGTCATTGGCAATCCATTTACAGTTTTTCTCGAATATGTAATAATCAAACTTCTCTGTAAGTCCTACACTGTTTACCGCAGAAAGAAACGCATTGGGTGAGAGAATACCATCCTCGGAATTCAATCGGGAAAGCACTTCCGCACCCACAATTTTGCCTGTGGCAGAGTCGATAACAGGCTGATACTCAAGAAAAAACTTGTTGTTATCAATTTCATTCTGTATGTTATTCTCTATCTTGATTTTACGTTCAAACTCTTTACCACTGCTATTATCCCATTCGCAATACAATCTGCCCTTATCATCCGCCATGGCACACGCCTGCTTTGCTCTTGATAGAGCGGTATCGAAGTTAACCTGATTGGACACAGTAGCACAAAAACCAAATCGCACAGATGCCATATTAACCGCCTCGTTGGTATGGAGAATCTTACTTATCTCGTTTTGGCAGGATTCAATAAGTGTAATTGTGTCCCTTGCCTCAAATTCGCTAAGTGCCACGAAGCAACCGCTACTGCTGAGTGCTACATTACCTACTGCGCCAGTAGCAAAATTCTTAATAAGAACGGTGCGTATATGGGAAAGTATCCGCATAATCTTGGAGTCTGCCAAAAGGCCTTTCATGCTGTCTGTTGAAACAGATACATAAATCACACAACGGTTCTTGCGTAGGGTTGTGAGCTTATTAAAATCACTTTCAAGGCGATTGGTACTCACTATGCCTTTTTCCTCCGCTTCGTTGGCAGTTTTCACACATTTGAGCACAAAATATAATCCGATTGCACCCATTACAAGAAAGCAGATAACGAGAATTGTTATAATTACATAAGGAAATTCAAATATTCTCAATCCATATCAACTCCTATCATTTTACTCTGGTGAAAATCGGGTATTCATCATTACCTGCAGTGCGGATAAGGCCGAGTCTTTCCGCAACCTGATTTAATTTGATATTGTCTTTCTTAGTGGTGCTTTTACGTCTTGACATCTCTTTTGCAACAAAGATGGGGCCAAGAGCAAGAAGGGACCTCATAAGATCTAAGAAATAAATGCCGTGGCGTCTGTGCTCTGCCAAGACTTCAAACATAGCATATTTAATATCGTCTATATCAAAATTCTTTGCAGATGAAGCCTTGATCCATTTGAAGAAATCGGCATATGCCTTGGCATCAAACTTCTCCTTAAAATATATACCGTTTATGTAGTAATCCCACATATCAGTGCCATCAACTGTGAGCATAGCATCAAAGAATTTTTTCTGTATACCTACAACTTCTTTATGCTGTCTCTCAAGAGTAGTGCTTGTAATCTGCTTATCGTGGAGGCGGTACATAAGAAGATACTCGGGAAGAATCTCCATTCTGTAACCCTTTGATACCATACGTGTCCAAAGGTCAAGATCCTCGGTGCATGTAAGAGTGGTATCATATAAAAGCTCTCTCATCACCTCTGCCCTTGCAATAACACCAGGATGGAGAATGGGATTAGTAACCAGAAGCATCGCCTTAAGTGCATTAAAATCGCATCTGCCACCACTTCCGCCTGAAGCACAAACTCCGTTTTTAAGGGTGAAGAACTTACAAGAGGAAAGATGAACATCAGGATTTGCTTCCATATAGGCATACTGCTTCTCAAGGCGGTCTGACATACAGATATCATCCGCATCCATTCGGGCGATATATTTGCCCTGGCTAAGCGAGATTGCTCTGTTGAGAGACTTGGGAAGGCGGAGGTTAACCTCATTGGGATATACCTTAACCCTCTCATCTTTAAGTGCGTATTTCTCTAAAATCTCTGCAGTGGAATCGGTGGAACAATCATTAATTACAACGAGTTCCCAACTATCAAATGTCTGTGCTAAAATACTATCCAAAGTCTCGGCAAGGTAATCCTCACCGTTATAGACACTCATGATCAAGGAAATTTCGGGCGTCTTATTCAAATCGTGTCATCTCCTTTTTAATATTGATTTAATCAACGCACAAATGTTCAGAAAACAAAAGGCGGTCTTTATAAACTTATTTCTTATCAAAAACACTGCAATACGGCTCTTGGGTGTAATGCGAGTAAATGTGGCATTACCGATAAGCTTGCCGTGGATAGAGCCAATTATGTATTCTTTCAGTTTGCCAACGCTCTTATAGTGATTGCCCTCCGCGGCTGCCGCCAGAACGGCAAAGCACATAAAGCAGGAGTATCGGCTGAGCTGATCATAAAAATCGCAAGGTAAGCTATGGTCTATCTTGCAGAGTTCGTTTATTACATTCTCAATAAGCAGAATCTGCCTGGAATTAAAATCCTTGGAAAGAGAATCCTCACGCATGGTATACAGATATGCGTTCTTCTTACTTATATAAACGCTCTGCGCCTGAAGATAGCAAGGAATCACACAACACAAATCCTCGCCCAGGGATATCTTCGGGTTAACGGCAAGTTGATTGGGCGTGAGAAGGGTTCTTCTTACTGCCTTGCCGGAAAGGTAATATGAAATATGCTCCATATCCTTATTCATCAAAAGCCCCGGATAAATATGCTCTGTGATGCCATCCCTATCATAGTAGCCCTCGGATACAAAGTCATTGGTAATCTTCATAACTCCCGCAGAGGATACCCATTGATAACCGAAGGATACAATGTCGGGGGAATATTTAGTGATTATATCATAGGCGGTCTCTAAAGTATCCGCCTCAATAGCATCGTCGGAGTCGAGGTTGAATACATAATCGCCCTCGGCAACACGGATACCCGCCTGACGGGCAGATGCAAGACCGCCGTTTGGTTTATGAACCACCTTGATGCGAGGATCTGCCTTAGCATACTCATCACAAATCAAGGGACATTCGTCGGGTGAGCCATCATCTACCAAGATAAGTTCCCAATCAGAGAAAGTCTGGGAAAGGATGCTCTCCACACATTTTCTTATGTATTTCTCAACTTTATAAACAGGAACAATTACTGAAAACAGCATATCTATCTCCTATCTGCTACGCAAGTTCACAAGGCCTATCTGCATAAAATACAATCTGTATTTCACCGCATAGGCAAAGAGTGCTTGCTTAAGGGGCAATTTATGAAGTGGGTATTTCTTCATAATCTTTATAGTGAGAGGGTTGGTACAAATCAATTTAAGTCGTGATATGAGGGCTTTATTACCTATTCCCTTATCCTTGGCATAAAGTATCTCCTGAGCGCAAAGCACTCTGCAAAACGCCTGCCAGAATCTGCCCAGATACATATCGTACACCTCGGGGGCAATATCTTTGGAATAGCGTTTGCCTGCCTCTGCCATAAACACAACGGCTTTATCAAGGCGGTCTTTCTTATAAGACTTTGAAATAGAATCTTCATTACGACAGTAATTATAGTATGCTCCGCTTATACCAGTCGCTTTATTTATGCAGGATATATAGTCCACCATAAACAGAGCGTCCTCGGACAGCATCTCCCTCTCAGATTCAAAGGCAAGGTTATTATCAGCAATTATATCTCTGCGGAAAAGATTTTTCCACACGCTCATACCATATTTGCTATCGTACTCTGCCTCGGGCAAGGCACCGATAATACCCAGCCTGAGTTCCTGAAGTTGTGAGGGCTTATCAAAGTGGGTATCGCATGGGAAATCGGATTTGACTTCCTTCTCCCCTTCTTCGCTGAACATATTACCGTCCACAAATATGGTGCCCGACATAACCAAATCGGATGAATACTTCTCGGCAACATTATAAAGGGTCTCATACATATCGTATGTCACATAGTCATCCGCATCTACAAAGGCGACGTACTCGCCTCTCGCAACAGCAAGACCTGAGTTTCTCGCTTTGCCTGCGCCTTCGTTGGATTTGTGGATCACCTTGATACGTGAATCAGAAGCTGCTGCTTCGTCGCAAAGCGCAGGTGAATTATCAGGGGATTCATCATCCACAAGGATTATCTCTATATCCTTCAAGGTCTGGTTCTGCAAAGAATCAAGACTCCTTGCGAGATACTTCTCTGCCTTATATACAGGTACGATAATACTTACCTTTGGCTCTGCCACGTATCTCACCTCCGATTTATGAGCTCTTCGTATTTTTTAATCAATATATCGCAATAGGAATCAATACTTAAAATATTGTCCTTCTCATTTTTGCAATTTTCTCTCAATCGATTATAATAATCGTCATTTTCAATTGTAAACTTCAACGCCTCCGCAATACCCTCGGGTGTGGGAGCCTTAACCAATGTGCCTGTGACACCATCCCGCACAAGTTCTGCCATACCACCACTATTCATAGTGACAACCGGCACGCCCATACAATGAGCCTCCAGGATTGACAAGGGACAATTCTCATAGCATACCGACGGAAGCAATAACACCTTTGCCTTTGACATGGTATCGGTAAGTGCGTCACCCGTTAAGAATCCTGCTTTGCGGATATTATCTATGCCATCAAGCGCATCCTCATCAGGACCACCGCCCGCTACAACGAATTGGTATTGGGGTAAAAGCTTTGCTGTGCGGGAAAGGAGTTCCACTCCCTTCTCCTTTGAAAGACGGCCCACGAACAGAATATATGGCTCGGGGGTGTCGGTAGTCTTACTAAATTTATCTTTATTGATAAAGTTATGTATTGTAAAGGTCTTGCCCTTATAAAAACTCTTGGCAGAGAGAAGTTTTCTCTCCAAGAAGTTACTGGGGCAGACAAACAAATCTACCTTCTTATAAGTTTTAAGGAACGAATAAAGTTTAGCCTCCATCACACCCAAAAGACTCTTAACTCCTGAGCCGTGGATACATTTATTTTTATAGCAGTTAACAGTTGAGCCACCGACACACTTCTCGCAAGGCTTTCCTGCAGAGAAATCATAAAGCAAATGGTTTGGGCAAATCATCTGGTAATCGTGAGCGGTCTGCACAAGGGGGATGCCCCTTTTCTTTACCGCATAAATAATAGAGGGAGTGAGCTGGAAATTGATGTTATTCATATGAACAACATCGGGCTTGAAATCATCGAGCACCTTGCCGATTTTATTCATTGCCTCAAGGGAGAACAGTATCTTGGAGGGATAGAGAAACCTGCCAAGCCCTGTGGAGTGAAAATCCATATTCTGTGTGTATTTCCCTGCCCTATTGCATACGGTGTTATTATCATCGTACATACCAAAATACTGGACTTCGTGGCCCAATGAGGCAAGGTGTTCACCAAGGGATAGCATATAGCTCTCGCTACCGCCTCTGGGATATAGGAATTTATTCACCATCAAAATTTTCATAATAAAGATTCACTTCCTGCTCTGTTTTCTTCGGAAATGTAACCGAATATTTTGGTCTCGGTAGTGCGTACCTTATCATCATAGCCGTCGCCCATCATAAGAAGGGCAAGCACGCCCATAAGCAAGGGATAGTTCATGGTATTATCCGTAGAGGATACGACAACAAGATAAAGAGTGAGCATAAATGATATTATACTGCCATCCAGCCTCCCCTTTCTGCCAAAATACCAGATACGCAAAAGAGTGATGGACAAAAGCCATATAATATATCCCCAAAATCCCAGGTCTATAAAATGCTGAAGAAAGTCATTATGAACAGATGCTACACCCACATTCATAAAGTTGTTGAGCTGATATGTGAGGAAGCCTATGCCATGACCAAGAAATCCCGGACGAAATTCATAGAACTTATCAACTGCGTTATAAATCTCCACACGTCCCGAGGTGTTGATACCTGCTTTTTCAAGGAGTTCAAATACATCAGCCTTGATAAGCGCCACGTAGCCAACCAAAATCGCCACCAGCAAAATAGTGAGAATGGAAATCAATCTTCTCGCTGACTTCTCATTGTATTTTGCAACAAATCGAATCAAGTAGCCGAAAGCAAGAGCAACTACGATAGCAATAATACCGATACGTTTGAATGCAGATGTGAAGCAAAAAAGAGTCAATGCAAGAAGTATGAAAAACGCTATATTCTTCTTAGGCTTATAGAGCATATAGATAAGATATGCACCTAAGCAGAAGGCAAGTTCGTGTACCTCTGCCTCGATAATAACATCACCCGTCTCTGCTGCAAACGTAATAACCAAAGTGATGAACTCGGACATAAATGTGCCGAGACCGTGTTTTGCAATAATGGTTAAAATCATCAGTATATTGGCGGCAAGGATAGCGATAAGGTTATACCATATACCTTTCTCACCAAACACATATAGCATTACTCCGCCCGCCATAGCGAGGGAGAACATATTTACATATACAAACGAGTTGGAAAGGCCTCTTGTGATTACGCCAACATCTACGGTATCTACAAACCATATAAAAAGTGATATTAAGGTAGTGGCAAGAAGCGGTGTGCTATATACAAGAGCCGCTTTGAAGGATTCTGCCCCCCTTGCGATATTGGGTTTATACAAAAACACCGCGAAGCCGGAAACAACAAGGATGAGAGCAAAGAGATGACGGTAAGAAATAGCAAGACCCACATAAAGTGCCTGAGTGACAAAGTAGAAATTCATTGTCGCCACAATTATAAAATAGGCGTCTCTGATCTTATCCCCTATTTGTCTATCCATACCCTCACCACCTTACCGTATAAATCCTCAAATAATCATTTCACCATCAAATCGGATGTGTAATCCTTCTTATTCTTGATTGCCTCGGAGAGAAGCTTTCTTGCAGTTTTGCTCTCTTTGAAAGTCTCTGCAATGCCGATCTTGTATTCAATTACTACATCGCGAAGTTCTTCCCTCTCATCAAGGCGAAGTCTAAACAGAGTCATTATATCCTCTACAGTGATATAATCTGAATCCTCTACAAGTACAACGAAGCTGCCGTTGCCGTTATAGATGTATTCCGCCTTGCTCTTGCCGAAGCACTCTTTAAGACAGGTGGTGAAGAGCTTGATGATTTCATCACCGGTGGTGCGTTCGTATTCACTATTTATAGTGGCAAGGTTGATGATATCTGCCATACAATACACTACACCATCATCTAAAAGCTTTTTATTCATTGACTTTAAGTATTTATCAAGATATGAACGATTGCCAAAACCAGTGAGATGATCTGTGTAGAAGATATAGTAGATAATATCTCCTGCTCTTCCGAGGATTATTGAACCGCCACAGCAAATGATTACGAGGAATATAAATGCAATGATTGTATAAAGAGGTACGTTGATGCTCTGTTTTACAGATGCAGAAGAAAGAACAGAAATATAACTTGCTCCAAGATATTCATTATACTCGTCATTCGTCTTCATAGTGATATCATAAAGGCGTGTAAGGTCTTCGGTGAGTTCGTTAATTTCCTCCTCTATTTCAGCACGGATAGCAGCATATTCAGGATTGTAAAGTTCTGTGCATGTGAGTGACGATGAAGCGCACGCCTTACCTTTACAATTACCTGTGCACTTGCTAAATGTATCTATCACATAACGGCAATAAGCGCTGTCAATTATAGCGTGTTCTCTATTCTCGTTATGGTCTCGCCAACTATAGATGAGTTCGTCATAGGTGACTGTCTGGTCACCGACGAAATCCTGAACATTTCTCTCGTGGAGATTATCAAGAATATACTCGTAGGTGATATTTGTATTGCCTGACTCTCTCATCTTCTTTACATAGGCATCTATTACAGTGACCACATCATCAACGATACTGTTCTCTTTCTCGTTTGAGATATCGTTATTATCAATTCGTGTGGTATAGTCCGATATCAACACGGGTTTATTACGGGTAATCTGGTATTTATAGATTCTTGAGAAGATGGATGATACCTTTACGTGTCTTAAATAACCAAACTCCTCTGCCAAATCACCAAAGGATGCACCCGTGGTGGTGGCACGATAATAGCTATTCTGCTCCATTCGCTGATAGAGCGTGGACAGAGTCTCCTCAATGCTTGTGTCAATGAGTTCCATCATCTCGATATAGTCATAGTTGGCATTCTGGAGTTTATCAATAGTATTATTTGCAGGGGCTACATTTACATATTTGCGGCTGAACTGGGCAAAGTACACGTCAAGAACTTCGTCAAGAATAGTTCTTGCAAACTCACTGCCCTCACCACTGGTAGCAGCAAAGGATACAATATATGTGCTGGGCTCGTAGATATATTCTTCGCCTTCTTCAAGTTTTGCCTCTTTTCGAGCTACTTTATCGGCATCCTCAATGGGAGTTATCTCCATACGGGAGATAAGGCTATCCACTGAGTATATGCCCGTAAGACCCATTTTATCAACCACTTTGGACATAACCGCAGAGGATTTGATCTCATTAACATCAAGCTTTTCACCGGTAGGTGCAAGGCCAAGCTCTGCCTGTTCGTCATTATAGTGGATTACCTCGGATGCTATATAGGTGTTGGAAGCAGAAAGCTTATAATATACTGCATAGGTCGCCAAAAGACAGAAAACCGTTATGAAGGGTATGAGTTTTCTTATATATCTTAAAATCTGAAAATTTTTCATATTAATCCTCCTTTACGGTTTTATGCCTTCTGGGGAAATTTCTTTGAGATGTAATACAACATAACAGAGAGATATGCAAGCACCGCAAATACTATCAGGGATTTGAGTTCGTTCATCAGGGATATTCCGTAAATGCTTACCGCTATACATTGGTTCATCTTATAATCGGAGTATTCCCTACCTGCCACGATGGCTTCTCTCTCAAACGCTTTAATGCTATTATAAACCGACTCTACAAGGGCATCGGCAGCAGTATGTGCATCTGCAGAAGATGATGCGCCATTCATCTTGGATACGATAAGATTATTATCCATAATCTCTTTCTCATTGGTGGCTACCTCGTTACTGAAGTTTGCCGCCTGAACGGAAAGTTCGTCAACGCCGACCTTGGTCCTGCCCATATAGTATTTACCCGTTTGGTCCCAAGTGGGAACGAGTACGATACGGGTCATTTCCTCGGCGTATCTTGATATCGCCTGATTGCACAGGTCAAATGACACGGCATTCTTCTGCCTGTCAAAATCTGTGTTCTTATTCTGATAAAGGAGACGCTCTACATAACCGCTTCTGTCTCTTGCGATACCGTTTTGCAAAATAAGAGACCTTAAATTCTGGTTAATCTGTGTCTGTCTGAACTGGAATACCTTACCCGCAATTGAGGAAAAGGTGGTGTTGTTCTTGGTAACAAAGCTTGAAGCCTTACCTGCCATTCCATAAAGATAGTTAAGAATCGCATTGGCTTCCTTATCAAGATATGAAACTATATCCATATACTCCAGGGAATCAAATTCCGGCTTCTCACTAAGCTGATCCAACTTGAAATTATCTGTGTATTTCTCGATGTAATATTCCTTGTAAGCCGCAACAATCAGGTTGATGACGTTCTCTGCATCAAGGTGCGAGGTGTGTTTTGAGGCATTGTACTGCACCGCAAACTCGGTGGAAATATGATACTCAGACTCGTTATTCACACCACCCTGCACACAGGGATATACCGATAGACATTCACTGAGTTGCTTAACTGTGACATCTTCAAAAGCACCTTTTTCAATGGCTTTTTCTACCACTTCATCGCAGATGATATCCGCCATATTATAGCGGGTGCCATTGGAATTCTGCGCCTGTGATGCCTCGGAATAGTTAAGAGATACAATGGCATGAACTGACTGTCTCATATCAAGGTGATTAAATATGCCGAATACGCCCGTAACTGCAACGGATATTATAATTACCCAAATATTGAAGTACTCTGCGGTTTTGAAAATCTGCACGAACTCAGAACGATTAACATTCTTGGATCGGAAATACATAGTCGCAACAGCTGACACAAGAACGAGTATAACTGCCAAAACCGTCAATTTCTCAAGTAATGATACTAAAAGCATTCTGTATTCCCTCCCCCTTAGAACTTGTTGATATCAATAATAACCACTTCAGGTTCGTTATTGATACGGAAAATATTGGTGTTATCAAGACCTGAACTTACAATCAAGGGTCTGCCTGACACATCGTATCTGGAATATACGTATTTATTATTCCTACCCGGGAATATACCTCCCTCGGGAGTGTATAAAGGTCCGAGTATCGGTATACGGATGTGACCACCATGGGTGTGACCGCTAATCATCAAATCACCCCAGAAATCCGAATAGAGCTCTTCGAATATGAACGGTTCGTGAACTGCTGTTATCTTAAGATTATCGGGGTTAGTCCAAATGTAATCGGAAAAAGACTTGCCACTATAAGGCCAAAAGGCTGAAGGATTGGAAGTAAGAACTCCATAAACATCAATATCAGTTGTACCAACCGTGATGGTATCGCTCTCATTCTTAAGGACTGTGACACCTGATTTTTCGAGCAATGTCTCAAAATCATCCTTCAAAGATTCCAGACGACCCTCTTCGCGAACAACATCATTAAAGCCGAACTTCTTATCAAGAGCGGTAAGAGATAAAGGCATATCGTATATAACCTCTACCTCGTTATTGCCGTATATGTAGTAAGAAGGCGCAATATCTGCAAGTGCTGAGCAGAGGTTTGCAATCTCTTCTTTACGGTTCTTAGTGGAATCGAGCATATCACCCGTGCAGATGATAACATCAGGTTTAAGTTTACTGATACGGTCAATAAGTTTAGAATTCTCTTTGCCGTATGAGCAGTTGTGTAAATCGGTAAGCTGAATCACTCGCACCTTATTATCCACCTTAAGACTGCTTACGCTATGGAAGGTCTCGTGGAAGTTCCTGTTACCGATATAACTGCAGATTGTAATCGCAAATGCAAGGGCAATACAAACAAAAATCATACTGATTACAAAAAACTTTGCTATACGGATATTCTTGAGCACTTTAGGATTCTCAATGCTCTTTTTCGTTTTGCGCTTTTTGATATCAAACTTCCTCGCAAAGCCTGCCACAAGGCATACCGCCTCGTATATGGTGGCTCTACCCTCTTTGTCAAGATTTTTGAGGGATTCGTATCCGTAATATCCCACAAGAATTTCCTTGGAGGTAGCTTTCTCAATAACTATGCCGTCTACCCAGGTATTATAAAAATCTGAGGACACAATGCCCCTGAGATACGACTTCACCTGCTCCTGTATTGATGCAAGATTTTCATCCTGCGGAAGGTTGTATGATTTGTTTGTATCCATATCAATTTCACCTTTCGGTTAATTTACTTTTTATATAACTCCAACGTGGAGGACGCAACATCTCGCCAGTTATATTTACTTGTGATATACTCAGCAACTCCGTCACGCATCTTATCTACTTTGGATGCATCATCGCAAAGGGATTGGAGTTTCGCTGCCAGGTCATCTATATTACCCTTGGCGAAATACAATGCTCTGTCATCTGCAACGGAAGTGTTCTCGGGGATGTCCGAGCAGACCACCGCATTGCCATAAGCAAGTGCCTCAAGAAGACTTAGTGACATCCCCTCAAGGTCTGAAGGCAAAGTAACAATATAGGCATTAGAGTACATTTCACGGAGAGTATCACCAGAGATGAATCCCGTAAATATTATATTGGGATTATCCTTTGCCTTATCTTTGAGCAACTGAACATAATCGTCAGTGTCACTGGTGTCGCCTGCAATCACCAGTTTCTTATCTGTGGTAATTTTATTATAAGCATCGATGAGATAGTGGATGCCTTTCTCGGCGGTGAGTCTGGAGATTATGCATATATAGCCATCTTTTTCAAGGCCATATTCAGTAATGATTGAATCTGCATCCTTGCGGGCAGGTAATTCAATACCATTATGGATAATCGTAGTCTCTCTTCCATAGGTCTCTTTGAAGTAATCGTGGGCGGACTGGCTGAGTACTATAACCTCGTCTGCATACTTGGCCAGAACCTTCTCACCAAACTTGATATACTTTGAGGCAAATCCCTTGCCCCATTTTTCCCTCTGCCAGTCAAGACCGTGCACCGTGGCAACACATTTCTTTCCAAAGAGTTTGGGTATCCAGAGAGCCGCACAGGGGCCTTCTGCATGGAAGTGAACTACATCATATCGGCCAAAGGCCGCTGCAATTGCCGCAGTGAACGAAGCAATCATAGCCGCAACACCTCTGAAATCCACCGTCCACGCCTTCTTAATCTTGACACCGAGGTATTTGCCGTCTTTAACAGTGCCTACGTATTCATTTTCTACCTTGTCGGTAGAACGGTTATAACAGGTAACGGATGCACCAAGTTCAACGAGCAAAGGACAAAGCGCAGTGAGCACAGTCTCTATTCCACCTCGTCTTGATGGCACAACCTTATGACCTACCATCGCTATTTTCATATTAACCACCGCCTGAATTCCATTATCTACCCGTGGCTGTTATCATTACCAAGGGAGTTTTAAGCATAATCTTCAAGTCATTTGCAAACGTTCTTGTCTGTATGTACTCGATATCCATCTCTACCCATTCTTCAAAGGGCACGTCGTTCCTGTTCTTATGAATCTGCCAGGTACATGTGATACCGGGCGTAACAAGGAGACGGAGTTTCTGATAGTCGGTATAATATTTAACCTCACGGGGAAGGGGCGGTCTGGGACCCACGAGGGTCATCTCGCCTTTGAATACATTGAAAAACTGCATAAGCTCGTCAAGTGATACTTTGCGGAGGAACTTACCTACCCTTGTGATACGGGGGTCGTTCTTCATCTTGAATACAGGACCATCCATCTCGTTCTCTTTAACAAGAGAGTCGATAATTTTATCAGAACCCGCCTTCATTGTCCTGAACTTATACATGTAGAATTCCTTGCCGTGTCGACCTACTCGTATCTGCTTATAGAACGGGCCAGCACTAGGGTCATCAATCACAATAACGATTGCAATGATAATCATCAGAGGAAGGAATCCCAACAAAATAAGGGTAGCAAAAAAGATATCAAACAATCTTTTCTTCTTCCAGTAGGATGAATATGATTTCTCGATGATCGCCTCTAACTTCTGTCTCGTCTTCTCATCTACACGGTCTTGCTCAATGTATGGCATTTATGCCGCCTTCTTTCTTAAAATTTATTTTAGTTAATGTATCAAACTCTGTTTTACGTCCCGCCGACAGATAGAACTTATCAAAAGCTATGTTACTGTCCGGGGGCAACTCCTCATCCATATAACCGGGGTGGAAAAGGATTTCTGTGTCTCTCCCCTTCTTAGCTGCTACATCAAGTATTCGAGGAAGAATCTTACTCACTCGGTGAATATCCATTCCTCCCGAAAACAATATGCCGAAAAAACAGGCTGTGGGGAATTTGTGTTTATTATAAACCTTTTTATTTGCCAGCCACAGAATCTTAAGCAACCATTGCTTGATTACGTTTGCAGGTGAATATGTAAAATACAGTGACGGGGTCATCACAAAGGGTAAAATCGGCTCCACGGGGATGCGGAGATATTTAATATCAACACCTACATCCTCTATTGCTTTCACAAGGGCATCAAATACACCGGGGATCATATGGGTATGCTGATGGGAGTCTATCATAATCGGCATGCCCTCTCCCACTTTACTCTGCCACAGTATAATCTGGGCTTTTATCTCTTCACACACCTGACTCATAAATTCCTTTTTCTGTATGAGGGATTTTAAATAGAGGCCCTCAAAGGAGTATCTGAAGTTCCCATCTTCATCAGCTATAAGAGGAATCTTTGAGGGGTCTGATATACACTTACCCTCAACCAGATTAAGGTGCAGTGAAAGGTAGACTTCCCTGCCTTTCAACGCGGAGATATCTGAATCAAAATTTGGAAAAACACTTATCTTATTCAAAGTGCCGATGCACTCATCTATATGCCGTGATACTGCTTTACACAAGCCGTAATCATCTGCGCAAATATAAATCAATCTGCCTCACTCTCCGCTCCGAGTTTAATGACAATCACATTATCAATCACAGCCACACTACCCGTCGCAGGCCAATAGGGAAGCTGAGCCACTCTTGAATCGGCAAGAAAATCTGACTTCTTATTCCCACTCAAGAAACGGTAAGACCTGCCGTAGTAATCATTGATCGCACTTGTAATCACGCTCTGACCCACCACTTCATCATCGGCGCGGAGGATATATCCGTCACTCACACCCGTAATCTCGGGGGGAAGGATGGCATAATATGCCTGGCTATCTTCAAGAGCACCTATCACAACCATCTCTTCGCAGAGAGCTGATTCAGGTATCTGATCGATTCTGTCAACCATACGGTGGAGTACTCCCATGGATTTCTCATATGACATCTGCGCCTTATGATAGCACACATTGGCGATAACCACCTGATTGAAAACAAGGGCAAGGGACAATGCGATTACAGCCCAACGGCGAACTATAATCTCTTTGCGTGTAGCAGATGTGCCTCTTTCATAGAGAAGCATCAGGAATATATAAAACACACTATAGCCCATATGCATAAGGGTGTGATAATCAACCGAAGGATTAACAAAGGCAAGTGCTGTGCCGCCAAACGTAAGTGCTGTCGTAAGTATGATGATAAGCAGAAGCTTTATGGGGGATTTCAGCACACCGCCTGCGATTGCGTCTTTGATATAAAAGACTATTATCACCGTGAAAATCAAAATGTTTATAACGGGGAATGCGTTCAACCCAAGGGAAAAATCAAAGAAATACTGAATGAAGGTCTCTTTGGTAACATAGAGGGATGCAAGAAGATCCATACCGCCAAGGCCTGCATCATTGATACCCTGATAGTCTATAAGCTCAGTTCCAGTCACCAGCAACAACGCTTTGAGAATTCCGTAATAAAGTGCCATACCGATTGCGCCGAACAAAAGGGCAAAGAAAGCCTTTTTCAAAAACGCTTTTACATCTATGGGATTATAAATCAATTCAAGGATAAGGTGGCAGAGCACAATCATAACCGCAACTGTTATGTATGCCTGATATATACCTGCCGAAAGTGCAATTGCGATTGCGCTTATGATATATCCGGGACGGTCTGCGACAAGACACATACCACCAACGCACGCAAGGAAGAAAGCTATTGCATAACCATCGGCAACGTAGTTGTACATAAGCGTAGATGTGACTACGGGAAAGGTGGTAACAAGTGCGCCAATGAGTGCGGCGGTCACTCTGCCCTTCACCTCTAATGCCCTGCAGATGCAAACGGCACCCAATGCATAAAACAAAATTGCGACAAATCCGTTTAAGAACGGTAAATCGTAAAAGGATGTAAATGCGGTGGCAACAGGGAGAAACCATCTGCCAAGATGGAGCATATTCTGCCCGTCATACCTAAACACAAGGGAGTCCCAGTTTGGCAACCAGTTGGTGAGTTTATAAATATGGGCAATCAAGCCGAACACCATAGCAGATATGAAACATACTCGCCATTGGGGACGGATTGAGCTATATAATTTCTTGATTGTTTTATCGGGCATTGTTACCACTCCAACCATTTGAATTTGTGAAGGAACTTTCCATAGAGTTTCTCATACATCTTAACACCTATAAGACGTTTTACAAACGTGGTGCGACGGCTGGTCGCTGATGTCCACAAAGCACAGTAGTGATGTATGGAATAGGTGTTTTTCGTGATTCTTTTCTTACCCGTGTAGTATTCCATAGGGCAAAAGTATTCTTTGGGGTAAAAAGTCATACCCATAAAGGTCTGTTTGGCACCGTCAGGATTCATACCGAGGCGTTTGAGTGCTTCTGTGTTGCGCTTGGGGCAAGGGGTGATATCGTATTCACCATCAGGAAGGAGAAATGATATATCATCATAATCCTCTAGCATTGCACCCACAACAGGATTACCCTTCGCAGAGGCAAATCCAAGACCGGTAGAAATATTTCCTATCTCGTCATAGCCCATATAACCGCCTGATTCCAAAAGATCGTCAATCGGTTTGATAAGTTCCACATCGGTATCAAAATATACACCGCCGTGATCATAGATGGCTTTGAGTCTGGCATAGTCGCTGACGAACGCCCATTTACCTGCCTTGTATGCCTCATGAGCGTATCTGTTCTGCGCGAAGTCAAAGTTATCTTCATTCCAGCAGATTATTTCATAGTCGGGACAGTATTTCTTCCAGCTATTAATACACTTCTCTGCCGTTTTGGGCAATTTATTGCCACCAAACCAGCAATAATGGATTATCTTGGGAACACTCATACCCTCTTTTTCTCCTTATACAATTCAAAAAGTGTGATAAACGCATTTCTCTGGAACACAAAGTTGGCAACAATATAAAGCAGAACTATCCAGATGGAATGAACGATACCACTCAAAAGAAGTCTTACAAAGGAATATCCGCTGAAGGTGTCAACATAGAAAACAAGCATTATCACAGCAAATACTCCACCATTGACCAGCCAACATTTGTAGGTGTGGAAAGTACTTCTCTCCAACACCTTGAGGTTTGAATATGCTATTGTCACAATACTTCTGTAAACGAGGGCGCATATTGTGCCGAAAATCGCACCACAGATGCCAAAGTAATAAATGGCAACCACAGTAACTACGATATTGATTATCATCTCCCACAGCGCATGAGAACGAGTGTTCTCAAAGTGACCCGCGTATTCGATGATACCATTGATGGGAAGTTTACCATTAGAAAGCAGATTCATAACTACAAATAGGATTACCAATGCAGTGTTGGTGTATTGGGCATCCTCTATACCGCCCGTATAAATCTGTATCAGGGGAAGCAGGAAAACCGCCATAAGTGTGTATATGATGAACGTGCACATTATGTAGAACGTCTCATAGACTGAATATACCTTCTTGAACTTATCCGGGTCGGTATTGAACAGTTGCCCCAGTGCGAAGCTATAACCTGAGATAAGGTTGGTGATAAAACTCTGTATCTGGGAAAAGAAGATATTATAAATAGCATATACGCTTACCGCCTTAAAATCACAGAGGAACGAGATGATAAGTATATCAGTATTGCTAAATACCATACCTGAAACCTGGTGGACAAGAACCGAGTTTTTCTGAGAGATTGCTTCATAATCAGGCTTTGTATTAAGGTCAAGCCATTTGTATTGCCACTTAGCATAGACATAGAGGAATATAAGCTGTACCATGGCAATTACACAATAAACAAGTTGTATAAGAACAAGACTATCGGTAAGCACCAGAACGAGAACCTTACCTGCATTTGCGAGAAGCTGAACTATCGTCTCAGAATTGTTAATAACATATCGTCTGCCGTCCACCTCCATAAGGATGCGGTATTTCGCCTGAACAAAATAACTGAAAAGTGCAGGAACAGCATTTAAGATAACTATGGTAAATACTACTTTACTTTCTATGCCAGTGGGGACTATGTATGCATACACTGTAGCAATCACAAGAACTATTGCCAGGTATATAAGACCCGTCTTTTTATAATACGTGTTGGTGGCCGAGAGAACTGCACTGGCGCCGTCACGGTCACCCTCACCTATTCTCTTGTAAAGTGCCTGTGTGGTAGCAAGACCTACGCCCGCCTCTAAAAGGCACATATAAGCGAATATCTGCTTAATGGTGGAAAGTACGCCATTTACCTCGGAGCCAAAGTTCTCAAGATACAAACGGGGCAGAAGAAAACTAAGAGATATGAGCACTATCTGATACACGATGGATGATATAAGATTCTTTTTAATTCTTGCACCGTTTCCAGCCATTTTCTCACCTCCGTTACAGCAATAAAAAACGCAACCCCAGACAATGTTTGTCGTCTAAGGTTGCATCAGTAAACATAAGTAATTATCGCCCCAGACAATAAGCATTGCAAACCCGTTTTTCAGGCAGGTACATCCTAACAGTTAATTTACACCTATAACATACTGTTAGAATACCATTTTTGCAAGGTTTTGTCAATATTTCAAGCGATTTTTATGATTGTAAATCTTCCTTTATATGCGATTACAAATATATTCCTTTGTGGCATCGTCTTTATGGATGATTTTTCCCGGATTGCCAAGCACTATACTATGGGACGGAACATCAAAATTCACATAGGCAGAAGGCGCTATAAGAACATCTTCTCCGATGTGTATATTACCTACTATAACCGCATTGGTGCCTATCCAGCAATCACCGTCTATAGTGGGTGTTCCTTTGCGCTCTCCACGATTCTGTGCACCTATGGTCACACCTGTGCCCACATTGATGTTTTTACCAAGTTTGGCATCGGGATGGATGATGACTCTGCCGAGATGACCGATATAGAAGCCCTCTCCTATCTGCGTTCTCGCAGGAATCTGGATTTGAGTCTTATCAGAAAGGTGTTTCAAGCGGAGCATATACCACACTTTGAGAGGTAGAAAACGGCAACGGTTTGCCTTGCGGTACACCTTTATATATTTAAGTTCCAAAGGGCGGAAAATCCTCTTTATTAACGGTTCTCCCTCGTCACCATAGTATCTGTATAAGTCTTTACAAAAACAGTTTTTCACACACTCTACCTCATTTGCTCTTATTTTCAAGAAAAATCTTACGGGTTATGAAGTTATACACAGGCACAAAAATCATCGCGAATATCTTGACGCCCAGATAATACAATGACATAACCTCTGCTCCAAGCCACATTATGAACTGGTTAATACCTAGGCCGCCAATACTGAGGAGCACAAATATCACAAACTCCTTAACCCGGGTCTGCTTACCACCTTCGAAAACAAAGGTCATACTCAGAATATAGTTAACCACAACAGATGCAGAAAACGACAGCGCAGAAGATACAAGTACTCCAATACCCGCACATTCTTTGAGGAGTATCAACACTCCCACATCCACTATGGCAGCAATAACTCCCACTACAGCAAATCGCATTATCTGCATCAAAAGTCCCTTGTTTTTCATCTATCACACCACCCGTGATTATCTGGTGACCATAACCGATACACCATCGGGAATGGCAACTATCTTTATATCATCCTTGCCGAGAATTTCTCTTGCCTTTGAAAGCGCCTCGCCAATACTGTGGGCAGGTATCATATGCATTTGCTCAACCTGTTCATCAGGCATTTCCGATATGTATATTACTGTGGATTTCATAAGGATTCTTATGAAAATCTGTGTCTGCCATTGGTCCGGAACCGTCTCGCCTCTGCCACGGGAGAGGAACAAATCCATAGTCTTACCAATATCCTTCTCATCAGCAAGTTGATGATAGAAATGATCACCACCAATACCGTCATTAGAAGCAGAGAGCATAACGATTACTCCCCCATCCTTGACAGTTGCTTCCGCTGCAGTCATACCCTTTACAGACTGATAGACGTTCTGGTCAAGAGGGTAACCACCGTTGGTAGAAATGGCAACATCTGCCTCAACCGCTTTGGCACCGCAAAGGGAGAAAAGGAAATCTGTGCCTTTCTTGTGTGCTTCAACAGCATCCCCCGCAACAGCATAAATAACATCTTTATCTGCATTGAGTACCACATTGACAATAAAGGCAAGTTTAGCAGTCTTAACCGCCCAGAGCATATCCTCGTGAATGGGATTGCCATCAAGAACGCCTGTGCGGGCATTGGGGTTTGCAATAAACTCCGAACAATGATTTGCAAGCACTGTAGTCCTGCCTGCAACACCGGGAAGAATACTCTTTCTGCCACCTGAAAACCCCGCAAAGAAATGCGGTTCTATAAAACCTTCCGCCACGAGAAGATCAGCATTATATGCAATGGAGTTTATCTCACATTCTCCTCCCGAAGGAAGTGTACCGATATTGATGAGTTTATCTCTCTCATCACAATCGTGAATATAGATTTTCTCGTTATTTACGATATCTTCACCAAACTTGGAGATAAGTTCGTCCTTAGTGGTACCTCTATGGCATCCAGTAGCAATTAAGATAGTGATATCCGCATTGGGATTACCCTCACGGATTTCGGAGAGCATAAGGGGCATAATGATTTTACTGGGAACGGGACGGGTATGGTCACTTGCTATAATAACTACCTTATCTTTACCCTTTGCAAGTTGACTGAGTCGTGGAGATCCAACAGGTGATGACAAGGCTTCCCTCACAAGAGATACACCGTCTTTCTCTGCTTCATACTCTTCGATAGATGAAGTAAGCACGCCTGCCAGTTCATTGTCGGAGAAGGTGTGACTCAGAGAGGTTTTACCATAGGGAAAAAGTATCTCTCTCATTTCGTCACCTCGTTTGTATTTCTATCGGGAACTTTTATATATTGAATCGCCTTCATTACTGAAGGGATCAGAACAAGCTGAAGAACAATACCGGGGATTGCATCTAAAAAACCACCGGTAATGAATGCCTCGAGGGTGAAAGCCTTACCGCGCACACCAAGAAGTATCGCCTTGACAATCCCCCACACCACACGGCCTGAAAGCATTGAAGTGATAAGAGATATGTATACCCCCTTAAAGGAAAAAGCGGACAACCTCTTATACATCAATCCTATCACAAATCCATAGGTGGCGAGCTCTGCTGCCATCCATACCGCATTGGGATACATGGGTGGCATAGAAAAAAGTGCGCTGCGGAGAAGTGGCAATACAAGGCCTACTATAAGACCATAACCAGGCCCACACAAAAGACCGCAGAACATAACGGGAAGGTGCATAGGAAGTAAGCTATCCCCTATTTCTTTAACCTGAAGGGTAAGGAATGGAAACACCAATCCCATTGACAAAAACATTGCAGATAAAACAGTCTTTTTCAATACTTTGTTTTCCATATTCAGTTTCCTCCGTGTTGCAATTTTTGCTTATCTCTTTTTATAGGGTACTCGGGCTGAAGGAACCATCTTTGAAGCAGGGCCCGTATGTACAGACTGATCATCAAAAAATATGTTGGCACCAAAGTCCTTGAGCACTTCACTTTTACTGATACCGCCGAGGAAAAACGCCTCGTCTATACGGACATTCCACGCCCTCAAAGTGCGGACTACCCTCTCGTGTGAAGGGGCATTACGGGCAGTTACCAATGCCGTTCTTATAGGCGATTTGCCATCGGGGAATTTCTGCTGAAGAAGGGATATGGTCTTGAGCAATTTGGCAAAAGGACCATCGGGCAAGGGATTCTGTGCATTGCGGTGCTCGTGCTCTGTAAAGGCCTGAAGCCCCTGCTCCTGATAAATACGCTCGGACTCATCAGAGAAAATAACCGCATCACCGTCAAAGGCAATACGAATCTGACTGATATCCTCATCAGGATCAATAGGGAGATTGGAATGGTCACAAATAAGACCAGCCGCTATGTTGGCATCAATCGCCTGCTGAACGTCCTTTTCATCAGCAGATAAGAACAAATCCGTCTTGAACGAGCCAAGATACGGTGAAATTGATGCACCACCCACAAGGGCGGCTCTGCTGATATTAAGGCCATAATGCTCAATGGAATTGAATATCCTGAGACTTGTGTCGGCACTGTTTTTGGACATTACAATAATCTCGGTGAGATATCTGTCGTCCGCATTAAGCTGCTGAAGTGCCTTCACAAGAGGAAACGCAGTACCGGGAAGGAGCAAATCATTCTCATGCTCAATCTGGTACTTGATATATGCATCAAGTCCCTCTTTCTCATATATGGCATTCTCCGTCTCAAGATCAAAAAGTGCTCTTGAGGAAACGCCTATAACTAATTTATCATCCAAACTAATCGACATAGACTATCACCTCATATACATTGTATCGCAACGAATGTACGATAAAAAGGACACCCAAAAGGCATCAGATATCGTCCGCCAATACTCTGCGCTTTTTCCATATACCGCTTAAGAAATATATAAGCGACGGAATGGCGTATCCGTAAGGTGCAAGGGCATAGCCCAGTACAAATCCGAAGAATCCGAAGCCGAAATAAATACCAAAAAGCCAACTGAGGCCGATACGAAGGGCAACACCATCAAGGATAGAGAGAATCATACCGAATTTCACGTTACCGATACCCTGCACGAACGCTCCCGTCCCCCTCATAATCGCAAAGGGAATAAACATCCATACGATTGCCATAATGAACGTATCTGCAAGGCCGTGTACCTTGACATCATCGGAGAACAACATAAAGAGTTCCTTACCGAAGCACAGATACATAGTGAGGAAAAATACCGTGAACACAGCAGAGAAAATCCACGCCCAGTGAACGACCTGCTCGGCACGTTTTACCTTCTTGGCCGCGATATTCTGGCTTATCATGGGGAGAGCTGCATACTGGATGCCCATTGAAATCTTATTCATAATATCGTCAATTCTCACGCCTACTCCGAATGTGGCGGATTCTACTACACCGAGGGAGTTAATCATAGAATTAACATAGAGCATAGATACGTTGATAAATCCTGACTGAATAGCCATGGGTGTACCGAGATTCAATATCATCTTAACGTATTTTCCAACGGGTCTGAAGCTGGAAAGACGGAAATCAAAGCCGAAGCCTTCTTTGTTTCTGTAAAGGTAGTAGATAGAGAACAGGAAAGATACCGCCTGACCGATAATGGTAGCCCATGCGGCACCTGCCACGCCCCATCCCCATATACCTGTAAAGAGGATATCGAGCACGAGGTTAACCGCAGATGCAATAGCTATAAAGAGCAGAGGTCTCTTGGAATCACCCATACCCCTCAAAATAGCAGAGACCATATTGTAACCTGCAGTAAATATCATACCGAGTCCACAGATGAGAAGATAGTCGTCGGACATCGCTGAAGACTCGGGGGGAATATTCATCACCTTGATTATAAGGCCCTTGGAGATAAGAATCACCACGGAGAAAATCAATCCCATAGTGAGAATTACAGTGAAGAGGGTGCCTATAATATTATTGGTCTCCTTCTTCTTATCGGCACCTATCGCCTGAGCGATAAGCACCTGTCCGCCATTGGCAAAGCCAAGGCAAACCATAGTGGCAAAGTTAAGTATAGAACTGGACTGGGATACCGCAGACAGTCCTGCAGTACCTACATACTTGCCAACTATTATCATATCGATCGTGGAATACAGCACCTGCAACGCGTTTGACAGCATAAATGGTATCATCAGCGAAAACAACTGCTTAGCTATACTTCCGCTTGTAAAATCTTTGGCTAGTTTTCTGCTTTTCATTACGTACTTTCTTTCCTCCGTTGTGTATTAGTTATCCCTGGAAATCAAGGTTGCTCTCATCTTTATATCCGATGATTTTGGCAGAAACACCTGCTACAATGGCATTTTCTCTCCTTCTTTCTGTCAAACATAAGATAAATTTATATCAAACCAAGATAAAACATCTATGCATTTGGCATACGACAAAAAGCATATTACTACTTATATTGATTCTATCATAAGTTTGTCAAGTTTTCAAGAATTTGATGTAAGAAAGGTGCACTTTTTGTCAATAAAAAACAAGCACAGCTCGTGTATGATCCGTGCTTGTTATAACAGCTTATAATCCGAGGATTTCTTTGGATTCGTCGCGCATTTTGTATTTCAAGATTTTACCTGCTGCGTTCATGGGAAATTCATTGACAAAGAGGAAGTAGCGGGGTACTTTGTGTCTGGCAATTGAAGCATTACCGAATTCCTTCATCTCTGCCTCATCAGCAGTCTCGCCTTTATGGAGAATTACCCAGGCACAACATTCCTCACCGTATCTTTCATCGGGAACGCCTATTACCTGAACGTCACGCACCTTGGGGTTGGTGAGATAAAACTCCTCTATCTCACGGGGGTACAGATTCTCTCCGCCACGGATAATCATATCCTTGAGTCGGCCTGTTACCTTATAGTAGCCGTCAGGAGTGCGACAACAGATATCACCTGAATGCAACCAACCCTCTGCATCTATTGCCTGACGGGTTGCTTCGGGCATCTTATAATAACCCTTCATAATATTGAAACCACGGGCTACGAATTCACCGCTCTCGCCGTCGGGCAATTCCTCACCCGTCTCGGGGTCGATAATCTTGCACTCAACACCGGGGAAAGCACTACCTACGGTCTCTACACGGTGGTCTATATCCTCGTTCACCTCACCCATTGTGCATCCGGGGGATGCTTCGGTCTGGCCGTAAACGGATATAATCTCCTTCATATTCATCTCCTCTGCCGCACGGCGCATAAGGTCTGCAGGGCAGTTTGCACCCGCCATAATACCTGTGCGGATATATGAGAAATCCGTTTTGGCAAAGTCGGGATGATTGAACATGGCAATAAACATTGTGGGCACACCATTAAAGCAAGTGATATGCTCATCATTTACACAAGCCAGTGAGGACTTGGGTGAGAAATACGGAATAGGACACAGAGTACCGCCATGGGTCATCATAGAGGTCATGGAAAGCACCATACCAAAGCAATGGAACATAGGCACCTGAATCATCATTCTATCAGCGGTAGAAAGATCCATTCTGTCGCCGATTGTCTTACCGTTATTTACTATATTTCTATGGGTGAGCATTACGCCCTTGGGGAAGCCCGTGGTACCTGATGTGTACTGCATATTACATACATCATCGGGTTTCACAAGGGATGCACGTCTGCGGACTTCCTCGCGGGGAACGAGCTGTGAACGGGAAAGCATCTGCTCCCAGGTGAGACAACCGTTCATTGTAAAGCCCACAGTTACTACATTGCGCAGGAAGGGCAGATTCTTTGAATAAAGAGGCTCACCGGGAGTGAGGGTGTCAAGCTCGGGACAGAGTTCCTGAATAATCTCTTTATAATTTATATCCTTGCAATACTCTATCATCACGAGAGTATGGGTATCGGACTGCTTGAGCAAGTACTCAATCTCGTGAATTTTATACGCGGTATTTACAGTAACCAATACTGCACCAATCTTGGTGGTTGCCCAGAAGGTGGTGAACCATTCGGGTACATTAGTAGCCCATACGGCAACGTGATCCCCCGCCTTAACACCCAAGGAAATGAGTGCTGCTGCACATTCGTCAACATCACGGAGGAACTGCTTATATGTCCTCGTATAATCAAGGGTGGGATATTTGAAGGCGTACTGGTCGGGATATTTCTCCGCCATAACATCAAGTACATCAGAGAATGTGGCGTCTATAACGTCATATTTCTCCCATACAAATGTGCCTGTCTTGGCTCTGTTATAGTAGGTGTGGTCAAAGGACTTTGTCTCGCGCTTAACAGATGAGATATAGTTGGCAAAATGGGTAAGCACTATATCCGCATCATTGATATCCTCATTCCATGCCGCACATATAAAGCCATCATAGTTAAGAGATGACAATGCGCCCAGCAAATCCTCTACGGGAAGGTCGCCCTCGCCTATCAACACCGTCTTACCATCTTTCATATCACCGAGGCGGACATACTTGATATATGCACCGAGGGTCTTGATAGTGGACTCTGCAGATTCGCCCTCACCGAAATAGGTGCCACGAACATTCCATGATGCACCGATTGATGCGGATGAAAAATAATTGATTATATCAACTACTTTGCCGGTATCAGCAAGGTAGCCTACCGTCTCAAAAAGTACGTTTACATCTGATTTTTCTGCCTTTTTGATGGCATCGAAAAGTTTGTCGTGAAGCATATCAAAAGAGGTCTCTTCCTCTATGCGCAAAATCACATTGGCAATACCTGCATTGGCTGCCATATCCACATACTTTAATACATCCCCTGCAGTAGTCTCATCGCTCTCAACAGGGCTAGGCATACGAAGGGCTGATACTGATATATTCCTATTTACGAGTTTGCGTTTGGCATCGGCGGTCTGCTCACGACGGAGGATGCTATCATGATGATGAACTCTCTCTTTTATAGCATCGTGTATCTCAAAGCCCGCAAAACCGTAATCGTATGCATATCGGCACACATCTAAAAACGATGCACGGTTGACGTTCTTGGTTGAAAATACGATTTTCATCTTATGCCTCCTCAAACACGATCTTATTGAGCGCGTTTATATATGCTCTGATACTTGCCGCTACTATATCGGTGGATACACCGTTACCTGAATAGAGTTTGCCGTTATTGCGAAGTCTTACAACAGCAGAGCCTAACGCTTCTTTTCCCTCGGTAACGGACTGTACCTGAAAATCGTCAAGTTCATAGTGATGACCGATACAATTCTCAATTGCACGGAAAGCAGAGTCTATAGGACCATCACCCATACTTACACCACTTATAACCTCGTCATCACATTTCAATGTAACCTGTGACATTGAGCCGGAAAGATTGCTGCTGCTTGTGGTGTAGTTCTCCAGATGATATGTAGAGGGCGCCTGCATAGCGGATACGGCAATCAATGCTTCAAGTTCCTTTGCACCTACTGCATCCTTCTTCTCGCAAATCTGCATAAGTGCCTTGTGCACATTACCACAGTCGGACTCGGAAAGGTCATAGCCGAGAATCTGTGATGCCTGTGCCACCTGAGATATAGTGCTTTCAGAATCGAGAAGGATATTCTTCTTCTCGTTCATAGTGTTATCGGTTGTATATGACTGCTGATTTATGCTATCGAGCATAGCGTCTATGCCTGAGTGGATTTTGGTGTTGTCAAGGTTAGTCTCTGCGCCTATCTGGGCTGAGCATACCTTCATAGCATCAGCAATCTCGCCTGTAATGAGGGCATCCTTGCCTGCCATGGCGCATTTAAGACCGTCTGCACCGCTTCTGATAGCAGAAATTCCGCAAGCTACGCCCATATTGATTCTATCGGATACCTGAACATATACAGGGATTTCCACCTGGGATTTGATGTTTTCTACCAATGATGCGATATCCTCAGGCAAGGACACACCAGCATCATCACATACAGTTACCAAGCCGGCACCGTTTGCCTTTGCTTCCTTAATAGCGGATACAAGGAAATCAACGTCTGCTCTCGTGGCATCTAATGCGCAGAACTCTACATCATCACAGAGCGCTCTTGCGCTCTTGGTGAGTTCACCGATTTTAGAAAGCATCTTATCGGACTTGATGTGATAGGTGTATTCCATCTGCACGGTGGATACGGGAACCTCTATCTGCAAACGGGGTTTAGCAGCGTCCTTTATACACTCCCACGCGGATGTAACCTCCTCGGCGGTGAAGCCTACGGGAACAGCTACAACTGCATTACGGATATTCTGGGAAATAGTCTTATAAATAATGGTATCCTCACGGAGATTCTTCACAGAGGCAAGTTCAACCGCATCTGCTCCCAATGAGTCTGCACATGTGGCAATGGCAGTCTTCTCACGGAAAAGCAATGCTACTTCCCTCTCCTGCGAAAGTCTTTTGAGTGTAATGTCTGCAATGTTAATCTTCTTCATACTGAAACTCCTTTGCTTCATATAGATAATCGATTCTTACCAACAAAAAAACGTTTCCATCTCTTCATTGGCTTAAAGAGACGAAAACGTTAATCTATACTTTGTTTCCGCGGTACCACTCTTCTTCATCCTTACAGGATGCACTTTAGATGCCGACACATCTTAACTCTGTAACGGGAGTTCCCGTCTGCCATTACTGGTTTTTCACGGCAGCCACTCCGCAGTGAGTTCTGCAAACTCCCCCAATGCCTCGCACCACACGGCATCTCTCTCAAGGTAGAAGTGAATTGCATACTATTCTGCATCACAGCGTTTAATTAAAATTAACTTTATCACAATGTATTGGCTTTGTCAAGACGTTTTTTCAAAAAACTTCGGTCATTTCGCCATTTCCGCAATGGCCTCAACCTCTATCAGCACACCCTTGGGCAATTTTGACACCTCAACACATGAACGAGCGGGATACGGCTGAGTGAAATACTGTCCGTAAATTTCGTTCACTATGGGAAAATCATTCATATTCTGTATGAACACAGCAGTCTTGACTACTCTATCAATACCGCTTCCTGATGCTTCAAGGAGATTCTTCAAATTAGCAAACACCTGATTGGCCTGAGCATCAATGCCCTCGGGGATTTCGCCCGTGGCAGGGTCTACGGGAATCTGACCTGATGTGAACACCATATCACCCGTCACAATCGCCTGTGAATACGGGCCGATTGCCGCAGGGGCTTTATCCGTCTTAACTTCTATCATATCTATTCTCCTTATCGTAATCACTCGGCAACAATAAGCGCAAGGAAGACAAGCATCTCGTCACCCGTGTTCTTGATAGAATGGCCTTCGCCCGAAGGGGTCAATGTAACCATACCGGGGATCGCTTCCACTTTATTGCCGTTATCGTTATACTCACCCTTACCGGAGAGGATAAAGTATGTCTCGCTCTCCCCTATGTGCATATGGTAATCCACCTGCTCACCGGGCTTCACCTGCACTATGGAGAAAAGACGGATTCTGGGATCTGATACATCAAAATCCGCAAGGTCTGTCATGAGCATCTTCTCTTTGCCCTCGTTATTCAATTTAGTAATGGTTTTGAGCTCTTTTATCTGTTTATACATATCAATACCTCCTATGAGTTTTATAATATATCTACCGAGTGATTTTGCACACTCTGGCACCTACGAGATCTACCAGATGGCGGGGTGAGATTTCTACCTGATAGCCAATCTTACCCGCACTGAATACTATGGTATCAAATCCAAGGCAGGTTTCATCAACTACGGTGGTGTAGAGTTTCTTCATACCAATAGGTGAGCATCCGCCACGGATGTAGCCTGTGACTTTATTGATATCCTTAACGGGTATCATCTCCACGGATTTCTCCCCTACTGAAGCAGCACAAAGCTTGAGGTCAAGCTCACACTCAACGGGAACTACAAACACATAGTTTTTCTTACTGGGAGCGACGGTGACTAAAGTCTTGAACACCTGAGCAGAATCCTTGCCGATTTTACGGGCAACGGAGCAACCATCATAATCGCCGTTACTCTCATAAGTATATATAGAATACTCAATCTTATTAGTCTCGAGTATCCGCATAGCGTTAGTCTTGAAATTTGCCAATTTTATCACCTGTAACACAACAAATATCCATTTTACACATACACACTATAATTATAGAATTAGTGAACAATTTAGATGTCGTAAACTCATTTTACCAGGAGTAAAAATGCTTGCTTGCAAGGGCATTTTTGCGACGCCGTCAATTGACATAGTGCTCGTTAGAGCACAAAGAGCGTTAGCTCTTGAGAATTTTATAAAATAAAATTCTGCATATGTCAATTATACCAATTTTCCGTCGGATAATCAATATTTTTGTAAAATAAAAAAGAAGATGCTTTCGCATCCTCTTTTTATTCTTTGAATTTAACATACACCTTATCAAAACCCGTGAAGATTCCCGTTCTGGAAATATGGGGGTCCCCTTTAATACGGGTGGAGGTGAATACCGCATCCGTCTCAAAATACAACGGGATAATGGGCATTTCATCACGGAACACGAATTCGAATTCCTTATATGCGCTCTTTATATCGTTCTCTCCCGATGATACGGAGATTCTGTAAAGTGCATTATCCATATTCTGTGATGAGAATCTGTAAAAGTTCTGATATCCGCCGCTACCCAGCATAAAGGATATATTACAATCGTTGGCAATATCCGTCCTGCCGATGAACAGATCATAATTTCCGTTTTGCACTGCGTCTATATAGCTCCAGTAATCAAGGTGAGACACGGTAAGCTTTATGCCCTCAGAGGCGAAAGCGGATCTCAACATATCTGCAAGTAGTTCTGCATTGGTATTTCCGGAATTCAACACGAGGTGGAATGACATACTGTATTCAACATCATCAACATATTTATCAAGAACTCCGTCACCATCAAGATCGAGCCAGCCAGCAGTCTTCAAAAGATTCATAGTCTCTCCCGCTTCATATCTGTCTGCAAGGAGATTACCACTTGCAAAATATGCGTTAGGATTGACAGGATAATCTGCGGTGGCGCCGTGGGTGTATAAGATATCGGAAACAAGCTTCTCCTTATTCACCGCCCTTGATATGATTTTACGCACTTCCTTATCGGCAAGCACAGGGTTGGCACAGTTAATGCCGAGGAAGGTAAGACGGTTGCTCTCGTATTCATAGGTGGAAAAGGCACCATTCATAGCAGTATCACCCCAGGAATACAAATCGGTGGTGATAAAATCCGTCTCCACCGCCTCAAAGTTATATTTGGCAATAGAGGTGTCTTTCATATACTTGATATAAATATCCTCTACGTAGGGTTCTTCACCGTGATCATATCCCCTGCTCTTTATAAGAGTGATACCCGTAGCATCCTTCATACGAACTTCGTACTTACCCGTACCATTTGGAATGAATGATTCGTTGGGTGATGCAAAATCACCATCCGTAAGTTCGGAAGGAAGAATCGGGAAGTCCAATAGATTCACAAAATTGGACATGGGATAGTAAAGCTCAAACACCACCGCGCCATCGCTGCTCTGGTAGCAGGATTTTACATTGGTAAGGGCGGTTTTATATTTGGATTCCACAGACATAATGCGGTTAAATGTGGCAACCACATCACCGGTATCAAGCTCTGAACCGTCGTGGAATTTAACTTTCTTTTTAAGGCGGACTATATATACGGTGTTATCCGCTTCCGTGCTATAACCCGAAGCGAGTACGGGAGTGGCAGAGAAATTATTCTCCACCTGAAACAACCCCTCATACACAAGGCCCATAACATCAGATACACTCTTGAATCCCGTGGTGATTGGGTTCAAGGTGTCAGGAGAATCGCAGAAGAGATTGACACTACCACCATCTATGGGAGTGACACTCTCGGAAACTGCCGAGAGGTTCTCTGCCGTTTTATCCGCTCTGCTACCGCAACCCGTAAGGAGCAGGGTTACCAACAGAATATACGAAATTGTCTTTTTCATCAATACACCTACTCAATACGAACTCTTTTAACACCGATACATTTATTGGTGTTATCATCAATTTCAAAAATCGCACCGCACAGCATTGAATTGCCGTAAGCGGGCTGGAATTTAACCGGCATAGAGGTGCGAAAACGTTCTATGATGATATCCTTATCAATGCCAAGGACAGAATTTACAACACCCGTCATACCCAAGTCAGTAATATAACCTGTGCCCCTTGGCATAAGACGTTCATCAGCAGTCTGGACATGGGTGTGAGTGCCGAATATTCCCGTAACCCTGCCATCTAAATAAAAAGCAAGGGCAAGTTTCTCACTGGTAGCTTCCGCATGGAAGTCAACGAAAATCATATCACACTTATCCTTAATCTTTGCTATCTCTTCGTCCGCAGTGGCAAAGGGGCAATCTATCCTGAAGGTATTGACACTACCCACAAGATTGATTACGCCGATAGACTTATCGCCTATCTTAACAACTGTGCTGCCTTTACCGGCTGTACCCTTGGGGTAATTGGCAGGGCGAATGATATCGGAATTGGAGAGGACTTTGGTGATCTCGTCTCTGTCAAAGGCGTGGTTGCCCAAGGTGACAACATCTGCGCCGCTTTCGGTAAGTATCTCATACTCCTTAGGCGTGATGCCGTTACGCATAGCGGCATTTTCTCCATTGACAATGCAAAAATCAATGTCTTCATCCTGCTTCAAGTATTTAAGAGTGGAACGGATGAATTCAACACCGTTCTCCCCCGTTACGTCGCCTACTGCAAGTATTCTCATATCAATCGCCTTTCTAAGCATTTGCGAGTATTTCAACAAAGCAATGGCGTGAAAACACGCGCCCAAAACGGGTTTGGATATTGACGCGATTGCTTAAGGGTGCAAAAGAGAGTGACATAAGCCACTCTCTTTAAGTTTGTGTTTATTTAGCATAATCTACTGAGCGGGTCTCCCTGATTACGTTAACCTTAATCTGTCCGGGATATTCCATCTCACGTTCTATCTGTTTAACAATATCTCTTGTTACAAGCACCATATCGTCGTCGCTTATAACCTCAGGCTTAACCATGATACGAATCTCACGGCCTGCCTGAACTGCATATGATTTCTCAACGCCATTATAGCTCTGTGCTATCTCTTCAAGTTTCTCCAAACGTTTGATGTAGCTCTCAATGTTCTCGCGTCTCGCACCGGGACGTGCCGCAGAAATCGCGTCTGCCGCCTGAACGATACATGCAATCACCGTGCTGGCTTCAACATCGCCATGGTGTGCTGCGATAGCATGGATAACATCATTGGACTCACGGTACTTCTTGGCAACGTCAACACCTAAGTCAACGTGTGAACCCTCAACCTCATGGTCGATGGCTTTACCAATATCGTGCAAAAGACCTGCACGCTTTGCAAGCTTGATATCTACGCCGAGCTCTGCCGCCATAATACCTGCTACGTGAGCAACCTCGATGGAGTGTTTCAATACATTCTGGCCGTAACTTGTACGGTATCTGAGACGTCCTAAGAGTTTAATCATCTCGGGATGCAATCCGTGAACGCCTGTCTCAAAAGTGGCGTGTTCACCCTCCTGCTTGATAACTGCATCGACTTCCTTGCGGGCTTTATCAACAGTCTCTTCAATTCTTGCAGGGTGGATTCTGCCGTCTGAAATAAGTTTCTCAAGAGCAACTCTTGCAACCTCTCTGCGGATGGGATCAAAGCTGGAAAGCACCACCGCCTCGGGGGTGTCGTCAATGATGAGGTCTACACCTGTCATTGTCTCAAGTGTCCTGATGTTTCTGCCTTCACGACCGATTATTCTACCCTTCATATCATCGCTGGGAAGGGCTACAACCGACACGGTCGCCTCAGCAACGTGGTCGGCTGCGCATCTCTGGATGGCATTGCTGATAATGTTCTTTGCTCTCTTATCAGCCTCATCCTTGGCACGCATCTCTATTTCCTCTACCATTTTAGCAGTTTCATGACGAATTTCAGATTCTACACTTTTAAGTAAATAATCCTTGGCCTCCTCTACACTCATTGAAGATATTCTCTCGAGTATCTTCATCTGGTCGGCCTTCATCTTGTCTGTCTCTTCTTTGAGCTTGTCTATCTCTTTAATCTTGATATTAAGCTTCTCGTCCTTCTTATCCAGTGAATCTTCTTTCTGCTGGATACGTCTTTCCTGTCTGGAAATCTCACTTCTGCGCTCTTTAATCTCGCTCTCAAACTCGGATCTGTTCTTATGGATTTCTTCTTTTGCTTCCAAAAGAACTTCCTTGCGTTTGCTCTCAGAACGCTTCATCGCTTCTTCAACAATGCGCTTTGCCTCTTCCTCGGCGCTGCCGATCTGAGACTCTGCTACTTTCTTTCTGTAACCGATGCCTATAAGTATGCCTACAAACATCAATACAACGGCTACTATGCCCATTATTATGATTATACCGGGTGATTCTAACAAACTATTCATTCTCTCCTCCTTTTCTGCGTTATTTTATCATATTTATCGATATTGTCATAATGGCTAAAACACATCTTTATTTTATACTTTTTTTATCAAAATGTCAATAAATTTTTATGCATTTATCCAAATTTTTTATCGATTTTTTCGACATTGTTGACTATCAATATCACCAATATTATTTTGGTTGAATTTGATAAAAAAGTCACTATCACACAAAAACCGCACACGGTTGTGTGCGGTTTCTCTATAAACTTATTAAAGCGCAATATGTGTCTTGCTTGAGTTGCTCTTGTAAACGGATTCAACAACCTTCTGGGCTGCAATTGCATCTGCGGCGGTAACGGGAATCTCGCCCTCGCCGAGAACTGCTTTACCGAAGCGCTCGATCTCTTTGGTATACATATTGCCAAACTCAACTTCAAGTTTAACGGGCTCTGCCATAATACGATTCTGCTGAGCGTCGTATGCAGCGTCACTATTACCGCAAACGAGTTCTACTGTACCCGTCTCAATCTGTGACAATGTGCCGACTGCGGTGAGGCTACCTGCTGTGCCGTAGAATTCAAGGGCGCATTTGGCAATCTCATCAGGGATATTGAAGTTAGCACCCACATATGCAACAGCACCATTGCTGAGTCTGCCGATCAAGTAACCCGCATCCTCTACACCGTTATATGCAAACACCTGATTATCCGCAATACCTGCAACATCAGTAAATTCTGCGCCTGTGATATAGCGGATAAGGTCAATACAGTGAATACCCATATCCATCATTGCGCCACCGCCTGAAAGCTTGGCTTCCTGTCTCCAGCAGTTATCCATTGTGGGATACCAGCAAGTGAACTCTGCTCGGGCAGAAACGAGTTTGCCGATTTTGCCCTCTGCGATGATTTCCTTCATCTTTTCATGGAAAGCGGCATAACGCATCATAAATCCAACACCGAGTTTGATATTGGCTTTCTCACAGATTGCTACTATCTCCTCTGCCTCTGCTATATCAAGACCGATAGGCTTTTCCAAAAGGATATGCTTGCCTGCCTTTGCTGCCGCCTCTACCTGCTCCTTATGGCAGAATACGGGGGATGCAATATATACTGCATCTATCTCTTTAATTGCGAGGAGTTCCTCTGCATTATCAAAGGCATAGAGAGCATTGTATTTCTCTTTAACTTTCTTTGCTGCTTCGCCATTTGTATCCATTACTGCGATAAGCTCGGCGTTGTCTGCAAGCATCATACCGGGGATTGTACGTCTGTCGGCAATACCGCCACATCCGATTACGCCCCATTTGACTTTACTCATATTAATCTTCCTTTCAATCTTAAAAAGGGTGAGGCAGTGATAACTACCCCACCCCGCTTAGCCGAAAGAGTACAGTCCGAACCCGCCTTAAACAGCGTAATTTCGGTATATTTCGGCTTATCATCCTTGCAAGGCGTCAGCCTTGCGGCGTCTTCTGCACCAAAATCTCCTCGAAATTCCATCAGTTTAAGGTCGTAGAATTTTCAAAGTGAGAATTTTTGTGTTGCGCGAGGCAAAAACGGAGGTAATCCTTGACGGATTACCGAGTATTTTAACAAAGCGAACGCGAAAATCCGCCTTCGAAAATCGTGGTTCGGATTATTCTCTTTCGGCTATTATAAATTTATTTACCTGCCTGCATCTCTGCAACCGATTCAAGTACAGCGTCTGCCATGTACTGAATCTGCTCATCACTCAAGCCGTACAAGGGCAAGTGAGTAAATCTCTTGTAGAATACTTCCTCACAGTTGGGGCAAGTCTTTGCAATTTCGTCAGAATCATAACCCATATCCTGAACAATCTGGAATCTGTAAAGAGGACCGAAGTGGGCAATCTGTGTAACACCCTTCTCTTCGAGTTTCTTCTTAAGAATCTGAATGTCGCCTCCTGCCTTCTCGGGATCAATCTGGAGAAGGTAAAGGTGGAAGGTGGGTTTAATCTCATCGTTGCCGATATCCTGAGGGATAATAGCATCGTTCTCCGCAAATCTCTTGGTAAGATATGCTGCTGCATCTCTTCTCTTAGTAATGATTTCTTCATTACGTGCAACCTGGAGTGAAAGGCCGAGGCCCTGGATTTCAGTAGTTGAACTGTTACCAGGAACGAAGGGGCCGTATTTACCCTGAATAGGTGTGATGTTATAGAGCCAATCCTTAATGGGGCAAGAGAAATCAAGACCAAGGAAACGCGCTCTCTTAAGCTCGGGGCCGAAGCCGGGGATTGAGGTAGTCAAGATACCACCCTCACCGAAGGAGGTGATATTTTTAACTTCGTGCATTGAAAAGCCTGCAAAGTGACCGATTGTACCGATCTTTCTGCCTTTATACATTGCACCGAAAGCGTGAGCAGCATCTTCCAATACGATGATGTCGTGTTCTTTAGCAAGTTCCATAATAGGATCCATATCTACAGGATAACCACCAATATGTACGGGTACGATCATCTTGGTCTTATCTGTAATCTTTCTTGCAACGTCTGCAGGATCCATATTGATTGTCTTGGGATCTACGTCTGCAAAAACAAGCTTAGCACCTACTGCCAAGGGGTATGCCATTGTAGCAACGAAAGTGATTGCAGGTACGATTACCTCATCACCGGGCTGAAGATTAGCGTATTTGTACGCGATCTCAAAACCTGCAGTAGCATTAGCTACGAAAGTAGATGTGGTAGTGCCGAGGTACTCATTACAAGCCGCCTCTGCTGCCTCTACCTTGCTTCCAAGTGAAAGTTTGCCGGGAGGTGTAGCCTGCGCATCAAGCTTTTTAATCTGCTTCCAAACAGCTTTGATCGCTTTGTCGTATGCCTTTCCTTCGCCCTGCATAAGAAAACGAATAATCTCCATCAAGTCGTGAACGTTGTAGTTCTCTCCTACTGCTGCCCAAGGTACTCTTGTGGCACCGGTATTATAACGAAAATCTGATGTTCCCATTATAAAACTCCTCCTTGTATTTTCTAATTTATTGATTTTATTAAAACTCCGGTTCGTATTCCTGAACCAGATTTTCGAAACAAATTTTGCGGATTTCGATATCCTTGATTTTGAGTTTGGTGCAATATGGTGAAAATCCCACATGACCACCTTTAATCGGCATAGGGTCAATAAGCTCACTCACAAGCACATCATCTACCACCATAAAATTATGACCGTCAATAGCACCTGCAGTCATCCTCACCTCAGTACCGGGGGTGTACTTATAAAGTGATGTGGTGGTGTAGATATTGGAGCCGAGGTTGCGCTCTATACCGCTCTTATGCTCATACCAACCATTAAGACCGCACACATAAGAATCACCGAGGTAGTCCGTCTCCTCATCCCAGTTTGCACAATAAACTGCATTGAGATCGCGGGTAGCGGGAAGAACGGTGGAAACGGTGAAAGTAAGCATCACATTATCCTCAAAACGCTCTCTGCTGAGGAGAATTCCGCCTTTATTGCCTCTCTCCTCGCCGATAAGGTAACCGCCCTCGCACCTCCAGTTGCCACCACGGGGATTCCAATACTTAAGCCAATCCTCATCAGGAGTGTATTTAAGCAGAATCGGTGACTGGGAATACAGAACCTTTTTACCAAGAAGCATTATATCTTTCACTGTATCACCTCTACCATATATCTATTATATAAATCATATCATTTTACACAATTATTGTCAATAATATAAATTTGTTTTTTGTTATATTTTACATCATATCAAGGATGCTCTGAATGAGCTTTTCAAGTCGGCTCTCTGCCTCTGCACGAATAGCAGCACAAACGCCGAAATAGAACTTGATTTTCGGTTCTGTACCCGAGGGACGCATGGCTATCCAGGAGCCGTCTTCCAAGTGGAATTTGATAACATCCGATGAGGGAAGATCAAGGGCAGTCTCTACACCATCGCCATCAATGGACACACCTTTTTTGACATCCCACATAGATGTCACCTTAACCCCGTCTATCTCCTTCACGGGATTTGCTCTGAATTTCTCCATAATAGATTTAATCTTCTCTACCCCGTCAAGACCCGCAAGAACGAAGGTGTGGAGTTTCTCAAAATAGTAACCGTATTTCTTATAGAGGTTTTCCAAGCCTTCATACAGAGTCATACCCTGCACCTTATAATCTGCAGCCATCTGTGCAATAAGCATAGCGGCAACCACCGCATCCTTATCCCTGGCATGAGTGCCTGCAAGGCAGCCGTAGCTTTCTTCAAAGCCGAACAAGAAACGATTATAATAATTATTCTCCTCAAAGTCAGTCATCTTCTCACCGATAAACTTAAATCCAGTGAGAACATCATATGTGTTAACGCCATACTCTTTGGCTACGGGATAAAGCATAGGGGTGGTAACGATAGTCTTTATAACTGCGCCGTTATTGGGTAAAGTACCATTGATCTTTTTATTGCGGAGTATGAACTCGGTAAGGAGTATGCCTATCTGATTACCGGTAAGCGATATATACTCGCCCCTGGAATCCTTGATTACAACACCTATTCTATCGCAATCGGGGTCGGTGGCGAATATAACATCGGCGCCCACTTTACCCGCAAGGTTTATTGCAAGGGCAAAACCCTCTTTATCCTCGGGGTTGGGGGATTTTACAGTAGAGAAATTGCCGTCGGGGAGTTCTTGCTCTTTAACAACAAACACATTCTTTGCACCTGTCATATCAAGAATCCTTCTGACGGGTTTATTGCCTGTGCCGTGGAAGGGTGAATATACTATCTTGAAATCATCACCCAATATACGATAACTCTCCTCGTTGACGGATTGCTCTTTAACCGCATCAAGATATGCCCTGTCTACCTCATCTCCTATCGTAGTGATAAGACCTTTACTTCGTGCTTCGGTCTCATCCATAATCCTGATATCCCTGAATATATCGATACTATCGGTAATAGAGGTTACATAATCTGAGGATTCGGGAGGAAGCTGACCACCGTCGGAGCCGTATGCCTTATAACCATTATACTCCTTGGGATTATGGCTGGCGGTAATCATTATACCCCTTGCACATTTAAGGTGACGCACCGCAAAGGAAAGCTCGGGCACAGGGCGGAGTTCATCAAAAAGATAGGATTTGATGCCGTTACCTGCAAGGACCTTGGCTGTCTCCAGGGCAAATTCATAAGACATATTGCGACTATCATATGCAATAGCCACACCTTTGTCGGATTCACCGCAGTTAATGATATCTGCAGCAACACCCTGAGTGGCTTTGCGGACTGTGTAGACGTTCATTCTGTTAGTACCCGCAGCAATAATACCGCGAAGGCCGGCAGTACCGAACTCGAGGTTTTTATAAAATCTCTCTTTAATCTCGGATTCATTATCCTTTATTTCCATGAGTTCCGCCCTTAAAGCGCTGTCCAGACCGTCAAACTCAAGCCATTTATTATATTCTATCATCCAATCCATTTTGCGAATCTCCTTATCAAAAAACATATACAATTATTATATACCTAATGCCCGAAAAAATCAATTTAATTCTTGAAAAATTATGTCATTATTTGATATCAAAAAACAGTTTACAAAATGGTGTCCATAGTGTATAATTATGTTAGGAGCATTAAGCGATGCCCCTGCTCAATGCTCCATCCCAAGGAAAAGGAGTTGTTGATATGAACATCAAATTCACAGGCAGAAAAATCGAAGTTACCACAGGCTTGAAGGAATACTCCGAAAAGAGACTTCAGCGCATCGAGAAGTTCTTTCCCGATACAGCCGATGTCACCGCCACCTTCTCCGTACAAAAGGATGACCACATCGCTGAATTCACTATCTATTATGAAAATATGATTTTCAGGGCAGAGATTTCCAACAGCGATATGTATGCCGCTATTGATAAGGCGGTTGATGTGCTTGAAAGACAGATCCGCAAACAAAAGACCCGTCTGGAAAAGCGTCTTAAATCAGGTGCGTTTGAAATATCCTCTCCTGATGCTTTCGCTGAGGAAGAGGCGGAATTCAAGATTGTAAAGACCAAGAAATATGAAGGCAAACCTATGAGTGCTGAGGAAGCGATATTGCAGATGAACCTCATCGGTCACACATTCTACATCTTCAACAATGCGGAGACAAATGACAAATGTGTAGTATACAGGCGCAAGGATGGAAATTATGGCTTGATTGAGCTTCAATAAGATTAAAGTGTAAATTATATGCCCGTCACCAAAAAATCGGTGGCGGGCTTTATTTTACCTTGATTTATCGCAAAACGAGGTGTATAATGAAAGATATTTTGCAAAAGGATGTATCAGCATGACAGAAAAATTACAGGAATTTATAAATACATACGAGATATGCGACGCCCACGGACATATATTCCCTGAAAAGATTGCAGGTAAAGCAGTATCTGCCATAGGCAAATTCTACGGAATCGAGATGGAAGCGGAAGGCGGCGTGGCAAAAGCAATCCTTGAAAGCGGTAGTAAAATCGGCGTTACCAACTATCTGGTGTGCTCTACCGCCACCACAACACATCAGGTGGAAAGCATCAATCAGTTCATAGTGGAAAAATGCAAAAAGCACAAGGAATTTGTGGGATTCGGCACACTTCACCCCGACTATGAGGATATAGAAGGTCAGGTGAATTACTGCATTGAAAACGGTTTGAAGGGCATCAAACTCCATCCTGATTTTCAGCAGTTTGACATTGACGACAAAAAGGCATTTAAGATATACGAGGCAACAGAGGGCAAACTCCCTATACTCTTTCATACAGGTGACAACAGATAC
Source organism: Clostridia bacterium (assembly GCA_045659025.1). Classification (GTDB taxonomy): domain Bacteria; phylum Bacillota; class Clostridia; order UMGS1810; family UMGS1810; genus SIG455. The sequence goes on from JAZOWA010000041.1 coordinate 47,579, forward strand.
GATTTCTCATCACCTGTCCGCCTTAAAAACATAACAGAGAACTTCCCTCGCCAGATAATGTTTGCAGCACATTTTGGCGGATACAGACGTTGGGACGATGCGTTGGAGTGTCTTGCAGGACTTGAGAACGTGTATTATGACACATCTTCCTCCCTGCCCTTCATATCTCAGGAGTTTGCAAAGGAACTTATATCTGCATTCGGCACAGACAGATTGTTCTTCGGAAGCGACTTCCCCATGTGGAATCACACCGACGAGCTTGAAAGATTTATGAATCTTGGTCTTTCCCCTGAAGTCAATCGCAAATTACTGTCGGACAACTTTAAGCAGTTTTTCAATATATAGCACAACAAAAGCCATCCTCACGGATGGCTTTTTTAATTACATATCTTTCTTGCGATAGATTACACCAAAGGCACCGGGACCTGCGTGAACACCGATACAAGCACCTACTGCAGACCTCATAATCTGCGCATCGGGAATTCTTGAAAGGATTGCTTCCTTCATCTTCTCGCCAGACTCAGGAGCATCCGCATCAAGAACAGCTATGCGGTGGTCGTCACTTATTCTCTCTGCCACTATATCAGCAAGTTTATCAATAAGTTTCTTAGTACCTCTTACCTTGGAGAAACTCATAATAAGTCCGTCCTCAGTGTAGAGAATGGGATGAAGATCCAATACATTGGCAATTATCTTGGCACTACTCTTGATTCTACCGCCCTTTTGCAGGTAGTCAAGATTATCAACAGTGAGCATTATCTCGGTGTTTTTACCGCACTCGGTGAGGAAGGATGTAATCTCATCAACGGATGCACCTGCATTAACCATATCAGCCGCATAAACAAGCCACATTCCGTAAGCGTAGGTGAAACTGTTGCTGTCGAGAACAGTGATACTTGCATCGGGATACTCTTCCTCTACCATCTTCTTGGCTATGCAGGCATTCTGATAAGTACCACTTGCCTTGGAAGAAAGCAAAAAGCAGATAATATCGCAATCAACATATTTAACAAACACTTCCTGAAAATCGTTGATAGATACCTGAGCGGTCTTGGGAAGATCCGCCTCGGTGCGGATTCTTGCATAAAATTCATCAGTGGTCATCTCATACTGATCCTTATAAGACTTATCACCGAAGGTGATATTCATAGGGATAACGTGGATGCCTTTCTCATTTGCCAAAGACAAATTGATATCTGATGCACTATCTGTAATAAGCTGAATCTTTTTCATAGTTGCTCTCCTTTACCAATTATATTTTGTAAGTTCTCCCTCGGATTTGAGGGAAAAGAAATCATTCTGTTTCAATGCTTCATACACGATTATTGCGACGGAATTTGACAAATTGAGACTCCTTGCCCACTCCGTCATAGGTATACGGATGCAGGTATCAGGGTTGGCTTTTAAGAGGGTTTCGTCCAAGCCCTTGGTCTCTTTGCCAAACACAAGATAGTCGCCGTCTTTATACTTGGGTTCATCATAGCGATGTCTGCCCTTGGTGGTGCAATAATAAAATGTGCCTTTATTCTTAGAGAAGAAATCCTCTAAATCATCATAAAACGTTATATCGAGCATGTGCCAATAATCAAGGCCTGCTCTCTTTAATTTCTTGTCGTCTATCTCAAAACCGAGAGGTCGCACCAGATGCAATCTTGCACCCGTTGCCGCACAAGTACGGGCAATATTGCCTGTATTCTGTGGTATCTCCGGCTCAACCAATACTATATTAATCAAATCGTCATCTCCTTATTGATTGACACCATATTTCTCCTTGATGGAGTCACGACGACTCACCATGGTTGATGCACCCCACATAATAGCAGTAATAAGCATCATATCAAAATAAATCCCGAATACAAACATATTCTTGCTTATAAGTATCTGGCCTGTGGTGAGAACCGTGCCTATCATCTCGCACAATGCGCCAAAAGGCAATACTGCACAGAAAAGTGCAACAGCACCCGAGTCGGTGTTGCCTTTTTTTAAGTGTCGGAGATATTCCTTAACAGCAACAACAAAATATGCGAGAATAAACACAAGTATTACAGCCAAGCCGTTGGGGATAACCGTCCTTTTGAGTTTGTTCCATATTTTGAGGCAAAGCATATCGCGTATACCATAGTGTCCGCCGGCCTCACGGTAACTAGCAAAATCAAGAACGAGGAAATAAGAGTTATTAGCAGCACTTTTAAGACTCTTGATAAATGCCGAGGGATTGGATATGTAATATTTTACCACGTCGCCATAGGTAATATCCTCTACCGCCTTTTTCATATCCTCTGCAGAGGGTTCTCCCTCGGGAAGCTCTTTAAGATTGAAAGCGGAAAGATCTACATTCTCTGTCTTTGCAATATCGTTATAAACGTGATTGAAGAGTTTGATTTCTCCCGCAGGGATATAGGAATTGAAGGTTGACCATACGGAAGACAGGATTACAAAGGCAGAAACCGCTATGGCCACTACCCTCTTTGCACCCTTTTCACTCACAAAGTGCCAAATCATAAATACACCAAGGACAAGTGTGGTGAGGGCGGTGCTTATCTTGAAAGTTGAGAATACTGTAAGGCAAACACCAAGAAGAATAAGTCGCACATAGGAAAAGCCCTTTGAGAAAGAGGTAACCAAAGCACAAAGCGCAATCACAAGGGCGAAAACAAGCGCCTCGGAATAGAATGAGTTGAAATAAGCAAGATAGCCAAGATCGAGGAATATCACGCTCAAAACAGCAGAAAACGCATAGTTTAGCCAATCCTTATCAAACCTAACATTCTTCTGCAGAAAATACATTCCAAAAAGAAAAATTATACAATAGAGAGTGCTTAAAAAATGGATGTTGAAAACCGCCTTGGAAAAGGTGAGTTTGTTAAATGCAATTGCAGATGACAAAAATGCCTCAAATACACTCCGACTACCATTGGCAGTCTCGGATATTCCGTATGTAGAGTTTATGCAATAGGTATCTGCCGAGGCATTATAAAGGCCTACATTCTCAAATACGGACATATACTCCGACATGTCGCCAAGGCCGTATACGGGAGGAAGTACAACCACAAGAAGCAACACAACCGCCATAACAACAGTAAATATATTATGAGATTTTATGAGATTTTTCATAAGATCAATACCTCTCAAAAATTGTTATATATATTTTATAACATTTTATGAAAAAATTCAAGTATTCAATAGTATTTTATAGAAATGACAGATAAAAAAACAGCCCTCTGACTTTCATCAGAGGGCTATCAAAATATTTAATTATTTGTTGCCGAGGAACATATTGATCTTTGCAATAAGTTCGTCTGCATCTACACCGTGTACTGCACACGCCTCTTCAACTGTCTCGCCACTTGCAGAAGGGCAACCGAGGCAATGCATACCTATCTCAAAAAAGAAGGGTGCGGTCTCGGGATCAATTTTCAAAACATCTGCTATAATGGTATCTTTAGTGATTTTAGCCATTGTAAGTTTCCTCCGTTCAAAATTAAATTTACAATACAATTATATAATCTTTGCGATTCAAATGCAATAGATAATTATATTTTTGATTAAATTACCTGATTTCATTCAAATTATAGGGTGTGCTCTGGTACACATAATAATTGAGCCAGTTTGAGAAAAGCAGATTGGCATGTGATCTCCATGTGACCTTGGGGGATTTTTTATAATCGTCGTCGGGGTAATAGTTAACGGGTAACTTTATGGGCAATCCCGCATTGAGATCGCGGACATATTCATTGTGCAAAGTATCCGCGTCATACTCGCTATGACCTGTAACGAAGATATTCTTTCTATCCTTACTTGCCACTATGTAAAGGCCTGCCACATCGGATTCGGCAAGTATCTGCAACTCATCCACCTTCTCCACATCTTCTCTGCGGATTTCGGTGTGACGGGAATGAGGCGCAAGGAAGGTATCATCAAAGCCACGGAGAAGCTTGCTCTTTTTTCTAAGTACCTTGTGTTCAAATATACCGAACATCTTATCGGTAAGATGGTGTTTCGGCACACCGTAATGATAATACAATCCCGCCTGTGCACCCCAGCAGATATGGAAGGTGCTGGTGACATTATGCTTGGTCCACTCCATAATCTCGGTGAGTTCTTCCCAATAATCCACGTCTTCAAACTCTATTTTCTCAACAGGGGCGCCTGTGATAATCATACCGTCGTACTTACTGTCACGAACATCATCAAAAGTCTTGTAGAATTCTTTAAGATGCTCTTCCGATGTGTTCTTTGACACATGGGAACTCATATGGAGCAAGTCAACCTCTATCTGCAAAGGTGTATTTGACAAAAGACGAAGAAGCTGAGTCTCGGTGGCAATCTTGGTGGGCATAATATTGAGCAGTAAAAGTTTCAAAGGACGAATCTCCTGACGGAGCGCCCTTTTCTCTGTCATCACAAACACATTTTCTCTGCGAAGTGTCTGAGTGGCAGGGAGTTTATCCTGTACTTTGATTGGCATATTTATCTCCTCCCTCTCGCTAAATCTAAAAGGGTATCCCGCGTATTCAATGCGGGGTTCTCTATAACGGCATCGAGAAGGAAGTTCAAGGTCTTCCCTACTGCGCCACCATTTATACCGAGATTCATAATATCATTTCCATCTACGGCAAGGTGCTTGATCACATAGGGCTCATCTGCGCCTATTATGCTATCATACTCCGACTTAATCAAATCGAGTTTGCCGATTTTATCGGCAATCATATACTCGCTCTGGGCCAGGGCATCTGCTCTCTGCACCAAAAGGAGATCCTCAAAGTATTCTCTGCCGATTTCAGACAAGAGCTTCTTAATCTCTACCCTGTCCCCCGTAAGACGAAGGTCATGGTGCTCTATCATAGTCTTTATACAATTTTTCTCCGCATTGGAAAAGTGGAGTTTCTCAAAAATACGTTCCGCTATGCTGAGGCTCATCTTCTCATGACCCTTGAAATGATCTCCCGCCGCATCAACGGACTTGGTGAAGGGCTTGCCCATATCGTGCATAAGCATTGCCCATCTCAAAGGAAGTTTCTTGGGGATATTGGAAACGCTTTTGAGTATATGATCACCCACATTATATGCGTGGTGAATATTATTCTGCTCCACAGAGAAGCACCTGAAAAGTTCGGGGAAAACTTCACGAAGGAGGGGCATAGACTTTTTGAGCATAAAGATATTATCGCTCATAAGCGCCTTGTCCATCTCCTGCTTGATACGTTCACCGCTGACATACAGAATATGAGATGCCTTACGAGATATGGATTTTATAATTTCATCATCAATATCAAAACCAGTGCTGCATGCAAATCGGATTGCACGGAGCATACGAAGTGCGTCCTCTTCAAAACGGTCATCTGCAACACCTACGGTGCGGATAATACCATTTCTTATATCATCAATACCACCGAAATAATCAGTGATTGCTCCATCCTTATCACAGGCAAGAGCGTTCATAGTGAAATCACGGCGACTGAGGTCACTTTTCAAGTCCTTGGAAAATTCCACGGTCTTTGGTCTGCGGTGGTCTTCATAAACGCCGTCAACTCTATATGTGGTAACCTCTACCGCTACACCGCCTTCAATAACAGTGACAGTGCCGTGTTTAAGACCTGTATCTACTGTCTTAGAAAAGATGGCTTTCACCTCTTCGGGCAAGGCATTGGTGGTGACATCATAGTCACTTATGGGTCTATCCAAAAGAAAATCGCGCACGGCACCGCCCACCACATAGGCTTCAAAGCCTTTATCTGTGATGGCGGTAAGAATATTTTTAATATTATCAGGCAAAAGCATTGTCTTCATAATATCATCTCCGCAGTTTTCTTATACTATATTAGCGTGTCGAATTATCAACACGCTAATTTATCGTCAATTATATATACTTCCGAACTTTGAAAAGGGCATGAGACGGAAAAGCACCTTACCTACTATGCTCTTTAACGAAACAGCACCAACCTTGGAATCACGGCTGTCAACGCTGTTGTTTCTATTATCACCCAACACAAACACGTGACCCTCGGGCACTGTGTAGGGGTATGTCATATTACCATCAGATACGAGGCGATCCTTGATGTAATCTTCCTCAAGTTTCTCGCCATCAACATATACGGCACGTTCTAATTCGTTAACCACTACCGTCTGGCCTTCTGTGGCTACAACCCTCTTGACATAAGGTGTCTTGGGGCTATGGTCAGGTCGGAAGATGATAACATCACCATTCTCCGGTGTGTAGAGGAATCTATTTACATAAAGAAGGTCATTATGCTGAAGTGTGGGCTCCATAGAAGGTCCGGAAACCCTTACAAAAGCACAAATATAGTTACGGATTAAAAGCGCAATAACAAGAGCAACCGCAATAGAAACAACCCAATCGAGAAGCTCTTTCTTAATACTGCTCTTTGTGGCAACCATCAAAGAACCATCATCTTCTTCGCGTTCAGTAACTTCTATATCTGTGGTCTCTTCGTTTGTGATATCGTTATTTTCGTCCTTGGGCTGATTTGTGAAATCTTCCATCATGCACACTCTCCCATAAAATTCATTGTGATTATTGCTCAAAAAGTGAAATAAAGCGGGTAATGCAATTATTACCC
>JAZOWA010000042.1:0-1666 GCA_045659025.1 Clostridia bacterium
AGTGGCAAAGGTACAGCCGTATTTCAGTTCATCCCTGCAGGCTTTCATATACTCAGCTACAAGGTTATTTCTGACAGTTATCTGGTCAAGCTCCTCGACATCTTCACCATTGACACCCACAAATCCGTCAAACATTGAGCGGGCCGCTAATACGTCAACTGTCTTTGCCCCCCAAGAGCATCCAATCTCTAACTTTCTGATGTTCTCGGGTAAGGCAATGCCCAGATTGACATCATTCAGAGATATCTTTCCCTCATAGTATTTGTCCTTCTCTCCGTTTTTAGGGGCGTGAGAATTAAATACATCTAAGAGGTGATGAAAACGACCCTGTTCATATTCTGTTAAACCGTCAACATATCCTATTTCCAACATTTTTCAAATCCTCATCCTATCAACATCTTTCTTGTAGGATTGCGTTTACAGGTTTTTGCTCCATATAGTGCAAGGGCACAAGCCTCAATCGGTGCTGAGTTTTCACCGCCAAATCCCCACCCGCCTGAGATGGGTCTCTTTGTGGATGTCAGGGCACTGTCTTTTAATACCTCTTGCCCCCTGTACCACGTGATATTTTTTTCTGCCAGTTCATCCATCAGCATACTTGTAGCGTGTATCACATCTCTGACACGTGGCCTGATGATGGGTAGCTTTGACCGCCACACATCCTGAATTTTATCAATTAGTACATCAACCCCGTTTCTGCCATCAATAACCACACAGCCGGCTATCTCATAGCGGTCATTGAGCCAATCTGCAAGCCATTGTGTGCCGTGACTTGTTGACCGATAATCTATCAGCGAAATCCTGCCGGGGCCATCCTCAGGGATGACAGCACCACACAGGGCCACGCTTGCCCCGTCTGGTGAAAACTTGACTCCATAGGCTGTCCTGCCATCGGGTTTTTCTTCATTGGACATACAGCCATCCCATAACTCTTCTGAGATGGCATAACTCACAACCTGACTCTTGATCGGAGTCCACCACCCGATACGCTCTCTGAGAAACCCGTCAAGGGTCATTGTCTCAAACTCATTGAGGACTGTTTTCTCAGCTATTCTGTAGCCCATTGCAGGATTAGTGTTATAGGCCATCTCAAGAGCCTTCTCCGGGGTCATATTCAGAGTTTCGATGTTTTCAATAATCTCACTCCATTCAAGCCACCACGTGCCGGGGTTGTTCCCAGTGTGGGCCTCTTCGTGCATTTTTGAAAACACAGTGCCGTGACAAGACGGCCCCGGCGGTGTGCCCACGAATATCTGCTGAGGCATCATCGATTTATCAGAGACATCGGATGCGGCAGAAATAACCGGCAGCATTGCCTCTTGTTCATCAAAAGTCAGTTCCTGAGCCTCATCTATGATGATGATCGAATACGTACCACCTCTTGAGCCGCTGTTTGTTCTTGTGGCAAACTCTATACACCCACCATCGTGGATCACGCCTGAGTCATCTTTCCAGTCCTTGAAATATATCCCCTCATATCCTCTGACGTGACTGATCTTTTTCACATCATTAGCGAAATCAGGATACCTCTCAGGACTCTCAAACAGATTACACAGGGCCTTAAACATTTTGTTAGTCGTAGTGCTGTGGTGTGCTGAGTAGAGTACCTGTCTATGTTCAAACACGCCCATATATACGGCATAATACCTGACAGAGTATGATTTTC
>JAZOWA010000043.1:0-25060 GCA_045659025.1 Clostridia bacterium
GCGTTCCTTCGGAACATTATAGTAGCGAAGCCATTGCCTCATATTTGCCTTAAGGCAAATGCTTCATTTGATTTATATGGCATCTAAACAATTCAACTCCTTCAAAAAAGCCCTGTTTTTCGACAGGGCTTTTCTTTTGTGTTAAAACCAAGTATTTATATGTTTGGGTTTGGGACAATAAAAGAGAGGTGAATATATGAAGTCTATATGGAATAATATTGAGAAACCCCGATTTGATACTTTGGATGGCGAGATGAAAACCGATGTTTTAATTATCGGGGGAGGTTTGTGCGGTATATTGTGCGCATATATGCTTAAAAACGAAGGCATCGACTGTATTGTGGCTGAAGCTGATAAAATATGTGCAGGGGTTACCAATTCAACTACGGCGAAAATCACATTTCAGCATGGTCTCGTATATGACAAAATAATCAATAAATACGGAGCAGAAAAGGCATATCTTTATTACGAAAGCCAAAGAGAAGCTTTGGAGAAATTAAAATCACTTGCATCGGAGACAGATGATTTGGAAATATGTAATTCCTTTGTATATTCTTTGAAAGACAGAGGAGTAATAGAAAGAGAGGTTGAGGCATTAAATAAAATTGGTTGTAATGCCGTATTTTGCGAGGATACAGAGTTGCCCTTCAGCGTTTCGGGTGCTGTTATGATAGAGAATCAAGGGAAGTTCAATCCGTTAAAATTTGCTTATAGAATAGCAAAAGAATTAAAAATATATGAAAACACAAAAATCCTTGAATTAAAGCATAATACCGCAATCACAGAAAAGGGAAGAATCAAAGCAAATAAAATCATCGTGGCAACGCATTTTCCTTTTATCAATAAACACGGAGGGTATTTTCTTAAAATGTATCAACACAGGTCTTATGTACTTGCGTTGGAAAATGCACAAAGCATAAAAAATATGTATGTTGATGAATCCGGGCACGGCTTGTCGCTGAGGAGTTATGAGAATTTGTTGCTTCTTGGGGGAGGAAGTCATCGCACCGGCAAACACGGCGGCAACTGGAATGAACTTGTGGATGTCACAAAAAAGTATTATCCCAATGCCCGGGAGGTCGGCAGATGGGCAACTCAGGATTGTATGACATTAGATTCAATTCCGTATATAGGCAGATACTCAAAAGCAACCCCCAATTTGTATGTGGCAACCGGCTTTAATAAATGGGGAATGACCTCCTCGATGGTATCGGCTATGATTTTGACAGATATGATATGCGGAAGAAAAAGCGAATATGAAGATGTTTATTTGCCATCAAGAAGTATATTGCATCCTCAGCTTGCAATAAATATTTTTGAATCGGTGAAGGGGATTATAACTCCGGCGACTCCCAGATGTCCCCATATGGGCTGTGCGCTTAAATATAATAAGTACGAACACTCGTGGGATTGCCCGTGTCATGGCTCAAGATTCAGCGAAAAAGGGGAGCTGATAGATAATCCCGCAACAGGAGACAAGAATTTATAAGAGCAAAAAACCTGTTGACTTCTCAAACAAAAAAGAACATCCGCCGGATGTTCTTTTTTGTTGCTTATTTGTTAAATGATGGTGCACAGGTTTCGTTACTTGCAAATGCATTAGGCCCCGGGTCCGACATGGAAAAATACATTTTAGCGGCTTTTGTTGTGCCAAAATCTCTGTTTGAACCGCTGTTTTGTACTTTATTAAATGCATCACGGAACATTTGGTTGTGAGCTTCTTCCCGGTTAAGCAGAAAGTCAATAGTTTCTTTTACCTTTTTATCGTCTATCTGCCGGTACAAATATTCATAAACCACTTTTGCACGCTGTTCAGATGCAATATTGCTTAACAGATCCGCACACAAATCCCCGGTTACTGTCACATAATCCGCAGTCCATGAGTAGCCGGATGCATTTATAAGTCCGGGATTTAATCCCAGGATAACATGGGACTGCACTTCGCCCGCCTGTACTTTTGTTGCATCAACATCGTGACCGTTGAGCATATTGATGGTCTGGGCAATCATTTCCATATGGCCCAGTTCTTCTGCGGCTATATCAAGAAACAAATCCTTGATTTCAGGGTCCTTAATACGAAAACTCTGCGACATATACTGCATAGCTGCTTTCAGTTCGCCGTTTCCGCCGCCAAGCTGCTCCTGAAGCAACACTGCGTATTGCGGGTTTGGTTTTTCTACTTCCACAGGATGAAAGAGTATTTTTTCGTGTTTGAACATTTGTTTTACCTCCAATTGAATTTTCTTTATTTTTAGCAATTTGAAGGTTGTTATTCGTGATGTTAAAAAATATGCTGTTTTATGTGTGTGCAGGTATCTTTGATATAAAACCCTTGCATTTACCCTCTGCATAATATATAATTGTTTATATGAAGTATGTCAGGAGGGAAGGATATGGAGAATAACTTTTCATATTTTGAGAATAAGGACTGTGTTTATTTTCCCTGCCACGAAGGCGCAGGGGAGTGCTTCAACTGTCTTTTCTGCTATTGCCCTCTGTATGCTTTGGGGGATAAATGCGGCGGCAACTTCAAGTATATTGAAGAGGGCATCAAGGATTGTTCCCAGTGCCTCGTACCCCATAGCGAGAACGGCTATGCATATATAATGTCCAAATACCCCGAGGTCAAGGAACTGGCTTCTAAAAACCGAGAGGAAAATAAATAAACAAATCCCGAATGAGATTCATTCGGGATTTTTAATTGTAAAGATTATATAAGAAATATGTAACCGCCAAGAGATCTGCACATCCGCCGGGGGAGAGATTGCGCTTTATGAATTCATCATCTGCCATCTCCACATCCTCTGCCGAGGGGTATCCTTCCGTGAGTTTCTTTGCCGTTTCTCCGGCAAATTTCAATCCTTCTGCGCCACCTCTTTTGTATAGGTTGGTGTCGGGTACTTCTGCTATAAGGCGGAGTAGGGTATACACCCCTGCCATGTTGTAATCAAGTCCGTCTGATATGGCTTTTGTGAGGGCGGGTAATCCTATGCGGGATACCGTGGCAAATCCCGAGGATGCTTCACCTCGTATGCCCTTCATACCTCGCTCCATATATGCCTTACCGCCTGCGGTGGTGTTGCCTGCATTTACAAGGTCACTCTCTGCGGTGGCAGAGGCGATTTCACCACAAAGGGAAAAGATATCATCCATATCACCGAGGGGTGTATCAGCATTCCACTTTCTGCCGATTGCACCGCATATAATACCCATAGAATATATGATACCCTTGTGGGTGTTCACTCCGTTCGTCGCACGATACATCTCATCCTCTGCCCTGATGCCTGCTTTCCGCAGAAGCTCAAAGAAATCCTTTATCTCCGTTTCCTTATTATCTGCGCCAAGAGTAAAGCACTCCTTGAAGTAAGGGCCAAGGGCATTGGCACTTTTGATGAATGTATCGGCATCCATATCCGTATGACTGCCGTTGTTTCTACGGTCAACCAGTCCCGGCTTGGGTGTGGTATTCACTTCATCAATCAAAGCACTGACCGCGCTTTTCATAATCATATTTCCGTCGTAGTCTTTGAAATAATCATTGAGTATCCCGGATGTGGCGGATTGTATCTCCTCCACAGGATGAAGTCTGCCTGCGCTACATCCTCGGCCGGGCGCACCGCACACTATACAACCCCTCTCGCTTTCTCTTGCAAGTTTGTCGCCATTTTCGTCTATAACATCAATGTCAAACAATCTGCCAAGGGGTGTGGCTTCCTCAATCTCAATGCAGAGTTTTTTAATCTCACCGCTGTCACCTGCAAGGGCAATGAGTGATTCGCATCCTGTGGGTGAAGTGGCGGTGTATTGCTCTTTTATATCAAAATCCCCGATTGCCTTGCCGATACTTTCGAGTCCTACGGCAAATCCCCGTTCAATCAGTTTTGACGTCTTGACAGGGCCTGCTATGTTCATGGTGAAGGATATTAAAGGGCAACGATACTTTGATAAGAACATCCTTTGTCTCTCTGCCCTTTCCTCACGGGCGGAGAGAATCTGTGTAAGAGTTACTTCCATCATTGCCTCCCTATATAAACGGGGTGTGGTGGTGCTGTTGATATCTGTCCAGCTTCTTGAGATTCTCCTCAGCGTTCTTACCCACACAACCCACCAGCAGATACCTGTGGTTGAATCTGTCGTGGATGAAGTGGTTGAGCAGGTGGAAATTCTCTATCATACCCGTGCTTGTCACGTGGGTACGCGGACCTGTGCAGGGATGAATGATATCCCCGATAGACACGTGGTTATTATCTGCATAGGTGATGGGGAGATTTGCCTTGATCATTTCGTTGACCTTGGCTTCAAGCTCTTCTATGTTAATATTGGGGATAGTATCATTGAATGTGATTACAAATCCGTGTCGCACATCGTCATGACCGCATCTTTCAAGCTCTTCTGCGGGCATACAAAGCTCGCACAGATCCTCGGCAGTATGTGCCATAAGACGATAGGAGAGGGATTCATATACCTTGCTCTTGATCTCCTCGGGTTCAGGGCCGAATATGGTGGGCCTTGAAAGTAATATCTGCTCACCCACACCGATAAGGAGATCGGCATTGAAGTCCAGCAGGGGATACAACAGATCAAAATGCTCCACAATCACCCTCTTACCATTGTGGAGTGCCTCTTTAACAGCATCTGCAAGGGCGGTGAGCTGAGTGAATCCCGTTTCAAAACGGATATCCAGATGGTATGTGTGGGGAGTGAAGAATCCTTCTGTGCGGTCAAGTATTGGCAAGGGACGAGCGTACACGCCGTCATCATCATTGGTAAGCTCAAGCCCAGGGAACATTCCGCGGATAAGGGCACTCTTACCGGAGCCTGCATCGCCTATGACACCTATGAGATTGTCAAAGGGAGACAGATAAAGCTGAGAAAGCTGCATACCGAGGGCGTACATTCTGTTGTGTCCTCTCGGCGCAAAGTAACTGCTCAGTATATGACATTCCTGACGATCCAGCATAAAAGAATCCTCCTTTATTTGCACATATTGGTTTTGATATAGTTATAAGTTGTTTCGGGCACGAGAGAGGCGATAGCATCTGTGCCTTCGGATTTCATAAGCGCTCTCACTTTCCTTGCGCTGATGGGGGCTCCTTCGCTTTCTATACGGGGTACCTCTATCACTTCGATTCCCTTCGGAGGCAGATTTTCCTTGAGAGCGATATTATACATCTCGGTAGAGGGGGAGTTGGGTTCGGTGCCTACAAACCTCTTTGATATATTCAGTTTCGGCGCATAGTGCTTTGCAAAAATCTCAATATCCAATCCGCACTGTATGCTGCCTGCTTTTTCCTTGTCTTTTAAGAAGTAGGTGGGGAATGTGGCAGAGGATATCATATACGGGCCGGTAGGAAGCACCGTCACATTGGGCAGATGCTCTGTGCCCAGCTTCACCATGTTGAATCTGTCCTCGGCGCTGAATTCGCTTTTATCCTCGGAAAGCACGAACACATACAAATGGTCGCACTGCTTTGATGCGGTTTCTATAAGGTACTTGTGCCCGAGGGTGAAGGGGTTGCAGTTAGCCACCACCGCACCGCATACCTTGTCGGGTTCGCTATCGGGCAGGGCGGATACGAAGTTTTTCAGTCCGTCTTTCACCGTCTCCATTAAAAGCACGCTGTCTGTCTCAGCTACGGGGTGGAAGAACAGGGAAGAGAACATCTCCTTATTCCCCGGTTTCGTATAGAGGAACAGATGGGTAAACCCGTCCTCAAAGGCTCTTTTGCGGAGCTCGGTTATAACAGTTGCGGTGAGGCCCTCGCCCTGACGGAACTTATCAACGGCAATACATTTTAATATATTGCCCTCTCTTGAACCGGTGGCGATAAGGTCATCTCCGTCCCATACGAAAACAGTCTCTTCTACGGAAAGGTCCGCATCAAGGGACGCTTTTGCAAGGAACTCTTTCCATATATTTAATTTGTTGCCTGTCAAACGGCCTGAAATCTCTACATTCATACCAAAAACCTCTGCTATAATAATATATAGATTAATTATATTATACAATTTTAGAGATGATATGTAAAGTATAATTAAAAAACCTTGCATTTTGCCACATAGTGATATACAATAAATGTGGATTATTGTATTCTGAAAGGAGTTTTTGAGGTGGATATTCAAAAACGCGCATCCGCAGGCACTATGGAGTCCAGCGATGCTTATATTGAGATTGAACCGGGCAACGGCTCCCTCGCCATTGAGATTGAATCTGTTGTAGCAAAGCAGTTTGGTCAGGCGATCAGGGTTGCTGTTGAGGATGTATTGAAAAATCACGGTGTTGATAATGCTTCTGTCCGTGTGGTTGACAGAGGCGCTCTTGAATGTGTAATCCGTGCAAGAGTAGAGACCGCAGTATTACGCGGAAAGGGGGATGCATAATGCGCAGAAGTATGTTGTTTTTGCCGGGTAATAACCCCAATATGCTTATAAACGCAGGCACTCTCGGTGCAGACTCTGTTATCTTTGACTTAGAGGATGCTGTATCTCCTGCAGAGAAGGACGCCGCTCGTATATTGGTGCGCAATACCATGCGTTATATGGCGCCCAAGGGAAGCGAAGTGATCGTGAGAATCAACTCCGTTGACACAGATTACTGGAAAGCGGATATTGATGCCATCTTACCCGAGAAGCCGGGCCTTATCCTTCTTCCCAAGACATCTACTGCTGCCGATGCCATCACCGCATCTGCATATATTGATGAAGTTGAAGCAAAGCTTGGTTTTGAAAAGGGCACAGTAGGTCTTATGCCCCTTATCGAGACTGCTCTTGGTGTAGAGAATGCTTTTGCTATTGCCACTTCCTGCGACAGAGTGAAAGCACTGTTTTTGGGTGCAGAGGACTTGACTGCTGATTTGCAGTGCAAACGTACCAAGGAAGGCAGAGAGATTGAGTACGCCCGTACCCGTCTTGTAGTTGCTGCCCGTGCCGCAGGTGTGGATGTGTATGACACCCCCTTCACCGATGTTAATGATGATGAGGGTATCGTTTGCGATGCTAAGGTTGCCAAAGCCCTCGGCTTTACAGGCAAGGCGTCAATTTCACCCCGTCACGTTGAAGTTATCAATGATGTATTCTCTCCCACAATGGCAGAGATAGATTATGCTTACGAGGTTATGGATGCCATCGCCCTTGCAAAAGCGCAGGGTAAAGGTGCTATCGCACTCCACGGCAAGATGATAGACGCACCTATAGTTGCAAGAGCCGAGAGAACTATTTCTATGGCAAAAGCACTTGGTATGGATAGGAGGGATGACAATGAGTAAGGTTGTTAAATCCTTAAAGGAAGCAATTGCCCTTGCAGGTCTTAAAGAGGGTATGACAGTTTCTTTTCATCATCATCTGAGAAATGGTGACTATGTGCTTAATATGGTTATGGACGAGATTGCAAAGACAGGTGTTAAAGATATCACAGTCAATGCAAGTTCACTTTTCGATACCCACCTTCCCTTACTTGAGCATATCAAAAATAACGTGGTTACCAATGTGGCTGCCGACTATATTGCCGCAGGTCTTGGTAAGGCGTTTTCAAAGGGTATTATGGCTAACCCCGTTCAGTTCCGTACCCACGGTGGCAGACCCAGTGATATTTCCCGTGGTGTGACTCCTATTGATGTGGCATTCATTGCCGCACCTACTGCAGATACTATGGGTAACTGCTCCGGTAAATACGGCAAATCCGCTTGCGGCAGCCTTGGCTATGCCTTTGCCGATGCAATGTTTGCCAAGAAGGTAATCGTAATTACCGATAACCTTGTTCCTTATCCTATGGAGGATTGGTCAATATCCGAGGACTATATAGATTATGTAGTAGAGGTTGATGCTATCGGTGATCCCAAGGGCATCGTATCAGGTACTACCAAGATAACCCGTGACCCCGTTGGTCTTGTTATGGCATCCTATGCCGCAAAGGTTATTGAGGCGTCAGGCCTTTTGAAGGACGGCTTCTCATTCCAGACGGGTGCAGGCGGTGCATCCCTTGCTGCTGCCAAGTTCTTAAAAGACATTATGCTTGAGAAGGAGATCAAAGGCAGCTTCGGTCTCGGCGGTATCACCGGCTATATGGTAGATATGCTTCAGGCAGGATGCTTCCGCAGTCTTTTGGATGTTCAGTGCTTTGACCTTACCGCAGTAGAGTCCATCCGCAGCGATTCAAGACATCAGGAGATATCTGCTATGCAGTATGCATCTCCCACAAGTCGCAGTGCCGCAGTTGATTCTCTTGATGTGGTTATCCTCGGCGCTACCGAGATTGATACTGATTTCAATGTCAATGTTCATACAGATTCCAACGGCTATATTATGGGTGGCTCGGGAGGCCATAGTGACACCGCCGCAGGCGCGAAACTCTCTATGATTATTGCGCCTATGTTCCGTGCCCGTCTTCCCATCGTTACCGATAAGGTTACCTGCATCTCCACACCGGGCAAGGATATTGATGTCCTCGTTACCCAGGGCGGTATAGCGGTTAATCCCAAGAACGGTGAACTCAAATCCCGTCTTGCAGAGGCAGGATTGCCCGTTGTTGATATTGAAGAACTCAAAGAGAAGACAGAGCAAATCACCGGCAAACCCGACAAACTCCCCAAGGGTGACAAGGTGGTGGCTGAGGTAATCAGCCGTTACGGTGATGTTCAGGACAAAATATACAACGTAGTTGAATAACGGAGGAAATATCATGAGAGAGATAAAAGCATCTCTTATTACAGAGACAGTGGCACGCCTTTGTATTGAGGCCAACTGCCACCTTACAGATGACCTTAAGAAGTGCATCTGCCAGTTTCATAATGACGAACCCTGGCCTCAGGCAAAGGAGATTCTTGAGCGTATCATAGAGAACTATGAGATTGCAGACGAGAAGAATCAGCCTGTATGTCAGGATACAGGTGTTGCATGTGTGTTTTTGAAAATCGGTCAGGACGTTCACGTGGAAGGCGACATCACCGATGCAGTTAATGAAGGTGTCCGCATTGGTTACGGTGAGGGTTATCTTCGTAAGAGTGTTGTTAAAGACCCCCTCGACAGAGTGAACACGGGCGATAACACCCCTGCAATGCTCTATTTTGATATCGTCCCCGGTGACAAGCTTGAGATTACCGTTGCTCCCAAGGGCTTCGGTAGTGAGAATATGAGCAAGATTGCAATGCTCCGTCCCTCTGACGGTCTCGAAGGCGTTAAGAACTTCGTAGTAAAAACCGTAGAGGAAGCAGGCCCCAACCCCTGTCCTCCCATCGTGGTGGGCGTAGGTGTGGGTGGCACCTTTGATAAGGCGGCATACCTTGCCAAGAAGGCGCTTCTCCGTCCCGTTGACGAGAGAAACGAGGACCCCTTCTATGCAAAACTTGAAGAGGAACTTCTTTCCGAAATCAATGCTCTCGGTATTGGCCCTCAGGGCTTTGGCGGTAAGACTACCGCCCTTGCGGTTAATATTGAGAAATTCCCCACACACATAGCAGGTCTTCCCGTGGCTGTTAATATCAACTGTCACGTTACAAGACATCATACGGAGGTGTTATAATGTCAATATCAATCAACGCACCCTTATCCCGTGAGGAAGCACGTAAATTGAAAGCGGGAGACAGTTGCCTTATCTCAGGCGTTATCTATACTGCCCGTGATGCGGCTCATAAGCGTCTTTGCGAGCTCGTTGCAGAGGGCAAACCCCTTCCCCTTGATGTCACAGACAATATTATATACTTCGTAGGTCCCACTCCTGCAAAGCCCGGTCAGGCAATCGGTTCTGCAGGCCCTACCACATCATACAGAATGGATGCTTATAGCCCCACCCTTATTGCCGAGGGTCTTACAGGTATGATAGGTAAGGGCAAGAGAGGTCCCGAGGTTGTTGATGCAATGAAGAAACACGGTGCGGTTTACTTTGGCGCAATCGGCGGTTGCGGTGCTCTTCTCAGCAAATGTATCAAGAAGGCAGAGGTTATCGCATATGACGATCTCGGTGCAGAGGCAATCCGTCGTCTTGAGGTAGAGGATTTCCCCGTTATCGTAATCATCGACAGCGAAGGAAACAACCTTTACGAGACAGGCAGAAAAGCGTATCTCGACACAAACAAATAATAAAAATCAAAATGAGTCTTTCGAGGCTCATTTTTTTATGTAAAAAAGTATTATTTTGTTGTTTATTTCCTTGACAAAAGGGCTTTTGGGGTATATTATATAATAGAACAATAATGTTAGTTCGCAACTAACAAATTTACGAGGTGCAAATTATGGAAAATCGAGAAAGGAAAGTCTTGGTTATCGGCGTTATCGGCGCAGACGTACACGCAGTAGGTAACAAGATTTTGTACCATGCTTTTACAGAAGCCGGATTTGAGGTAGTAAATCTTGGCGTAATGGTTTCTCAGGAGGAGTATATTGCAGCGGCGATCGAGTCTAATGCAGACGCTATTGTAATTTCTTCTTTGTATGGTCAGGGCGAGCTTGACTGCCGTGGCATGAGAGAGAAATGTGACGAAGCAGGACTTAAGGGTATTCCCCTTTTGGTAGGCGGTAATATCGTTATTGGTAAGCAGAAATTTGAAGATGTAGAGCAGAGATTCAAAGAGATGGGCTTTGACAGAGCATTCCCTCCCGGAACAGCTCCCGAGACAACTATCGAAGCACTCAGAGAACTTTTGCATATAGAAGGTGACATCGCGTGAAACCTGTCTTGCTGATTGATTTTGGCAGTACATATACCAAGCTTACTGCGGTTGATGTGGATGCAGAGGAGATTCTCGGCACTGCCGCATCATATACCACGGTGCAGACGGATATTAACGACGGACTCAACTCCGGCCTCAAGTTGCTCGAGGCAAAGACGGGCAAGATAGACTACGCAGAGTGCTACGCATGCTCCTCTGCTGCGGGCGGTCTTCGTATGGTGACCAGCGGACTTGTTCCCGAGCTCACCGGTGAAGCGGCCAAGCTTGCCAGTTACGGGGCAGGAGCCAAGGTGGTAGGTATCTACGCCTTTGAGCTTACTGAGGACGACGTTGCGGAAATCAAAGAGGCAAAACCGGATATATTCCTGCTTGTGGGCGGTACAGATGGTGGTAACACCGAGTGTATCCTGCACAATGCGCGGATGCTATCTTCAATCAAGCCGGAATTCCCCATAGTGGTTGCAGGCAACCGCAGTGCTGCAAAGGAATGTCAGCGTATACTTGACGGCTATGATGTGTATGTGTGTCCCAACGTAATGCCCAAGTTCGGGGTACTCCAGATTGAGCCCACACAGAAGCAGATAAGGGATATATTCTTAAATCGTATTATATTAGCCAAGGGCCTCAGCAAAGCGGCAGAGCTTCTCTCCGATATTATGATGCCCACCCCCTCCGCCGTACTTCAGGCAATGGAACTTCTTTCCAAGGGCTGCGAAGGCGAGGCAGGCATAGGCGAACTCGTAGCGGTTGACGTTGGCGGAGCTACTACTGATGTGTACTCCATTGCCGATGGTATGCCTGAGCAGATGAATACTTTGTATAAGGGTCTGCCCGAGCCGTATGCCAAACGAACAGTTGAAGGCGATATCGGTATGCGATACAGCATACAGGGGATAATTGATGCAGTAGGTATGAGCCGTATCTGTCAGCTTTCAGGATTGAGCGAGGATAAGGTTACCGAATTGGTAGAGGATCTTAAGAGTAATACGGACAAGGTTCCCGGTGATGATGCCGACTTAAAAGCCCTTGACTTTGCATTGGCATCAAGTGCTATTGAAGAGGCGGTTACCCGTCATGCGGGCACACTTACAGAGACCTTTTCAATCATAGGCAGGACCTACGTTCAGGAAGGCAAGAACCTCACTAACGTAGAACAGATAGTGGTTACAGGCGGAAGCCTTATCCATACTGAGAGGACGGCAGAGATAGCATCCCACGCCACCTACTCAATGTTAAACCCCACATCACTCCGTCCCAAGAAGGCGAGTGTGTGGGTAGACAGAACGTACATCTTGGCTGCTATGGGCCTTCTCTCCACGAGATACCCCGAGACAGCCCTCAGAATAATGAAAAAGGAGCTTGAATACCATGGATATTCAGAACAAACGAATTCCTGACGGTGAATTTAACAGCTTACGACAGGAAGTATTGACACAGTGGCCCACAGGCAAGGATGTCAATTTGGAAGAGGCAATTGCTTATCATAAGTCAATGCCCGAAAACAGAAATTTCTCCAAGAAACTCTTGGATGCAAAGAGAGAGGGCCGCACATTGGTTCAGCCCCGTGCAGGTGTGCCTGTTGTAGAAGAGCACATCAAGCTTATGCAGTATCTTGAAAAGTATGGTGAGGCAGACCTTTTGCCTTCAACTATTGATAGTTACACCCGTCAGAACCGTTATGAAGAAGCAGAGAATGGTATTTCCGAGTCAATCCGTCTCAACCGTGCTTTGCTCAACGGCTTCCCCGCGGTTAACCACGGTGTTGCAAAATGCCGTCAGGTTGTAGAGAGCGTTAACGTACCTATGCAGGTTCGTCACGGCACCCCCGATGCACGTCTCCTTACCGAGATTACATACGCAGGTGGTTTCACCAGCTATGAGGGTGGCGGTATCTCCTATAACCTCCCTTATTGTAAGAATATCCCCATGGAGCGTACAATCCGTGACTGGCAGTATGTTGACCGCCTCACAGGTCTTTATGAGGAAATGGGCGTATCTATCAACCGTGAGCCCTACGGTCCTTTGACAGGCACATTGGTACCTCCCTGTATCTCCCATGCAGCTGCTATTATTGAAGCATTGCTTGCAGCAGAGCAGGGTGTAAAGAATATTACTGTAGGTTACGGTCAGTGCGGTAATCTTGTTCAGGATATCGCAGCTATCCGTTCACTTCAGGAACTCACAGACGAATACCTTGCAAAATACGGCTACAGCGATGTAGATGTTACCACAGTTCTCCATCAGTGGATGGGTGGTTTCCCTGCAGACGAGGCAAAGGCATTCGGTGTAATCTCTTCAGGTTCACTTATCGCTGCTCTTTCCAAAGCCACCAAGGTTATTGTTAAGACTCCCCACGAAGCGGTTGGTATTCCCACTATGGAAGCTAACGCAGAGGGCTTGCGTTGTACAAAGCAGGTTGTTAACATGCTTGCAGACCAGAACTTCTGTGACGTTCGTCTTGAAGAGGAGAAAGAGATCATCCGTCAGGAAACCCGTGCCATCGTTGACAAGTGCTTCGAGCTGGGTAATGGCGATATCGCAGTTGGCGTTTGCCGTGGTGTTGAAGCAGGCGTACTTGATGTACCCTTTGCTCCTTGCCGTTTCAATGCAGG
Organism: Clostridia bacterium; assembly: GCA_045659025.1. GTDB lineage: Bacteria > Bacillota > Clostridia > UMGS1810 > UMGS1810 > SIG455. The sequence continues at coordinate 13,277 of JAZOWA010000043.1, forward strand.
TCTTATGCTCCCCTGCCGTGATAACGACGGTGCAGTAAGAATCCTCAACCCCGGTAACCTTCCCTTCTCCAAGGATCTTCTTGACTTCCACAAAGCTAAGATTGAAGAGCGTGCTGCAAGTGAGAAACGCGCCGCATCTTTCCAGATGGTTGTTGATGACGTATATGCAATTGGTAAGGGCCGTCTCGTAGGACGTCCCAACTCAAAATAGGAGGATAAATAATTATGAAAATCATTGACGTTGTATGTTCAGCAGGCCGCACAGGCTTTTACTTTGATGACCAGCGCGCTATTAAGCAGGGCGCAGGTCATGATGGTGTTTTCTATGTAGGCAACCCCGTTACCGAGGGTTTCCGTGCAGTTCGTCAGGCAGGTGAGTCCATCTCCGTTATGCTTATTCTCGAAGATGGCCAGATGGCATACGGCGATTGCGCAGCTGTTCAGTATTCAGGTGCAGGCGGTCGTGACCCCTTGTTCCTCGCAGAAGACTTCATTCCCGTAATTGATAAATACATCAAGCCCGAGCTCGTTGGCAAAGAAGCAGATGACTTCCGTGGTCTTTGCGCTATGATGGAAGCTATCCAGGTAGAGGGCAAGAGATTGCACACCGCTATCCGTTATGGTTTGTCTCAGGCAATCCTTGATGCAGTTGCTAAGGCAACAGGCAGAATGATGTGCGAAGTAGTAGCAGATGAATACGGTTGCAAAGTATCCGAGACTCCCATCCCGATCTTCACACAGTCAGGTGATGACAGATACGATAATGCAGATAAGATGATTATCAAAGGCGCACAGGTACTTCCCCACGCGCTTATCAATAACGTAGAGTCCAAACTCGGTACCAAGGGCGAGAAACTCGCTGAGTACGTAGCTTGGCTCCGTGACAGAATCCTTGCTAACCGCACAGATGAATCTTACGCACCCACAATGCATATTGACGTTTACGGTACAATCGGTCTTATCTTCGGCAATGACAACTGCAAGGATATGGCCACATATATTGAAGAACTCGGCAAGATTGCAAAGCCCTTCCACCTCCGTATCGAAGGTCCTATGGACTGCGACTGCGACAGAGAGACACAGATGAAGGCTCTTGCAGCACTCACCAAAGAACTCGACGACCGTGGTTGTGACGTAGAGCTCGTTGCTGACGAATGGTGCAACACTTTGGAAGATATCAAACTCTTCGCTGATAACAAAGCAGGTCATATGGTACAGATTAAGACTCCCGACCTCGGCGGTATCAACAACACTATCGAAGCTGTTCTTTACTGCAAAGAGAAGGGCATCGGCGCATACCAGGGCGGTACCTGTAACGAGACAGACCGTAGCGCACAGGTTTGCGTTCACTGCGCAATGGCTACACAGCCCGTTCAGATTCTTGCAAAACCCGGTATGGGTGTTGACGAAGGCTTCATGATCGTTTATAACGAAATGAACAGAATCATGGCAATGCGTAAAGCCAAAGCAAACAGATAATTACATCAATATTAAAAACCACTTGCTTTTTATGGCAAGTGGTTTTTTGTTGTTGATAAAACAAATCATTTGTGATATGATGAGGGTAATGATATAGGATGGTTTTCCGAAAGGAGATATGAAGATGTCTAATATATGGCACGATATTTCATCTGACAGAATACAGGCAGAGAATTTTATATGTGTTATTGAGATTACCAAGGGCAGTAAGAAGAAGTACGAGCTTGATAAAGAGACGGGTTTCCTTATCCTTGACCGTATTCTCCACACATCCACTCATTATCCTGCCAACTACGGATTCATCCCCCGCACCTATGGCGATGATAATGACCCGTTGGATGTATTGCTTCTTTGTTCAGAGCAGATTGAACCCATGACATTGGTAAAAGCATATCCTATCGGTGTGATATCAATGATTGATAACGGCAGAAATGATGAGAAAATAATTGCGATTCCCTTTAAGGATCCCAACTATAATATGTATAAGGATATAAGCGAACTCCCTCAGCATATCTTTGATGAGATGACTCATTTCTTCACCGTTTATAAGAATCTTGAGAATAAGACCACTGCGGTTAACGAGGTGAGCAACCGTGACGTTGCTATTGATGTTATCAATAAAGCGATTGAGGAATATAAGGTTAAATTCAACTGATATTCCATGGGGGTTTTGGCATGAAAACAGATAAGAACATCATGATGGCGTTTATACTAAATCTGTGTTTTGCCGTGTTTGAACTCATAGGTGGTGCGATCACGGGTAGTGTTGCCATAATGTCCGATGCAATCCACGACATAGGTGATGCTGTAAGTATCGGCTTTTCCTATGCTATGGAGCGAAAGAGCAAGAAACAGCCTGATAAGATCTACACCTACGGATATATGCGTTTCTCCGTTCTGGGTGGGCTTGTCACTACCTGTATTCTTCTGGTCGGCTCGTTGGCGGTTATATATAATGCGATATTGCGACTTTTTAATCCCGTCGAGATTAACTACGAAGGAATGCTTTTCTTTGCGGTTGTAGGTGTGGCGGTTAACTTCTGTGCCGCATATTTCACCCGTGAGGGCGATTCTATCAACCAGAAATCCGTTAATCTTCATATGCTTGAGGATGTTCTCGGCTGGACGGTGGTTCTTGTCGGCGGAGTGATAATGTATTTTACGGATATTGCAATCATTGACCCGTTGATGTCTATCGGCGTTGCGATATTTATACTTATAAATGCAGTCCGCAATCTCAAAGAGGTAGAGGATCTGTTTTTAGAGAGAATCCCCGAGGGGATAGATGTGGAGGAGATTCGTCATCACCTTTGCGAGATAGACGGGGTTGCAGATGTGCACCATATCCATATCAGGAGCATTGATGGCATAAATAACTATGCCACTATGCATATTGTGACAGAGGGCGATCCAATCACCGTCAAAGAGGCGGTGCGTTCTGAACTTAAAGAGCATAATATATGCCACTCCACTTTAGAGTTGGAGTCTCCCGATGAGGATTGCCATAATCGGGATTGTCATATTCACACACATTCAGGTGGTCATCACCACCATCATCACGGACATCATCATTAAAAAATACCTATTACGAGGTGACATAAATGGAAATTTCAAGACAATGTATTTTGGCGGCAGAAGAGCTTATTGAGAAAGCTCATCTTAAAGAAGGGGATATCGTGGTTATCGGTTGCTCCACCAGCGAGGTGCTGGGCAGTAAACTGGGCACGAATTCCAGTCCCGACACGGCAAAGATTCTCTTTGACAGTCTCTATGGCGTATTCAATGCCAGGGGCATATATGTAGCGGCTCAGTGTTGTGAGCATCTTAACCGTGCAATTATTGTTGAGAGAGCAGCAGTGCCCTTTGCCGAGATAGTCAACGTAGTCCCTGCTCCCAAGGCGGGCGGCTCCTTTGCTACTCAGGCGTATGCAAAGTTTTCTGATCCCGTTGCAGTTGAGGAGATAAAGGCGGACGCAGGTTTGGATATCGGCGCCACATTGATCGGTATGCATCTTAAGAAGGTGGCAGTACCCGTACGTCTTGAAGTTAAGACGATAGGTGAGGCTCCCGTTACTGCGGCCCGCACACGTCCGAAATTTATCGGCGGTGTCCGTGCTAACTATGACGAATCCCTTATGGGTTGATGGTAAGAATCATAAATACAAAAGAACTCCCACATCATTCGATGTGGGAGTTTTCATATCAGGATATAAATTCTTTTAACTTTTTGAAGCTCTCGTCACTTATCACGTGCTCAATCTTGCAACTGTCGGCATAGGCGGTCTCCTCGCTCACTCCAAGTCGTATCAGGGCACTTGCGATTACATTGTGCCTCTCGTAGACCTTTTTGGCGATTTTAAGACCCTTTGGTGTGAGGGTGATATCTCCCGCTTCACTCACGGTAATATATTCCTCTGCCTTAAAGGATTTCATTGCTACGGACACGCTGGGTTTGGATACACCAAGTTCGTTGGCTATATCAATGCTTTTCACATACCCTTTGCGTTTGCTTATTACAAGTATTGCTTCAAGATAGTTTTCAGCGGATTCCTGTATCTTCATTTTGTTACCTCATAACTTGAGTACTATAATAATTTTACAAACATATAATAACATCAAATAGTATTTTTGTCAAATCTCTTAAAATATCCAAATTCCGACAAAAACCCATTGACAATTTGTGGGAGAAATGATAAACTAATTATAGTTAGTCACGACTAATTGTTGTTAGAGGTGTCTAATTATTGTGAAGGAGGTGTTTCGCTATGAGTTTAATTTCTGCAGAGCTTGGCAGGGAGTATATTATCAAGAATATCAATACTGCAGATGAGGATATGGATTCATTTTTGTTTTCCATAGGATGCTTCACAGGTGAGCCCATCACAGCGATTTCCCGAATGAGGGGTAGTGTCACCGTTGCTATCAAAGGTGGCAGATATAATATAGACAATCGGCTTGCCGACGCAATATTGATTTAATTTCAAGGCAGTGTGTACTGCCGTTTTTAACGGTTTGGAGTTAGGTAAGACTAACCAATAGGACGAGATATCAGCTAAGGAGAGACTAGTATGAAAATAGCACTTACAGGTAATCCCAACAGCGGAAAGACTACCATGTATAATGCTCTCACCGGCAGTAGTGAGAAGGTGGGCAACTGGGCAGGGGTTACTGTGGATAAGAAGGAGAGAGGGGTAAAGAGACGTTTCTGTGTAGGTCGTGGCAGGATTGTGGCAGTAGACCTTCCGGGAGCGTATTCGATGTCACCCTTCACATCGGAGGAGAGCATCACCCGAGATTATATACAGAATGAGAAACCCGATGTGATAGTAAATATCGTAGATGCTACCAATCTTGGCAGGAGTCTGTTTTTTACCACCCAGATTTTAGAGCTGGGCATACCTGTTGTGGTGGCACTTAATAAGACGGATATTAATATTAAACGTAATGTGGGTATAGATACCGATGCCCTTTCATCACTTCTCGGTTGCCCCGTGGTAGAGACGATCTCCACCTCTGCAAAGGGTCTTGAGAAGGTGCTGGATATGGCAATGGCTGTCCGTGGTAAGGCACAGAACATCCCCTTTGATATGGGTGAGGTTGACCTTGCTGATAAGAAGGCGGTCAAAGACGGCGATGTGAGACGATTCAGATTCGTCAATGATATCGTAGCCAGGGTGGAAGTGGCCCGTGAATCTTCCAATGACAGAGCGTTGCAGGATAAGATAGATAATGTGATTACAAACAGATGGATAGGTATCCCGCTCTTTGCCCTTGTGATGTTTCTGGTATTTTATATATCTCAATCCTCGTTGGGTACTTGGATTTCCGAATATCTGGTATCATATCTTGAAAAGTTTCAGTCGTGGATAGGCGGGTTCTTTGAAGGTGCATCCCCTCTGCTTACCGCACTTTTGATAGATGGTGTTTTGGGCGGTGCTATTGCCGTAGTGGGATTCCTGCCCCTTGTTATGATAATGTATTTCCTTATAGCGCTTTTAGAGGATTGCGGTTATATGGCGAGGGTATCGGTGATACTCGATCCTATTTTCAAGAAGGTGGGTTTAAGCGGTAAATCCGTAATCCCCTTTGTAATTGCTACGGGATGCGCAATCCCCGGTGTTATGGCTTGTCGCACTATCCGTGATGATAGGGAGAGAAGGGCTACGGCTATGCTTGCCCCCTTTATGCCTTGCGGTGCAAAGCTTCCCGTGATTGCTCTCTTTGCAGGTGCATTTTTCGAAGACGCACCCTGGGTAGGCCCCACAATGTATTTTGCGGGTATAGTGATTATATTCTTCGGTGCACTTCTGATAAATAAAATCACGGGTCGCAGAGGCAAAAAATCCTATTTCATAATAGAACTCCCCGAATACAAATTCCCCGACCTCAAAGGCGCTATCAAATCAATGTTTGCACGGGGATGGTCTTATGTTGTCAAGGCGGCAACCATTATCCTTTTGTGCAATACAGCGGTACATATTATGCAGACCTTTGACTGGACCCTTGCGGTGACGGAGTCTGCAGACCACTCCATTCTCGCATCTATAGCAAAGCTCTTTGCCTATGTGCTTATCCCCGTGGTGGGTTATCATTCATGGCAACTTGCGGCTGCTGCGGTTACAGGCTTTATCGCCAAGGAGAATGTGGTGGGCACTCTTGCCACCTGCTACGTGCTTACTGATGTAATGTCCGAACTTCCCGGGGCTACTCCCCGTCTTACCGCTATAGCGGCCCTTGCATATCTTATGTTCAATCTCTTTACTCCGCCCTGCTTTGCAGCCATTGGTGCTATGAACGCGGAGATGAAGGATAGGAGATGGTTCTGGGGCGGTATTGCTTTGCAGTTTGGCGTAGGCTTCTCCGTAAGCTTTGTGGTTTATCAGCTCGGCACCCTCATCACTTCAAAGACCGTTGGTGCAGGCCTTATCCCCGGTGCAATAGCCGTTGCGGTATTTGCTTTTGTACTTGCTTTGCTTATAATAAATAACGGCAAAAAGTCTACTATCAGATAAGAAAGGAGTAATAATATGCAAAATCTTATTCTTGTCCTTTTTATAATAATCATAATCATATCTGCCCTTTGGTATATACTCCACGCAAAGAAAAGCGGTGACCGTTGTATAGGTTGCCCCCATTCCAAATCTTGCAATAGCGGATGCGATGCGGAAGATAAATAAGAAAACCCCCACATCATATGATGTGGGGGTTTGTTTTATTTTATTTTGATATTCACCGGCTCGGAGATATTGTCCCAAAAGCCTATTGCATAAAACTTGGCAGATACGGCATTGGGGATATCCTCAACTTCCCAGATGTATGAATCATCCTGACTGATTACATTGTAGTCGGATAAAGCACTCTTTGACATAAGCAATGTGCCATTTGCATCAAAGAAACAAGCCCTGTATTCATATACCCTCTCCGAGTCACATTCGGCTCTTGAGAAGGCCATTTTGATAACGTCACCGCATCTTGCGAAGTCAAACTCGGCATCGCCCTTGAAATATGGCTTTGCAGCACTGAGGACACGTCTGTCGGTGTATTTGAAATCACGGATATCGCAGATGGGCTCAATAATGGAATCATTATCGAAAAAATCGCCTTCAAGTACGCTGAATCTTCTTATACGTACCCTTGACTCTGTGTCCGCTTCCACGATAAGCATGTGGGATGCATTCTTCCTTGCCAGATGCTCGCAGGCACAAACGCCATTCATAATAGTGCTCACGCCTGAGAATATCAATGCACCGGAGCCAACTGATGTAAAGGTCTGCTGATGTATCTCTCTGGGGTTGTTGCAGGCATAATGGGAATGTCCCGAAAAGTCAATCACCTGAGGATATTTTGAGAGTATGGCAGTAAGGTCGCCATTACCGCCGATAGAGGGCAATGTACCAATCATCGGCACGTGCTGGAATACGAATATAGGTCTGTTACCACCATCGGCAACCGCCTTGTCCAGTTCGGATTTGAGATACGCCTTCTGCTCATCACTGTATGAATCGTGCCATGGGCCTTTCACAAGACCGCCCGACAGAGATATGAAGTGGTATGCGCCTATGACCTCGTGTCTGTCGGTTGGCATGTTGAAGATTCTCTCAAAGGTGGCTTTTGATTTCAACCAGTCCCCGTCGTAGTGCAACTCGTGATTTGCCAGAGTGCAGGCAATCAAGGTCTCGGGTTTCACATACTTCTTGCAATCGTCATAAAATCTCTGGAACTCGCTCTCGTAACCTTTGTTGGTAAAGTCACCATTCACATAGAGGGCGTCAAGCTTGTTGTATTCCTGACCTTCACAATATGCGTAGGTGCGCTCCATGGCGAGCTTGAAATGCTCATAGGAATGGGGGAGGGCATCACTATAGTGAACGTCACTCACCACCGCAAAACGCAATACGGGTTTAAAAATCATAATAATCCTTCCCTTCGGATTAGACTGTTATTTTGACAATGCTTCAATAATCTTGGGCAGGATCTCCACACAGTCGCCAACTATCTTGTAGTCTGCCACGGAGAATATGGGCGCCTTGGGATCGGTATTGATAGCCACTACTGTTTTTGCGCCGCCGATACCTGCGATATGCTGAACGGCACCTGATATACCGCAACAAACGAGGAGATCAGGAGCAACGGAGCAACCTGTCTGTCCTATCTGGCAGCTGTGCTGAGCAAAGCCCATATCAACGAGGGGACGGGTAACGCCCACACTACCGCCGAGTTTCTCGGCAAGTTCAGCAACCAACTTCATATTCTTTTTCTGACCGATACCACGACCTGCAGCAACTATAATCTTGCTTTCACTGATGTCCTCGGTCTTCTCTCTTGCAGATTCTTTAAGAAGCTTTACAAGGCTCTCCGCGCCGGTGTATTCCACCACGATAGGAGTCACATCCTCTTTCGCTGTTTCCACGGGCATAGCAAATATACCGGGACGAACAGTTGCCATCTGGGGACGGCAAGATGCGGTCTGGATAGTAGCCATCATATTACCGCCGAATGCAGGACGTGTCTGGAGAAGAAGACCGCTTTCAGAATCAATCTCAAGCACAGTACAGTCTGCGGTAAGGCCTGTCTCAAGGGCAGCAGCCACTCTGGGAGCAAAAGCACGGCCAAAGGGTGTAGCGCCGATAAGAAGGATGTCGGGGTTGTACTTGGTTGCAAGTTCTATGAGAGAATCCGCATAAGGACCTTCCAACTTCTCCATCAATGCTTTGCCACGGAGATTGATTACCTCGTCTGCGCCGCTACGATAGAGGGATGCAACTTCACTTTCTTCAATCTCGCCTATAACCACACCATAAAGAACTGCACCTTTGGTGTCGGCAAGTTCCCTTGCCTTGCCGATCAACTGCAAAGCAACGGGGAGAAGACATTTATTATTTGTTTCGCAAAACACCCAAAGGGCATTGTTTTTAATCTCTTTCATAATATACTCCTTTAGAAAATGTATTTCATCGGTTATGTTCAGTTGCTCTTAATAGAGTTCAAACATATTTTTGCAATACTTTCCGCTTGTTCAGCGATTGTGCCGGTGATTTCCTCGGCATTACCGCGAACAGGAGGAGTAAAGGTCTTCACTACCTGAGTAGGTGAACCCTTCAATCCGCATTTTTCTGTATTGGCATTGAGTGCTTCGGCATTGAACATTGTAGCAGACGCATCCTTTGCCTTGAGCATACCTGTGATGGTAGGCATAGTAGGCTGGTCAGCACCTTTTACTACGGTGATAAGGCCGGGCAAGGGGAGATAAAGTTCCTGCTCGGTTTCTTCCCATACTCTGCGCACGATAAGGTGGTCGGGGGCAACCTCTACAATCTCACTTACGTCAGACACGTGGGGGAGACCGAGCTTCTGTGCGAGCTCAGGGCCAATCTGTGCGGTGTCACCGTCAACGGCCATCTTACCGCAGATTATAAGGTCTGCACCACCGATTTCCTTTACACCCAAAGAGATTGCATAGGATGTGGCGAGGGTGTCTGCACCTGCAAAAGCACGGTCAGATATAAGTACACCATCATCAGCACCTCTGCTCACTGCATCACGGAGCACCTTCTCCGCGGCAGGAATACCCATAGTAACAGCGGTAATTTTACCACCTGTCACTTTGCGGATATCAAGAGCAGTCTGCAAAGCGTATAAATCAAAGGGATTAGTTACGGCGTTTCTGCCGGTTCTTACAATAGTCTTTGTAAGGGGGTCAATGCTTGCAGTAGCAGCGGCAGGGACCTGTTTCATACATACAATTATATTCATAGCAGTTATCCTCTTATATTTAGATTAAAGTCTCGGCAAAGAGATTACCTCTGCCCAATGCACAATCGGGGTCAAAGGCAGATTTCAATTTAGCCATTTCCCTGATGTGCTCTTCACCATACATAAACTCCAGGAACGGAGCCTTGAGTTTACCTACACCGTGCTCTGCGGAAACCGCGCCGCCGAGGCGGGATGCTTCTTTAGCCCATTCGGTGAGTACGGCCTTACCTCTCTTGTACTCATCCATATCACGGGGGAGGATGTTTACGTGGATGTGGTTGTCACCAATGTGACCCCACGCCGCGTGGTGAAGATTCTCTCTTTCGAGGGTAGCGTCATAGAAAGCGAGAAGTGTCTCGAAATGCTCATCGGGAACAGCAAGGTCACCGCCGATTTTGGTGATTTCGGGATAAATTCTCTTGTATCTTTCTACCTGCATATTAACACTTTCGGGTACTGCGTGACGGAAGAAATAGAGAGTATCTCTGTCGCTGTCACTGCTGGATACCATACTCATATCGGGATTACCGCCTGCCTTGGCGCAGGATTCACCGAGCACCTTGAGCAGTTCATACGCTTCCTCCTCAGCAGAGCACTGAAGCTCTGTGAATACGGCGTATTTGTAGTTATCCTCAAGAGTGGGAAGACCTGCAAATGCAGAGCCCTCTTCCTTCTGACGACGCAAAATATCAAGAGCACAAGCATCAAAGTATTCGATAGATGCTACGGGCACCTCTGCCTTTTTGAGAGACTGAGTATATGCTACCGCCTGCTTCTGCTCCTCAAAGAATGTGCATACACCCCATACCACTGTGGGCAAAGGCATAAGTGCAACTTCAATCTCGGTAATGATTGCAAGGGTACCGTCACTACCGATGAAAAGGTCTATAAGATCCATATCATCGTGGCAATAGTAACCTGATGCGTTCTTACACTCGGGCATCTTGTAGGTGGGGAGAGATGCTTTGATCTTACCGCCCTGCTCGGTGGAAAGTTCAATCTCTCTTCCTTTTGCAAACTGCTCACCGCGACGGATAGCGAAGGTCTCACCATTTGAGAGCACGCCTCTTATAGCGGAGATGTGTTCACGGGTAGCACCAAAGCGGTAGCTCTTCGCACCGGATGCGTTACAAGCCACCATACCGCCGATAGTTGCGGTGGTCTCGGTGGGGTCGGGGGTGAACATCTGCACGGGTGCAGCTACAAACGCCTTGTATGCTGCAACTGCTTCCTCGCTCCATGCACTTGTATCAAAAGACTTGGCAGCGATGGATTTGTTGAGCTTCTGCAAAATCACGCCCGGCTGAACTGTTATGTAGAATTTGTCGTCACTGCATCTCATACCGGTAACCTTCGCCATTTTGGAGAGGTTAAGGATATGTCCGCCAAAGGGTACAGCTGCTGCCGCAAGGCCTGTACGGCTACCCTGAATCGTGAGAGGTGTACTGCTTGCTTTAAGCTCCTTCACGATGTTTACTATGTCCGCTTCGCTCTCGGGGAAAGAGATGCTGTCGGCGAAGCCGGCTTTCTTAGATTCGTCCCGGAGATATTCCTCATCACCGGCACACATTTTTCTGATTAATGAGTTGTCCATTACAGTGTTGATCCTTTCTTGGAAATCGTAATGCTTGGCATAAAAAAATATACCGATTATATTATACACCACAATTTTATAAAAGTCTATGAAAATATTGACAAAAAGTTTGAAAATTACAATAATTTTATAAGGAATTTTGCCTTCATAAGCTTCAAGTCCTTATGTTTCTCACTACATAAAAAAGAGCACTATTATCAGATAGCGCTCTTTTTGTGTTTATGCGGATAACAGGACGCATCTTGCTTCGCAATCTGCCCTGCTCGGCGACCGTGCATTGCACAGTACCCGCCTTCGCACCAACTTCGCTAAAAACGATAATCAATCGTTTTTTACGCTCGTTGCCTTCATAAGGTTCAAGTCCTTATGTTTCTCACTACATAAAAAAGAGCACTATTATCAGATAGCGCTCTTTTTGTGTTTATGCGGATAACAGGACGCATCTTGCTTCGCAATCT
>JAZOWA010000044.1:0-16900 GCA_045659025.1 Clostridia bacterium
TGCGGATTACTTGACCAGACCACCTCATCCTATGGCGGTCTCATAACCGCAGACTTTGCAGATGTTTCGTCCCCGGCGATTGATAAGATTTACTTCGATTTTGAAAAATACGGTTACGCCCTTTGCGTCACCGATACCAAGAGTGACCACGCCGATTTAACGGACGATTATGATGCAATCACCGATGAGATGCGTTCCGTGGCAGAGTATTTCGGATGCGAGGTACTGTCTCAGGTGAATGAGGGTGAATTCTATTCCAATATCGCCAAGGTCCGCACCAAGTGTAACGACAGAGCAATTCTCCGTGCCATTCATTTCTTTGATGAGACCAAGAGGGCAGGGCAGGAGGCGGATGCACTCCGAAGTGGTGATATAGACCGATTCCTTACACTTGTAAACGAATCAGGCGAATCTTCTGCTAATCTCCTGCAGAATCTGTATTCTGCAAAGTCACCGAAAAGCCAGGCGATATCCCTTGGTATTGCCATCAGTAAGAAGGTGCTCGGCGGCAAAGGCGCAGTCAGGGTACACGGTGGCGGTTTTGCAGGCACTATTCAGGCGTATGTGCCGCTCGACAAAGCGGACGAGTACAGAAAAGCCCTGGAAGATATCTACGGCGCAGGCACTTGCCACAAGATAAGAATCCGTCCCTACGGCGGTATCAGAATAATCTGATTTAATTAAAATCCTACGAAACGAGAGGTATTTCGTCATATGTCAGGCAGACAGGATAAAATAAGAAATTTTTGTATAATAGCCCATATAGACCACGGCAAATCCACCTTGGCAGATAGAATACTTGAAAAGACAGGCGTTCTTACTGAACGTGAGATGCAGGACCAGATACTTGATAATATGGATCTGGAACGTGAGAAAGGTATCACTATCAAGGCCCGTGCCGTAAAGGTTGTATATAAGGCGAATGATGGTGAGGAGTATGTGTTCAACCTCATCGACACCCCCGGTCATGTGGACTTCAACTATGAGGTTTCCCGTTCTCTTGCAGCGTGTGAGGGTGCGGTGCTTATCGTTGATGCGGCTCAGGGTATAGAGGCGCAGACCCTTGCTAATACCTACCTTGCGGTAGACCACAATCTTGAACTTGTGCCCGTTATCAATAAGATAGACCTTCCCAGTGCAAGACCTGATGCTGTTAAAAACGAGATTGAAGATATAATCGGTATTGAGGCGCAGGATGCTCCCCTTATCTCTGCAAAGCAGGGTATAGGTATAGAGGATGTATTGGAAAAGATTGTAGAGTGCGTTCCGCCACCTTCAGGTGATGAGGAAGCTCCCTTGAAGTGCCTTATATTTGACTCATATTACGATGCGTACAAAGGCGTTATCGTATATGTCCGTGTAATAGACGGCGAGATAAAGCCGGGCACAGATATTAAATTTATGGCAACGGGTAAAGAATTCAATGTAGTAGAAGTTGGTTCTCTTTCGCCTTTGGGAATGATTCCTACAGATTCTCTCAAAGCGGGTGACGTTGGCTATATTGCGGCAAGTATCAAGAATGTCCGTGATGCCCGTGTGGGCGATACCGTCACCACCGCAGAGGGCGGTGCGACAGAACCTCTTCCCGGTTATAAGAAGGTAAACCCGATGGTATTCTGCGGTATTTACCCTGCAGATGGTGCTAAATATGGTGACCTCAGAGACGCTTTAGAGAAATTGCAGTTAAATGATGCTGCCCTCACCTTTGACCCCGAGACCTCCGTTGCTCTTGGCTTCGGTTTCCGTTGCGGTTTTCTCGGACTTCTCCATATGGAGATTATTCAGGAACGTCTGGAGAGGGAGTATAATCTTGATCTTGTTACCACTGCTCCCAGCGTTGTGTATAATGTAGTAAAGACCAATGGTGATAAACTCTGGATAGATAACCCCACCAATCTTCCGCCCATGGCAGAGATTGATTATATTGAAGAGCCTGTTGTGGAAGCATCTATTATGGTGCCCACCGAGTTTGTGGGCAATATTATGGAGCTTTGTCAGGAGAGACGAGGCGTGTATAAGAATATGCGCTATATTGATGACACCCGTGCAGAACTCCACTATGATCTGCCCCTTAACGAAATCATCTATGATTTCTTTGATGCCTTGAAATCCCGCACAAGGGGTTATGCATCCTTTGACTACGAGATGAAATGCTATAGCAGGTCCAAACTTGTCAAACTGGATATTATGCTCAATGGTGATGTGGTGGATGCCCTGTCATTTATAGTACACGAGTCCAAGTCATACCCCAGAGGCAGACGTATTGCAGAGAAACTTAAAGAAGCCATTCCCCGTCAGCTTTTTGAGATACCCATTCAGGCGGCAATCGGCGGTAAGATAATTGCGAGAGAGACAGTAAAGGCCCTCCGCAAAGACGTACTTGCCAAGTGTTATGGTGGTGACATCACCCGTAAGAAGAAACTTCTCGAGAAGCAGAAGGAAGGAAAGAAACGTATGCGTCAGGTAGGTACTGTTGAGGTGCCTCAGGAGGCGTTTATGTCCGTTCTTAAACTTGACGAATAACCCTTAATATTTAAGGCGGTGATAATATGACCGATACGAAAGGTCTCTACATCCATATTCCTTTCTGCCGTCGCAGATGCAATTACTGTGACTTCACTTCCTATGCAGATAAATATGATGTGGCAGATAAGTATTTTGATAAACTCATATCGGAAATATCATCTCACCCCGGATATAATGTTGATACTATCTATTTCGGCGGAGGCACTCCTTCGTCGGTGGATGAGGATTTTATACGCCGTACACTTGATACGGCGTTTTCCTGTTTTAATGTGGAAAGGGACGCAGAGATTACCATAGAGGTCAACCCCGAATCTGTGAATGGGGATAAACTCAGAGTCTATCGTGATATGGGTATTAACAGAATCAGTATGGGTGCCCAGTCCTTTGTGGATGATGAACTTTTCACCCTCGGCAGATTGCACACTGCAAAGGATATAGAGGATAAGTATAATCTCATCCGCAAGGCAGGGTTTGATAATGTGTCCCTTGATTTGATGTTCGGCTTGCCCGGACAGACCAAGGCAACCCTTGATGTGAGTATAGATAAGATTTTATCCCTTGCTCCCGAGCATATCTCCTGCTACGCTTTGAAGATAGAGGAGGGGACACCCTTCTATTGTGATATGATAAGTGGCAGGATAACCCCTGCAGATGATGACACCTCTGCGGATTTGTATGAGCATATCTGCACACGTCTCACAGAAGGTGGGTATATCCAGTACGAAATATCCAACTTCGCCCTTCGTGGCAGAGAATCAAGGCACAATAGCAGATATTGGTGTTGCGAAGAGTATATGGGTGTGGGCGCAGGAGCATCATCGTATTTAGATGGTGTCCGCAGTAAGAATACCTCTGATTTGCTCACCTATCATAACGAGATAGAGGAAACCCTCACCACAGAGGATAAAATGAGCGAATTTATGATCTTCGGCTTGCGCCTTACGGATGAAGGTATAAGTGAAACGGAGTTTAAAAACCGCTTCGGAGTAAGCATTGATGAGGTTTTTGCCTCTCCCTTGAATAAATATAAAAGATTTATCACACGAGAGGGCGGTGTGCTAAAACTCACCAAAGACGCATATTATATCTCCAATGCCATTCTCGGCGAGTTCCTCCTTTGAGAAATGGCTTGAATCCTTATAAAATAAGATAATTTATTAAATTTTCAAATACCGCTTGACATTTTTTGTGTCAGGTGGTATTTTATTATTGTTAGCAATCGACGAGCGAGAGTGCTAAAATTGTAGAAGGAGGTAACGGAATGGAACTTAATGACAGACGTCGTAAGATTTTAAGGGCTATTGTTGAGGATTATGTTACTACTGCAGAGCCGGTGGGTTCATCCGTTCTTCTTAAAAATCACGATTTGGGCGTAAGTTCTGCTACGGTGCGCAATGAAATGGCGCTCCTTGAGGAGATGGGATATCTCGATAAACCCCACACCTCTGCAGGCAGAATCCCGTCGTATTTAGGTTATAGGGTGTATGTAGACGAGCTGATGAGTCAGTACACATTGACAATGAGTGAGATTGATCATATCAAACACTCTTTGCAGAGTCAGCATCACGAGCTTGATAAACTCCTTCGCACCGTGTCAAATGTGGTGGCGATGCTTACTAATTACACCACGATTGTCACATCATCCTGCGTGTCGGATGAGGTTATAAAGAATATCCGTCTTATATATGTAGATAGCAATAGCTTCGTTATAGTGCTGGTTACGGGTGACGGTTTTGTTAAGAATCAGACTATCCGCACCAAGCGGAGCGTGGATCCCGATGTGATTGAAAAACTTTCCAACTACCTCTCCAATCGTTTCAGCGGAATGGCAGTATCTATGATTACCGAGGATGTTGTGGTAGCAGAGAAGGAGGTCCTTCCCGTAGAGGAGAGTCTGCTCAATGCCGTGTTTGACTTTCTTTTGGAAGTGGCAGACAGTTTTGCCGAGTCGGATGTTGTGGTGTCGGGAGCGAATCATATATTTGACTATCCCGAATTCAACGATATACAGCGCACCAAAGACTTTATGCAGCTCATTGGCGAGGATAATAAAGAACTCATTAAGGAAATCATCTCCGAGGGTGATGATAATGTAAGCGTTACTATCAGTAAGGAGAATCCCGTTCTGGCGCAACACGACTTGAGTGCCGTGTCCTTAAACTATAAGGTGGGCAATAATGTCCGTGGCAAACTCGCCATTGTAGGACCAAGCCGTATGAAATACGCCAAGGTGGTATCCACATTGAGATTTCTGGCAGAATGTATAGAGGAATATGTGAACAGGAGTGACTTTTAAATATGGCAGAGAAGAAAAAATGCACCAAGAAGGCCGAGGAAACGGCAGAGGTAAAAGAGCCCGTGACCGAGGAGAAGGTTGATGCTGCAGAAGAGGTCAATCCCCTTGTGGCAGAGAATGAACAGTTAAAAAACAGTATGCTCTCACTTATGGCGGAGTACGATAATTTCAAGAAACGCACCGTCAAAGAGAAAGAGAAACTTTACACCGATAGCGTAGGCGATACGGTGGCACAGCTTTTGCCCGTGCTCGATAATATGGAGAGGGCAATGGTTGCGATTGCGGATAAGGATAACGAAGTGTATAAGGGCTTTGAACTTGTCCATAAGCAGACCAAAGAAATATTTGAGAAACTTGGCGTCAAAGAGATAGAGAGTGTGGGAGAGACCTTCAATCCCGATCTCCACAACGCCGTAATGCATACAGAGGATGACACGGTGGGAGAGAATACCGTTGTGGAAGAATTCCAGAAGGGTTACATCTACAAGGAAAAGGTTATCCGTTATGCAATGGTTAAGGTAGCAAACTAAATAGTTTATATAAAAAGTTTATATACAAGAAAGGACAGATGTTATTATGGCAAAAATTATTGGTATTGACCTTGGTACAACCAACTCCTGCGTATCCGTTATGGAGGGTGGCGAACCCGTTGTTATCGCAAACGCAGAGGGCGCAAGAACAACCCCTTCAGTAGTGGCGTTCACCAAGACGGGTGAGAGATTGGTAGGTCAGGTTGCAAAGAGACAGGCAATCACAAACCCCGACAGAACTATCAGTTCTATCAAGAGGGATATGGGTACAGATCGCAAGGTAGCAATCGACGAGAAGAACTACACTCCTCAGGAGATTTCCGCTATGATTTTGCAGAAGCTCAAATCCGATGCAGAGGCATACCTTGGTGAGGCAGTTTCTCAGGCGGTTATCACAGTACCCGCATACTTCAGCGACGCTCAGCGTCAGGCTACCAAGGATGCAGGTAAGGTAGCAGGTCTTGAGGTGCTTCGTATCATCAACGAGCCCACCGCAGCAGCCCTTGCTTACGGTATGGATAAAGATAACGAGCAGAAGATTATGGTATATGACCTTGGTGGTGGTACATTCGACGTATCAATCCTTGAGATTGGTGATGGCGTATTTGAAGTACTGGCCACATCAGGTAACAACCGTCTCGGCGGTGACGACTTTGATGACAGAATCATCAAGTACCTCGTTGACGAATTCAAGAAGGACACAGGCATTGATTTGAGTGCTGATAAGATGTCCATGCAGAGACTCAAAGAAGCAGCAGAGAAGGCAAAGATTGAGCTTTCAGGTGTTGTTACATCCAATATCAACCTTCCCTTTATCAGTGCAGATGCTACAGGTCCCAAGCACCTTGACATCACCCTCACCAAAGCAAAATTTGACGAACTCACCGCAGATCTCGTTGAAGCCACCATGGAGCCTACCAGACGTGCCCTTTCTGATGCAGGTCTTAAACCTGCCGACATCAGCAAGGTTCTCCTTGTAGGTGGTTCTTCAAGAATCCCTGCAGTTCAGGAAGCAGTTAAGCGCTTTATCGGTCAGGATCCCCACAAGGGTATCAATCCCGACGAATGTGTGGCTATGGGTGCTGCTATTCAGGCGGGCGTACTTTCCGGTGATGTTAAAGACCTCCTTCTTCTCGACGTAACACCCCTTTCATTGGGTATCGAGACAATGGGCGGTGTATGCACAAAACTTATCGAGAGAAATACAACCATCCCCACCAAGAAGAGCCAGGTTTTCTCCACCGCTGCTGATAACCAGACAAGTGTTGATATCCACGTTCTTCAGGGTGAGAGGGAAATGGCTGCTTATAATAAGACCCTCGGCAGATTCTCACTTTCAGGTATTGCTCCTGCTCCCCGTGGTGTGCCCCAGATTGAAGTAACATTTGATATTGATGCTAACGGTATCGTTCACGTATCTGCTAAGGATATGGCTACCGGTAACGAACAGAACATCACAATCACCGCAAGCTCCAACCTCTCCGAAGAGGATATTGAAAAGGCAGTTAAAGAGGCAGAGCAGTTTGCTGAAGAAGACAGAAAGAACAAAGAAAATGTAGATGCAAGAAACACTGCAGACTCCCTCGTATATCAGTGCGAGAAGGCAATGGGTGATCTTGGCGATAAACTTGAAGAAGCAGATAAGACCGAGATAAACTCCAAGATTGAGGCGGTTAAGACTGCTCTTAACGGTACTGATGTAGAGGCTATCAAGAAAGCTACAGAAGAGCTCCAGAATAAATTCTACGAAGTATCTGCAAAGCTTTATCAGCAGGCAAATCCCCAGGGTAACGCAGGCCCCGATATGGGTGGCAATGCAGGCGGTCAGGGTGGCACCTATGATGGTGATTACACCGTAGTTGATGACGAGAACAAATAATTTTTGATGCTTATATTGCAAAGCGTGGCAACATCGCCACGCTATTGCTATGTAAGATAAAGGATGAAATATATGGCAGACAAGCGCGACTATTATGAGGTGTTGGGTGTCTCAAAGACCGCATCCGACGACGAAATAAAAAAAGCATATCGCAAAATGGCAAAGCAGTATCACCCCGATGTCAACCCGGGCAATGCCGAGGCAGAGGCGAAGTTCAAGGAAGCCAATGAGGCTTATGAGATACTCAGTGATGCGGAGAAACGTTCCAGATACGATCAGTTCGGCCATGCGGGTACCGATCCCAACGGCTTTGGCGGTGGTGGCTTTGGTGGCTTCGGCGGTTTTGAGGATATGGATATTTCCGATATATTCGGCTCGTTTTTCGGTGGTGGCTTTGGTGGCAGATCCTCTGCCCGCAGGAATGGCCCCCGCAAAGGGGCAGACATATCCGAAAGCGTGATATTGACCTTTGAAGAAGCCGCATTTGGCGTTAAGAAACAGATTAAAATATATCGTGTAGAGGATTGCGACGAGTGTAAGGGCGCAGGCGCAAAGGATCCGTCCGATAAGCAGACCTGTCCCGTATGTGGCGGTAGCGGTGAAGTGCGTACAACACAACGCTCACCCTTTGGTCAGTTCGTGAATGTGACACCTTGTAATAACTGTCAGGGAACAGGCACAATCATTAAAAACCCCTGCACCAAGTGTAAGGGTAAGGGCAAGATCAAACGCGCCCGTACCATTGAGGTCAACTTCCCTGCGGGTATCAATCACGGTGAGACGGTATCACTTCGCGGTCAGGGCGATGCAGGATATAAAGGTGGCCCAAGCGGTGATTTGTATGTGACCGTCACATTAAGACGTCACCCCATCTTCAGCCGTAACGGCACCGAGGTTTATTGTGAAGTCCCCATCACCTTTGTTCAGGCGGCATTGGGCGCAGAGATAGATGTTCCCACTCTTGATGGTGTGGTTAAATACACCATTCCTGATGGTACCCAGAGCGGTACTTCGTTCCGCTTGAGAGGTAAGGGTATCAGGAATGTCCGCACAGGTGTCCGTGGCGATCAGGTGATAAATGTGGTGGTAGAAGTGCCCAAGAATCTCACCTCCGAGCAGAGAAACGCTCTGGAGAAATTCGGTGAGGCAACCAACGATAAGAATTACAAACAGCAGAAGAACTTCTTTGAGAAGATAAAAGAAACCTTCAAATCCTAATTTTGGATAATATATTCTATTGACAAATCATAAAGATTAGTGTATTATATAATTAACGAAAGGCCTTTGTATAACTGACGGATAATGCGGATTTACCGCAGGGGAATGCAAAGGAATATTTGCCGACCGTCTGGGCGTTCAGTATATGGCTGAATGCCCTTTTTTATATATTGGGCAAGAAGCGGAAAATAAGGAGGAATTGCTATGAGACACGAGAACTGGAATAATTTCAAATCAGGCCTGTGGCAGGATGAGATAAATGTCAGAGATTTCATACAGACCAACTATACCCCCTACGAAGGTGACGGTAAGTTTCTTGCAGAGGCGACAGAGCGTACCAAAGCCCTTATGGGTAAGGTGCAGACTCTTTTTGCCGAGGAGCGCAAAAAGGGTGGAGTCCTTGATGTTGATACTTCTGTTGCATCTTCTCTTTTGAGTTACAAGCCGGGATATGTGGATAAGGATAACGAGCTTATCGTGGGTTTGCAGACGGATGCACCGCTCAAGAGGGGAGTAAACCCCTTTGGCGGAATGCGTATGGTAAAGCAGTCCTGCGAGGCATACGGATATACCCTTGACCCTGAGGTTGAGGAGGAGTTCAAATACCGCACCACCCATAACGACGGTGTGTTCAGAGTATATACCGATGAGATGCGCAAGGCACGCAGCAGCCATGTTATCACAGGTCTCCCCGATGCCTACGGCAGAGGCAGAATCATAGGTGACTACCGTCGTATTGCACTTTACGGCGTGGATAAGCTTATAGAAGAGAAAAAGAAAGACAAAGCCGCTCTGGCAAATAAAAGTTTTACGGCAGATACTGTCCGCCTTGGTGAGGAGCTTTTCCAGCAGATTACCTTCCTCGGCTATCTCAAGGAAATGGCGGCTATGTACGGATATGATATAAGCGGGCCTGCTTCAAATGCCCGTGAGGCGATTCAGTGGACATACTTCGGCTATCTTGCATCTATCAAGGAGCAGAACGGTGCCGCCATGTCCCTCGGCAGAGTAAGTACATTCTTTGATATTTATATAGAGAGAGATATTGCCCTCGGCATTCTTGACGAAAAGGGTGCACAGGAGCTTATGGACGATTTCGTTATCAAGCTCCGTCTTGCAAGACATCTGCGCACCCCCGAATATAACGAACTGTTCGGTGGTGATCCTATGTGGATTACCGAGGCGGTAGGTGGAATGGGAGAGGACGGCAGAACCCTTGTTACCAAAAACAGCTTCCGTATGCTCAACACCCTCTACACCCTCGGCTCATCACCCGAGCCTAATCTTACTATATTGTGGTCCACATCCTTGCCTGCAAACTTCAAGAAGTTCTGTGCAAAGGTGTCCGCAGATACCGACTCCATCCAGTATGAGAACGATGATATTATGCGACCCATATATGGTGACGACTATGCAATTGCATGTTGTGTATCCGCAATGAAGGTAGGTAAACAGATGCAGTTCTTCGGTGCAAGATGCAACCTTGCCAAGCTTCTGCTTGTTGCATTGAATGGCGGTTACGATACCACAAGTGGCATTCATATCGGTCCTCAGATGGACGTTATAGCAGGGGACAAACTGGATTTTGATAAGGTTATGGAACGTTATAATATCTACATTGAGTGGCTCAGTGCCCTTTATGTAAACACGATGAACGTCATCCACTATATGCACGATAAATATGCGTATGAAAAGACCCAGATGGCTCTCCACGATACCGAGGTAGGCAGATTTATGGCGTTTGGTATAGCAGGCCTTTCTGTTGTGGCAGATTCTTTGAGTGCTGTTAAATACGCTGATGTGCGCCCGATCAAGAATGAAGAAGGCTTCATAGTGGACTTTGATACAACGGGCGAATTCCCCAAATACGGTAATGATGATGACAGAGTAGACCTTATTGCCAAGGATATGACACACAAGGTGATCACAGAGCTCCGCAAGACTCCCACATACAGAGGAGCAGAGCACACCCTTTCCGTGCTCACTATCACATCCAATGTAATGTACGGTAAGCACACGGGTGCCACCCCCGATGGCAGAGAGAAATCCGCCCCCTTCGCCCCCGGTGCCAACCCCATGCATAATCGTGAGGAGAATGGTGCATTGGCATCTCTTAACTCCGTTGCCAAAATCAGTTACGATGATTGCCGTGACGGCGTATCAAATACCTTCTCCATCACTCCCGAAGCATTAGGAAGAACGGAGGAGGAAAGGGTAGATAATCTGGTGAGCATTTTAGATGGTTACTTCTCTAAAAAGGCTCATCACATCAATGTCAATGTTATGAACAGAGAACTCCTTATGAAAGCATACGAAGAACCCGAGGCATACCCCAACCTTACTATTCGTGTATCGGGTTATGCGGTTAACTTCTGCAAACTCTCCCGTGAACAGCAGAGAGAGGTTATAAGCCGTACTTTCCATGAGAAGATATGAGTGATATGAGATATACCATGGGCAGAGTACACTCTCTGCAGAGTTTAGGTACTGTTGACGGACCTGGCGTGCGGTTTGTGGTGTTTATGCAGGGGTGCAACCTTCGTTGTAAATGTTGCCATAATCCGGACACCTGGGATATGAATGGTGGTACCGAGTACTCGGCATCCGACCTTGTGCAGAGGATAGAAAGATACAAGGAATACTTCGGCAATGAGGGTGGTGTCACTGTATCAGGAGGCGAACCCTTGCTTCAGGCAGAATTCGTGTATGAACTGTTCTCCCTTTGCAAAGAGAAGGGGATAAACACCTGCCTTGATACATCGGGCAGTATATTGACGGATAAGGTTAAGCTACTTCTTACCGTCACCGACAGGGTGCTTCTTGATATCAAGTACACCGATAACACGGCATACACGGATCACGTTGGATGCTCGTTGGATAAGGTGATGGAGTTTATCGCATACCTTAGAGACCAATCAATCCCCGCCACACTCCGTCAGGTGATAATCCCTGGTCTTAATGATGACGAGGAAAACATCACAAAGCTCAACAAAATCGCTTTGGATTACCCCAATGTGGACAAGGTGGAACTTTTACCGTTTAAGAAGATTTGTCAGGTGAAATACGATGATATGGGCATAATTTTCCCCTTGTCAGACACTCCCGAACCCACATCTGACACCATGAATAAATTAAGAGAAAAGTTGTGTTTATGATTTGCGTCAAAAACACAACTTTTTTTGCATTTAGCTATTGAAAAAACTATTATTTTGATGTATAATTATTTGGTAAAAGTTTGTATTTTTTCAGGAGGCGAAACAAGTGAGTAATTTTTTGGAAAGAACAATTGAAAGAGCAAAGGCCGACAGAAAGCGTATCGTACTTGCCGAGGGTGAGGATATCCGTTCCATTAAGGCCGCTTCTATAATCGTTGAGAAGGATATCTGCGATGTAGTGCTTTTGGGCGATGAAGCCAAGATAGCCGAGACCGCAGGTGACATTTCTTTGGAAGGTGTTGAGATTATCAACCCTGCAAAGTCAGACAAGCTTGACGAATTTGCAAATGCTTTTTATGAGATGAGAAAAGCAAAGGGTGTTACAGAAGAGCAGGCAAAAGCCACAATGCTCAATTCACTCTATTATGGTGTAATGATGGTAGAGAGAGACTATGCAGATGGTATGGTTGCAGGTGCGGTTAATTCCACATCCAACGTACTCCGTCCTGCACTTCAGATTCTTAAAACCGCTCCCGGCACCAAATTGGTATCTGCATTCTTCGTAATGGTAGTTCCCGATTGTGAATACGGCGAGAAGGGCACATTCATTTACAGTGACGCAGGTCTTAACGAGAATCCCGATGCTGATGCAGTATCCGAGATCGCTCTCAGCAGTGCGGCATCCTTCAAGACATTGGTTGAAGCAGAGCCCAAGGTTGCAATGCTTTCATATTCCACCTACGGCAGTGCTAAGTCCGAGCTCGTTGACAAGATGCAGCTTGCTACCAAGCTTGCCAAAGAGAAACGTCCCGACCTTCAGCTCGATGGTGAACTTCAGGTTGACGCAGCTATCGTTCCTTCAGTGGGTAAGTCCAAGGCTCCCGGCAGCACAATCGCAGGCGAAGCTAACGTACTCATCTTCCCCGATCTCAACGCCGGTAACATTGCATATAAGCTCACACAGCGTCTTGCAAAGGCAGAGGCATACGGTCCTATCACTCAGGGTATCAAGAAGCCCGTTAATGACCTTTCAAGAGGTTGCTCTGCAGAGGATATCGTAGGCGTTGTAGCTATCACTTGTGTTCAGGCCCAGGCCACAAATAAATAATTATAATTTTTCCAAGAAAAGAGTTGAATTGATTTGAAAATTTTGGTTATCAATGCAGGTAGTTCATCCCTCAAATATCAGTTTATTGATATCGATGAGAAGAAGGTTCTTGCTAAGGGCCTTTGCGAGAGAATTGGTATTGACGGCAAACTCACCCAGAAGGTAGCAGGCAGAGACGACTTCGTACGTGAAGACGCTATGAAGGATCACTCCGACGCCATCAGAATGGTTGTTGAAGCCCTCACAGATTCCAAGGTAGGCGTTATCTCTGATATGAAAGAGATTGATGCAGTAGGTCACAGAGTTGTTCACGGCGGTGAGGTGTTCAGCGGTTCCGTTGTGATTGATGATAAGGTTATGGAAGCACTTCAGCAGTGTGTAGAGCTTGCTCCCTTGCATAACCCGGCTAACATTATCGGTATTGAGGCATGCTCAAAGATTATGCCCGGCACTCCCCAGGTAGGTGTGTTTGATACCGCTTTCCACCAGA
The DNA here is from genome assembly GCA_045659025.1 of Clostridia bacterium. Classification (GTDB taxonomy): domain Bacteria; phylum Bacillota; class Clostridia; order UMGS1810; family UMGS1810; genus SIG455. Next base: position 13,203 of record JAZOWA010000044.1, read on the forward strand.
CAATGCCCAAGAAAGCGTTTATGTACGCGCTTCCTTATGAAATGTACGAGAAGCACAAAATCAGAAGATACGGCTTCCACGGCACATCCCATAAATACGTTTCAGGCAGAGCAGCAGCAATGCTCGGCAAGAACATTGAGGATCTCAAGATCATCACTCTCCACTTGGGTAACGGATCTTCCATCACAGCTGTTGACGGCGGTAAATCCGTAGATACCACTATGGGTTTCACTCCCTTGGCAGGTGTATGCATGGGTACACGTTGTGGTGATATCGACCCCGCTATCGTTACTTTCCTTATGGATAAAGAAGGCCTTGACAAGAAGGGCGTTGACGCTCTTATGAACAAGCAGTCAGGCGTGTTCGGTATCTCAGGTATCAGCAGTGACTTCCGTGATCTTGAGAAATCCGCTTCCGAAGGTGATGAGAAAGCTCAGCTTGCTCTTGATATGTTTGCATATTCCGTTAAGAGATATATCGGTACTTATGCAGCAGTAATGGGCGGTGTGGATGCGATTGTATTTACCGCAGGTATCGGTGAGAACACAGCGCTTATGCGTGCTATGATTACCGAAGGATTAGAGTTTATGGGTATCAAGGTGGATCCCGAACTCAACAAAATCCGTGGTGAGGAGAAAGACATTTCTGCTCCCGGTGCTACAGTTAAGACTCTCGTTATTCCCACAGATGAGGAAATGATGATTGCGCTTGACACTGCTAAGCTGGTTAAATAATTATAAAATGGCAAAAAAGTCTTGACAAACAAGGTATGAAAATATATAATATCTTTGTTGCGCCGATTAAATGAGGTGTATTTATGAAGATAGACGTTTCAAAAATTGTCAAGTCAGAGGGCACTGCGATAAGCATTGTCGCAGATGTTTCCATTGATTCCATCAGCTTCAACGGTCAGGAATATGAGTTTGCATCACCTATCAAGGTGGATGGCACTCTCCGTAATTCCGACGGCAATCTTTCTTTAGAGGCCCACGCAGTTGCACAGTTTTCCACTCTTTGTGCAAGATGCCTTGAGCCGATTGAAAGGTCATTTGAATTCGATATCAGTGAGGAGTTTACCTCCGCACCGATAGACGAGGATAGTGAGTTTTTGCCGATTGTGTCAAACACGATTGATTTAGGAGTCGCTGTGGAAGATAATTTTTGCACTGCATTGCCGATTCGGTTTTTGTGCAGTGAAGATTGCAAGGGCTTGTGCCATATATGTGGCACCAATCTTAATGATGGCGCTTGCGATTGCGATACGGAGGAGATTGACCCCCGTCTCGCTAAATTAAAAGATTTTTTGAAAAACGATTAAGTTTTTTGAAGATACAGATATTTTGTAGGAGGTGTGTACAGATGGCAGTACCTAAGAGAAAAGTTTCTAAAGCAAGAAGAGATAAAAGAAGAGCAAATTGGAAATTGGCTTTACCCGGTATGGTAAAATGCTCTAAGTGCGGTGAATTCAAAATGCCTCACAGGGTTTGCAAGAATTGCGGAACCTATAATGATAAAGAAGTTTTGAAAGCTGAATAATCACTTGACCGACTTTGTGGTATCACAGAGTCGGTTTTCTTTTTGTCGGAGTTTTTTAAACTCCATTGACGGAAAGCGGTATTTGTGATAGAATAATTATTAAGGTTTTTGTAGATAGCGCCTACAATCCATTCCTATCAGACAGGTGATACAGATGAGAGTAACTATTGCGATTGATTCTTTCAAAGGCAGCCTTTCCACCACTCAGGCGGGGGAGGCAGTTAAGGAAGGAATTTTAAGTGTATATAATGATGCCATTGTGGACGTTAGACCTCTGGCGGATGGCGGTGAAGGCACTGTGGATGCAGTTGTTTCTGCTACGGGCGGTGATATGGTGGAGGTCACAGTATCTGGCCCCCTCGGCACTCCTGTTGTTGCCTCATACGGAATCATTCCCGATACAAACACAGCGATTATCGAGATGTCCTCTGCAGCAGGTATAACGTTGATTGATGCCAAGGATCGCAATCCCTTAAACACCTCCACTTATGGCGTGGGTGAGATGATAGCCGACGCTATCGGCAGAGGATGCAGAAGATTTATAGTAGGTATCGGCGGTAGTGCCACCAACGACGGCGGAGTGGGTATGCTTCAGGCTTTGGGCTTTGAATTTTTTGATTTGAATGGCAACCCCGTTGCAAGACGAGGCGAGGGTCTTAAAGATATTGCAAGGATTTCTAATTCTAATGCTATGTCAGAACTTGAAGAATGCGAATTCTTCGTTGCCTGTGATGTTAAGAATGTGCTTTGCGGTACTAACGGATGTAGTGCTGTCTATGGCCCGCAAAAGGGCGCAACTAAAGATATGATTAAGGATATGGACTTGTGGCTTGGCAGATACGCTATCCTCACAAGAGAAGTTTTTCCTGATGCGGATGCCACATATCCGGGCACAGGCGCTGCTGGCGGACTGGGTTTTGCATTTTTGTCCTACTTAAATGCCACCCTTGAATCGGGCGTTGATCTGGTTATAAGAGAGACGGGCCTTGAGGAGTATATCAAGGATTCCGATATAGTGGTTACGGGAGAAGGCCGACTTGACGGCCAGTCTTATATGGGCAAAGCCCCAATCGGTGTTGCCCGCATTGCCAAGAAATACGGCAAACCCGTAGTTGCTTTTTCAGGTTGCGTCACAGATGATGCAATAGAGTGCAATAACCACGGTATTGATGCTTTCTTCCCCGTGCTTCGCACACCCTGCACCTTGGAAGAGGCTATGGATGTAGATAACGCATATAAAAATGCCAGAGACACTGCTATTCAGGTGTTTAAGCTTATAAAGGAATTCAAGTAATAGGGGACAGGGAATATGCAACTTACATTCGATGAGATTAAAAATATCATAACGGGTGTTGCCCGTGTCATCCAAGAGGAAGACGGTATTCACCTTTATAGATTTACCGAACTTCAGGAGAAGGCATATAAGGAGTTGAAAGACCACCTTTATTACAAGACCTTTTCTTCATCCGGTATCAAGCTCAGTTTCCGCACCAATAGTGAGAAAATGTTTTTGAAGATGACTGCTATTCAGGCAAGTTCACGTCAGTATTTTTCCGTTGATGTTTTCGTTGACGGTAAATACTCAGAATCCCTTGATAACTATACAGGCCTTGAATTACCCAAGGACTATACCAAGGTTGAAGCAAAGCTTGGCAGTCATTCCAAGAAGTTTGATTTAGGCAAAGGCGATAAGAACGTTTGTGTCCACTTCCCCTGGTCAGTAAGCACTATAATCGAGGAAATATCCGTTGATGACGGGGCATATACAGAAAGGGTAGAGAAGGAGAAAAAACTTCTTGTTTTCGGTGATTCCATCACTCAGGGTTATGATGCCCTGCGCCCTTCTAACCGCTATATAGCCAAGGTGGCCGAAGCTCTCGGTGCCGAGGAACTTAACAAGGCAATTGGCGGTGAGATTTTCTTCCCTGAGCTTCCTGCTATCAAGGATGATTTCGATCCCGATTATATATCTGTTGCCTATGGCTCAAATGACTGGTCACTAACAGATGTAGCCACCTTCAAGAGTAATTGCAGAGCATTTTTTGAAAACGTCCGCGTTTCTTACCCAGAAGCAAAGATTTTTGCAATCACTCCTATATGGAGAGAGGATTATAAGAAGGAAAAGTTGTTTGATTCTTTCCTGAATCTTGATAAATACATAA
>JAZOWA010000045.1:0-5303 GCA_045659025.1 Clostridia bacterium
GTTGCCCATAGACCAATTAGGATGATTGAGGGCATCGGATACCGTAACATTCTCAAGTTCTTCTCGGGATTTACCATAGAAAGGTCCGCCTGATGCAGTAAGAATTATCTTTTCAATACTCTGTCTGTTTTCACCATTAAGGCATTGAAAAATAGCGCTATGCTCACTATCAACAGGAAGAATATTCACGCCATTTTCCTCACACAGAGGAATTATGATTTCTCCTGCAGTGACAAGAGTCTCTTTATTGGCAAGGGCAATATTTTTCTTTGATTTAATTGCTTCTACAGTAAGGCGAAGGCCTGCATTGCCAACTATCGCAGTAAGCACTGTGTCCGCCACGTCCAAGGTAGATGCTTCAATAAGGCCATCATATCCCGCCCCAATTTTCACAGGTAAATCCGCAACTGCAATTTTGAGTTCTGAATAAAGGTTTTCATCGGCTATGCACGCAAAATCAGGTCGAAACCTGCGTATTTGCTCTGCCAGTAATTTCACGTTGGAATTAGCAGTCAAAGCAGCAACACTTAAATTACCATTGTTTTCTATAACATCAAGGGATTGGGTGCCAATTGACCCGGTAGATCCAATTAAAGATATTTTTTTCATAGCTACCTCTTATTTCAAAATCGGAAGTATGGTAATAAAATAATATACAAAAGGAGCGACAACTATGACGGAATCAAATCTGTCAACTATACCGCCGTGTCCCGGGAGCAAGTTACCAAAATCCTTTATATTGTATTCTCTTTTGATGCAGGATGCCGCCAGGTCACCGAATTGTGACAATATTGAGCCAAGAGCACCAAGTAAGATTATATTAAGATAACTCACTGTCTTCCCGCAGAAAAACTCGCATATAAAGCCAAATGCAAGCATGAATACAATTCCGCCAACCACTCCGCCAATCGCGCCCTCAATAGTCTTTTTGGGGCTCACAGAAGGTATAAGCTTATGTTTGCCAAAAAGCATACCAAAAGTGTATGCCATAGTATCAGATAACCAAGCAATGATTATAGGAGCCCAAATCAGAAAATATCCTTCAGGAAGATTTCGTATCAATATCAGATGTGATAAAAAAAGTGTGGTATATATAGTTGATACAAAGCTCGCAGAAACATCTGCAAAAGCAGTTTTGTCATGAGTAAGCACCATATAAATCATTAGTACCAAAAGATAAACAATAAGAATCAGCATCCAGCTCTCAGGAACTATTCTGCCCGCGAAATTAAAGGCAATACCAGTAAACAATATCAATACACTTGCAACATACCCGAAAGTCGCTAAAGGTTTGTTGTTTGTAAGATATCCCAATACAGAATAGAGCTCGGTCTGCGCCATAATTACAATTGCACATACTGCGAACCACAAAAAAGTGCTATGCGGAGAAAGCAATACCAGACATGCAAGCGCTCCTCCGCCAAAACCGATAATCAATCTTTCTTTAAGCATATCACACACCTCCAAAACGTCTGTTACGCTTCTGATAATCGATTATTGCCCTGTTAAAATCAGAAGTGGAGAAATCAGGCCAATTAACATCATCAAACCAAAGTTCACTATAAGCACTTTGCCACATAAGGAAATTGCTTAGTCTTCTTTCTCCGCTTACTCTTATGAGTAAATCCGGTTCAGGACAGCCAGCGGTGTAGAGGGTGTCGGATACCATATCTTCAGTGATATCATCGATAGATATCTCCCCTTCTTTCACTTTGGCAGAAATCTTTTTGATAGCGGTAACAAGCTCTTCTCTACCGCCGTAATTCAAAGCAATATAGAGGGTAAGTCCATCGTTTTTCGCAGTAGCACTTTCGACAGTTTCTATTTTTGAAAGCACCTCGTCAGAAAGACCAATTTTAGTACCTATAATACGAATACGGATATTATCATCGCCAATAAGCTTCTTATAGTTATCAAGGTAATCAACAAGAAGAGTCATAAGAGCATCAACTTCCGCCTTGGGCCTCTTCCAGTTTTCTGTAGAAAAGGCATACACCGTAAGATTTCTGACGCCAAGATTACCAGCATATCTGGTTATCTTCTCGAGTGTCTTTGCTCCTGCAGTGTGCCCCGCAGAACGTGGTAAACCTCTCTTTTTTGCCCACCTACCGTTACCATCCATTATTATAGCTATATGACGCGGCAAATTGTTTGTATCGATTTTTTTTGATCTTTTATTAGCAAACAACATAATATGCAAATGCGACACGAGGTCTGTTCCCTGACAAAATAGAGAACCGACCTCTGCATCATTCCTTTCGGATTATTTTATACTTCAAGCACTTCTTTTTCTTTCTTTGCTGTGATATCATCAATAACTTTGATGAACTTATCAGTCATTTTCTGAATATCATCTTCTGCACCCTTCAAATCATCTTCAGTTATTTCATTGGCTTTCTTCTTTGCTTTGAAGGATTCGATAGCATCACGTCTGATGGAACGAATGGCAATTTTGCATTCCTCGCCCTGCTTCTTAACAGTCTTTACAATCTCTTTTCTGCGCTCTTCTGTAAGCGGAGGGAAATTGAGTCTGATGCTCTTGCCGTCGTTGTTGGGAGTAATACCAATTTCGGACTTCAAAATTGCCTTTTCAACCTCACTCAAAATACTTGCATCCCAAGGCTGAATAAGGATTGTACGAGCATCAGGTACAGATACGGTGCCAATCTGTGTGAGGGGGGAGTTTACGCCATAATACTCTACTGTGACTTTATCGAGTATTGCAGGGTTAGCTCTGCCCGCACGGATACTTGCAAGTTCCGCTTCGTAAACGGAAATGGATTTGTTCATTTTTGTTTCAAATACTGAATAATCGTTCATCGTTATCTTCCTCTCAAATATAATTATTTTACTATAGTTCCGATCTCTTCGCCATGAATAGCGCGACGGATATTTACAGGGTCATCAAGACCAAACACGCGAATCGGTATATGATTATCCATACAAAGTGAAGTGGCGGTAGAGTCCATAACGCCAAGTCCACGATTAAGAACATCTATATATGTGAGTCTATCAAACTTCACTGCGTCTTTATTAATGTTGGGGTCACTGTCGTAAACAGCATCAACCTTCTTGGCAAGCAAAATTATATCTGCACCAATCTCAGCAGCACGAAGTGCAGCAGTTGTATCGGTTGAAAAATAAGGATTACCTGTACCACAACCGAATATCACTACCCTACCCTTGTCAAGATGACGCTCTGCTTTGCCTCTGATATAGGGTTCGGCAATTGCCCTCATTTCAATAGCAGTCTGTACACGGGTAGGAACACCTCTCTGCTCCAATGCATCACAAAGTGCCAAAGCATTGATAACAGTAGCAAGCATACCCATATGGTCTGCTCTGGTTCTGTCCATATTTTCGCCGGTGCGTCCTCTCCAGAAGTTTCCGCCGCCAACAACGATTGCAATTTCAACGCCTTCGTCAACACATTCCTTGATTACATCAGTGATTTTACCGATTGTCTCGCCGCAAAGTCCTGATCCTTTACCGCCCGCCAAAGCTTCACCGCTGACTTTAAGCAAAACTCTTTTGTACTTAACTCCCATTTTTAGTCCTCCGTATTATTTATTTGTAAATACGACAGCAGATCCCGTCGCCAATTATACATTGAGTTCTGATAAATTATAACTCTTTTTCATAAGTGCAGCGGCTTTATTGTTAGGAACATAGGTAGGCACTGCTTCCTGCATTTCTTTGCAGATGGTCAATGAATCGTTGCTTTCTGCCGCCTTCTGCAATATATCGAGTTTTTGATTCATTGTATCAATATCATTAAACGTAGGTCTTGCAACATAAATTTTACTATGAGCAGTCTTCTTGAGACCTTCCTCATCCATAAGGAGTTCTTCATAAAGTTTTTCGCCAGGACGAAGACCTACTATATCTATCTTGATGTCATCATTTGGTTTGAAACCGGAAAGACGTATAAGGTTAACCGCAAGGTCATAAATTCTGACAGGTTTACCCATATCAAGAATGAAAATCTCTCCACCTTCAGCATAAGAATATGACTGCAATATCAAACTTACCGCTTCTGGTATTGTCATAAAAAATCTGGTGATATCCTTATGAGTAAGAGTAATCGGGCCACCTGATGCAATCTGCTTCTTAAAGAGAGGAACAACCGAGCCGTTACTTCCGAGCACATTACCAAATCTAACAGCAACAAATTTTGTCTTGCTCACCGTCTGCATTGCCTGGACAATCATCTCACACATACGTTTTGATGCGCCCATAATATTAGTGGGATTAACAGCTTTGTCTGTAGAAACAAGTACAAATCTGTCTACGCCATATTTATCTGCGCATTTAGCAAGATTGTATGTACCAAACACATTATTCTTTATCGCCTCGGAAGGACTATCCTCCATCAAGGGCACGTGCTTATGAGCAGCAGCATGGAACACAGCATAGGGTTTATATTTTTCAAACAAATATTCCATTCGGTTCTTATCACGTACAGAAGCGATAATCACATCAATATCTGCATCAGGATAATTTGATGCGAGTTCATTCTGTATGTCATAAGCGTTATTCTCATAAATATCGACTATAACCAGCTTTGAAGGTCCGAAAGAAGCAATCTGTCTGCAAAGTTCACTACCGATAGACCCGCCACCACCAGTGACAAGGATTGTCTTACCTCCAATATCGTCAGTAAGAGCAGAATTGTCAAGTACAATAGGATCTCGAACGAGAAGGTCTTCAATCTGTATGTCACGAAGTTTAGAAAGAATGCTTACACCTGATTTAGCATCAACGAATCGGCAGATACCAGGTACAATCTTAACCGTACATGAAGTCTCGTTACAAATTCTTACTATCTCCTGCTTATTACTTTCATCAATTGAAGGTATGGCAATTACTATCTCTTCCACATCATTCATATCAACGATCTTAGGGATAGAGTATCTGTTTCCAAGTACCTGAAAGCCAGATATAAAGCAACCAATCTTATCTGTGTTATCATCAATAAGACCGACAATATTATAAGGTGAGCTCACCTTGGTAGTGATGTCGTTAATGATTACTCTGGCCGCATTACCGGCACCAATGATGAGAAGGTTTTTCTTGTTTCGTTTTTTGTTGGGCTCATCATAAAATTTGGAAATGTAGTTGATAACGGTGCGCATTCCCACTCGAGAAACAGTAACTAAACCAGTAGAAAATATTCCGGCAAGTAAAATAAGCTTTTCGTCATAGTTGTTCGGGAGGAAGAAGAATAACAGCATCACCGCAAAAACATCAATAACCATAGTGCGGATTAACTTGAGATAATCTCTTATACCTGCGTATACCCA
>JAZOWA010000046.1:0-9558 GCA_045659025.1 Clostridia bacterium
AAATCCCACAGCTTCGGCTGTGGGATTTTTTATTTCCCTGCCCAGTATAAAAAATACATTTAAGGTTAATAATTTATACACAGGGAGGTGCGTTATAATAATGAAAAAGAAACCAACTCTACATTTCCATATATCCCTTGCTATTTGCATAGGACTACTTATAACTATGCTGTATTCCGCTTATGCATCCGATACCGAGCAGACCATAGCCGATAGTGTGATACGGCTTCACGTGATTGCCAATAGCGACACCGAAGCAGACCAGAATCTCAAGCTTATGGTGCGGGACGCCATACTCCATAACGGCAGGGATATCTTTACTGCCGATGGCAACGTGGCTGATGCCGAGGCCCTGCTCCTTTCCCGTATGGATGATATCACCCGCATAGCTCAAACCATCATAAACGAGCAGGGAGCAGATTACACTGTCACAGTTTCCTATGGCAGGAGCGATTTCCCCACCAGGACCTATGGGGGAATCACCCTGCCCGCAGGCACATACAATGCCCTCAAGGTAGTCATTGGCGAGGGTAGGGGACGCAACTGGTGGTGCGTGATGTTTCCGCCCCTCTGCCTTGTAGATGGCACCACCGCCCGGATACCCGATACAAGCAAAGCCATATTGAAAGACACCCTTCCCCCCGAGGAATACGATATGATCACCCGATCCGATGATATGCAGGTGGAGGTACGGTTCAAGGTGTACGAACTGTGGCAGAGCAGTAAGCTTAAAATCAAAAATATGATTGCCTCCGCAAAATAGAAAAAATCCGTAAAAGCGATTTGCTTTTACGGATTTTTTGTGATATAATGATAATGTATAGGTGTAAAAGGAGAAATATACATTTATACAAAATGCATTAGAGGTAACGAATATGAATATTACCATAAGACCCATGAGGGCAGAGGATAAGGACGAGGTACTCTCTATGATGCGGGTATTCTACACATCCCCTGCGGTGCACAGTAACGGCTCGGAGCAGATTTTCTCTGATGATATTGATGGCTGTGTCAGCGATAATCCCTTTTTAGACGGATACATCATAGAAGACAGCGGAGCAATCTGCGGATATTCCATGGTGGCAAAGAGCTTCTCTACGGAGTTTGGCAAGCCGTGTATGTGGATAGAGGATTTGTATATCAAAGACGATATGCGGGGACAGGGTGTAGGCAAGATAGTGCTTGATTATATCGCGTCCCGATATACGGATTGTATATTTCGTTTAGAGGTTGAGGCAGAGAACGAGCGGGCGGTGAAGCTATACACCAAATGCGGATTTACCACTTTGCCTTATGTGGAAATGAAAAAGTGATAAGAATAAAATTATATATTAAAGGAGACGGTACAAATGAGAATGAGATTGAAAGACGGTAAGATGAAGGTGCTTACATTGAGTTACGATGACGGTGTTGTTCAGGATATCCGCTTTATTGAGATACTCAATAAATACGGTCTCAAAGCCACCTTCAATATCAATACAGGTATGTACTTCCCCGAGGACGGGGAACGCACCAAATATTCGGGCAGAATGAAGCTTTCCGAGGCGCAGAAGCTCTATATCGGATCAGGTCACGAGATAGCGGTGCACGGACTCAATCACATCTTCTTAGACGAGCTTGACTCCTCCGAGGTTATACACGAAATCATCGAGGACAGAAAGAATATCGAGAGTCAGTACGGTCAGTTTGCACGGGGTATGGCTTTTCCCTTCGGCACATATAACAGTACCGTTTTGGATGTTATGGAGAAATGCAAGATTGCCTACTGCCGTACAGCCACCCCCACCTACAAATTCAGATTCCCCGAGAACTGGCTTCTTTTCAGTCCCACCTGCCATCACGATGACCCCCGTTGCGACGAACTCATCAAAAGGTTTGTGGAGACTCCCGTCCGCTTTGGAAACGCGCAGATATTCTGCCTGTTTGGCCATAGCTACGAGTTTGACAGAAATGACAACTGGGAAGTAATCGAGAAATTTGCAGAATACGCCGGCGGACACGACCACATCTGGTATGCCACCAACATTGAGATTTATGATTATGTCAAGGCGTACGAGCGTCTGCAGACAAGTTATGATAAGAAAATGATTTACAACCCCTCTGCCATGGAGCTTTGGTTTGAGCAGGGCGGAACTACATACTGCATCAAATCAGGAGAGACATTGCGCTTTTAATTACAGCAGTATCCACCTATTGTAAAGGAGACCGTTAATATGGCGATTAACGCAGATACAAAAGAATACAAAGGTATGGAGTCTTTGAGAGAACTCTATAAAATCGGCAGAGGCCCTTCCAGTTCTCACACCATAGGCCCCGAGAGGGCATGCCTTATATTCAAAGACGAATACCCCGAAGCAGATACCTTTAAGGCGGTTCTGTACGGATCCCTTTCCAAGACGGGTAAGGGTCACGGCACCGACGAGGTTATTCGCAAGACCTTCCTCCCCATCCCCTGTGAGGTGGAATTTGACTTTGATACCGAGGATCTTCCCCATCCCAACACAATGGACCTTATTGCTTTGTCAAATGGAGCGGAAATCGGCAAGACGAGAGTGCTCAGTGTAGGCGGCGGCAGTATTGCCTTTGACGGTATGGAGATAAAGAAACCCGATAGAATTTATAAGCTCAGCACCTTTTCCGATATCAAGGAATATTGCGAGGACGAGGGCAAGAGAATCTGGGAATATGCATTGGAGAACGAGGATGCAGAATTCGAGGACTATATGAACGGCATCTGGGAGGCGATGAAAAGCTCTATCAAAGCGGGCATCTCCGATAAGGGTATTCTTCCCGGCGGACTGGATGTTCATAAAAAAGCGAAGAGCTTGTATAATAGTCAGCATATAGACGAAAGTCCCCAGACGAGAGAGAACCGTCTCGTCTGTTCCTACGCATTTGCGGTGGGTGAGCAGAACGCATCGGGTGAGAGGATTGTCACAGCCCCTACCTGCGGTGCGGCAGGCGTAGTACCTGCGGTGTTGTATTATTACCAGAAAAATCACGGGCTTGAGGATAGCAAGATTGTCCATGCCCTTATCACCGCAGGCATAATCGGCAATATAGTAAAGACCAATGCATCTATCTCGGGTGCCGAGTGCGGTTGTCAGGCAGAGGTGGGTACCGCTTGTGCTATGGCGGCAGCCGCTCTTGCAGAACTTTTCGGATTCAGTATTGATAAGATAGAGTACGCAGCAGAGATTGCCATAGAGCATCATCTCGGTCTCACCTGCGATCCCATATGCGGTCTTGTGCAGATTCCCTGTATAGAGCGTAATGCGGTTGCGGCTATGCGTGCCATCAATGCCGTATCCCTTGCAAGCTTCCTCTGGGAGACCCGCAAGATCTCCCTGGACGAGGTTGTGCACACTATGAAAGAAACGGGTCTGGACCTCAAGGCATCTTACAGAGAGACCTCCGAGGGTGGCCTTGCAAAATTGCAGATAGATTGATTTGATACATTAGCCAAAGGAGGTGGACGGTATGAACGAGCGAATAGAAGCGAAACTCAAGACTTTGCCCGACTCCAGCGGAGTTTATATTATGCGAAACTCCGAGGGAGAGGTTATCTACGTAGGCAAGGCAAAGGTGCTCAAAAACCGTGTCCGTTCATATTTCAGGTCCACCGACCATCCGCCCAAGGTTGCGGCAATGGTGTCTAATGTATATGATTTTGAATATATAATCACCGACTCCGAGATGGAGGCGTTTGTGCTGGAGAATAATCTTATTAAGGAGCATTCTCCCCGTTACAACATCCTGCTCAAAGACGATAAGACCTATCCCTTTCTCAAGATAACCGTCAATGAGCAGTACCCCCGTATATTTGTCACCCGCACAGTGAAGAAGGACGGTGCCAGATACTTCGGCCCGTATTTGAGTGCCATTGTACTTCGTGAACTCATTGAGCTTATCAAAGAGATTTTCCGCATTCGCAGTTGCAATAAGAAATTCCCCGAGGAACTCGGTCACACCCGCCCCTGCCTTTATTACCATATAGGCAAGTGTATGGGTGTGTGTAATGGTGATGTCACTCCCGAGGAGTATGGGGGGACCATTAAGGAAATCATCGCCTTCTTAAACGGCAGATACGATAAGATTCAATCCCAGCTCACCGAGGAGATGATGAAAGCCGCTTCCGAGACCAACTTCACCCGTGCGGCTAAGCTTCGTGACCGTATCCGTGCCATTGATATGATTTCAAAGAAGCAGAAGGTAGTATCGGTAAATGGTGCCGATTCCGATGCCGTGGCATACTTTGCCAAGGGTGGCAGCATCTGTTTTCAGGTGTTCTTCATCCGTGACGGTAACGTGGTAGGCAGAGAGAACTATTTCGTTGACGGTATAGAGGATATAGATGAGAGCCGACTTCTTTCGGATTTCATACGTCAGTATTATGCAGATTCCAGTTTCATACCCAGGGAAATCCTCATTGAGACCGATTGCGGTGATATGGAGTTTATCAGCCAATGGCTCACCGACATCAGCGGTCGCAAGGTGGAGATGCGTGTGCCCAAGATAGGGGAGAACGCCAAGCTCATCCGCCTTATCAAAGCCAATGCAGAGAAGGAACTCTCCGAGAGGGAACTTAAGAAACTCCGCGATATCCGTTTCAAGAACAGAGCCCTTATCGAGCTTCAGGAACTTATGTCCCTTGATAACCCACCCTCAAGGATAGAGGCATACGACATATCTAACATATCAGGTGATAACAATGTAGGTGCTATGGTCACCTTTGTGGACGCAAAGCAAAGCACCAAAGACTATAAGAATTTTAAGATTAAGAATGTCACAGGCGCTGATGACTATGCCTGCATGGCAGAGGTACTCACACGCCGTTTTGAGAGGGCATTGTCCGAACGGGAGAAAATAGATTCAGGAGAACTCTCCGAGGATAAAGCATCTTTTTCCCATCTTCCCGATGTGGTTTTTGTAGATGGAGGCTTGGGTCATGTGAATACGGTTTTGCCAATAGTGGAAAAGTATGCGCCCCATATTCCCGTGTTCGGTATTGTGAAAGACGATAATCACCGCACCCGGGGATTAGTATCGGTCAATGGTGAAATTCCCATAGATAAGAAATCCGATGCGTTTATGCTTCTCACCAATATTCAGGACGAGATGCATCGCCGTGCCATCACATATAATTCCAAGCTCAACACCTCCAAGAATCTCAGGTCCGAGCTGGATAATATCGGCGGAGTGGGTGCAGTTCGCAAGAGGGAACTCCTCAAGGCCTTCAGGTCGGTTAAGAACATCTCCACCGCCACAGTTGAGGAACTCGCCTCGGTAAAATCCGTTGACCACGCCACTGCCGAGAGGATAGCCAAGTATTTTGCAGACAGGAGAGCAAAGAATGATATTACAGATAAATAATGTGTGCAAAAGCTATGGCACAGATGTTATATTAGACAACATCAATCTCAAAGCAGAGCAGGGAGAGAAAATTGGTCTTATCGGTGTCAATGGTGCAGGTAAGAGTACACTTCTTAAAATTATTTCAGGAGAGATTCCCTACGATAGCGGTAGTATGATTATGTCCAGAGATCTGCGTAAGGGCTTCCTCAAGCAGACAGAATCCCTTAACAGCACCAAGACCGTATGGGAAGAGATGATAGATGTCTATGCCCATATCGTGAGTATAGAGGAAGAGCTCCGTCGTCTTGAGGAGGAAATGGCAAACCTTGCCCTCACCCCCGAGAAACACGAGCGTATAATGGCTGAGTATGGCAAGAAGAGTGAGTCCTTTGAAAAGCTCGATGGTTTCCGCCTTCGTGCCAATATTATGACTGTGCTGAACGGTATGGGCTTTGAGGGATTTAATCTCAATACCAGGATTTCCGCATTAAGCGGAGGCGAAAAGACAAAGCTTGCTATGGCAAAGCTTTTACTTGAAGAGCCGGACTTGCTTTTGCTTGACGAGCCTACCAACCATCTTGATTTCAAGACAATGCAATGGCTTGAGAGTTATCTCAAATCCTATCGTAAGACTGTTATAGTAGTATCCCACGACCGCTATTTTCTTGATGCCTTTGCGGATACCCTTTATGAGATAGAGCGCACCCGTGCCACCCGCTACCCCGGTAACTACACCAAGTATCTGGAACTCAAGCAACAGAGCAAAGACCTTCAGCAGAAGAACTACGAGCTTCAGCAGAAGGAAATCAAACGCCTTGAAGAGTATGTGGCAAAGAATATTGCCCGTGACTCCACCTCTGCCAGTGCCAAGAGCAAGCAGAAGATAATAGATAAAATGGAGCTGATAGAACGCCCTCAGGGTGATCTTCGCTCATGCCGATTCTTTTTTGAGAGCGGATTCAAATCTTTCAAGGATGTTCTTGATGTGGAATCCCTCGCCGTGTCGGTAAATGACGGTGGTATCCTGAAAAAACTTTTCACCGACGTATCCTTCAGCGTCAAGCGAGGTGAGCGTGTAGCGCTCATCGGTGCTAATGGTATAGGAAAATCCACTCTTCTTAAAACTATTCTCGGTATTCATAAGGAATACACGGGTAAATTCACCTTCGGCAAGAATGTGGAAACAGGTTACTACGATCAGGAGCAGAAGGTACTGGACGATAATAAGACGGTGCTTGATTCCGTGTGGGATCTCGTTCCCCGTTTTGATGAGAGCGAGGTTCGCAGTATGCTGGGCACCTTGCTTTTCTCAGGTGATGATGTATTCAAAAAGGTCGGCTCCTTAAGTGGTGGTGAGAGGGCAAAGTTGGAGTTCCTCACCATTTCCGTTGCCAAGCCAAACACCATGATTCTCGACGAACCCACCAACCATCTGGACCTTCCTGCCAAGGAGGCGCTGGAATCCGCCATTGCAGATTATGACGGCACAGTGTTTTTCGTATCCCACGACCGTTATTTCTTGAATAAGATTGCCGATAGAATCGTAGAACTCACCGAAGAAGGCGTTGTCACCTACGAGGGCAACTATGATTATTATATCTCCCGCAAGGTTGAGACAGTTAAAGACTCCACCACCGCCAAAAGCAGTAGTGCGGTGTCCTATGCCGAGGAGAAGAAACTCCAGTCCCTCCGTAAAAGTCTCACCAAGAAACTTGCCAAGGCAGAGGAGGACATTGCTGAAGCTGAGGAGAAGGGCAGACACTTGGCGTCCTTGCTAGAAGAGACAGGCTCGGATTACGATAAGGCGAGGGAGATTTATACTCAGATAGAGGAGAATAACAGCGCAATCAATGAATTGTATAATTTGTGGGAAGACCTTTCCGACCAACTTGCCGACATTGAGTAGAGTCGCTCCCTTGGACACAAAATATGACTATTGACAGCAATTTGGTATATATTTATAATATAAGTGTAAGAATGTATGCTAATTTACGCATAGGAGTTGTTTGCTATGAAAAATAAATTTATTACGATTATTCTGGCGATATCCCTAGTGCTATCGCTTTTCACCATACCCGTATATGCGGATGAACCTGTAACCATTTCTTATGTAGAGGGTAGCTATACATATGTCCATTCAGCAAATGGTGTTACTATTACATCAGTTGCCTCGAATATTAAAGGTGATGTAGTTGTTCCCTCATACTTGGGTGGCAGACCTGTTACCGCAATGGATGCCCGTGCATTTTATTTTGCTATTGAGGTTACAAGCGTTACAATCCCCGCAGGTATTACCCGTATTGAGAGATGTACCTTTGAGCATAGTAATAAACTCACCAAGGTTGTTCTTCCCGCAGGCATCACCTTTATCGGTGACAGAGCGTTTTATGGATGTACAAGTCTTAAAGAGGTAGTGCTTCCTGACACAGTTACATTTATTGCAGACAGTGCTTTTTACGGATGTACTTCTTTAGAGAGCATCACAATCCCTGCAGGTGTTACCACCATCGAAAATTGTACTTTCGGTGAGTGCTTCAATCTGAAGACTGTTAATCTCCCTGCAAGCATTACATCAATTGGCAACTATGCTTTCTATAACTGTATATCATTGTCTTCCATCAATGTTCCTGCCACCACCAAGACTATCGGTGATTGGGCATTCTATGGATGTAAGGCTCTTACCACCTTTACTCTCCCTGCATCAATTAACTCAATCGGTGCCAGTGCATTCAGGGATTGTAAGGCGATTTCCGCAATCACATTCCCCAGAGGAATCAAGGCAATCAGCAACCTCGCATTTTCAGGTTGCGAAGGCATCCGCAGTGTTACTATCCCCACAGGTGTTACTAAGGTGGGTGATGGTGCATTCTCTAACTGTATCAATATCGTAGGCGTAGATATTTCCGAAGGAGTAATCGGTATCAGCAGTTCCGCTTTTGAAGGAACTTCCTTCTATAAAGATAAGAAGAACTGGGATGGTGAGGTATTGTATGTGGATGGCTATCTCATCTACGCCAACCTCTCTCTCAAAGGCGATTATATCGTAAAGGAAGGCACCAAGGGCATCGCAGTAGGCGCATTCAGCAATTGTCATTTACTTACAAGTGTTACTGTTCCTGCTACCGTTACCAGAATTGAAGAGAGAACATTCATGCAGAGCTCGGCACTCAGAAAAGTTGTTCTTCCCGAGACTATCACTTATATGGGTGAGAGAGCGTTCTACGGATGCTATTCACTTTCCGGTGTGAATATCCCCGCTACAGTTAAAGAACTTCCCAGAAGCGTTTTCTATGATTGCAGAGGCCTTAAGAGTATCACAATCCCCTCTGGTGTTCAGGTCATAGGTGACAGGGCATTCTACGGTTGCACGGGTCTTACATCAGTTAATATCCCTGCCACCGTTACTAAGATCAGTGACAGAGCATTCTGCAACAACACCAACCTGGTTTCAGTTAATATTCCCTATGGTGTTGCCACAATCGGCGAGAGTGCATTCTACGGATGTACCAATCTTTCAAGTGTTGCTTATCCCGATAGTGTAAGTTCCGTAGGTAAAGAGACCTTGTCTGGCACAGCATATTATAATAACCTTGCCAACTGGAGTAACAACGTTCTCTATAATGGCAAACACCTTATAAGAGTTAACCCTGCTTACTATGGTCACTTTGAGGTTGCCCCCGGCACCAGAACCATCGCCGGCGAAGCTTTTGCGGTATGTAAGGGTATCACCACCGTGAATGTTCCTTCAGGTGTGGTAAGTATAGGATCCTTTGCCTTCCGTGAGTGTAGCAATATGACAGGTATCACTCTTCCCTTCACAGTTACTGATATGGGTAGCTATGCGTTCGTAGATTGCAATAAGCTCGCAAACATTATGATGAAATAATAAATAATCAAATCATATATAACCGCCACGAAAACGTGGCGGTTATTTTATTTTATAAAAGTAGTCAAAACCCACTTGACAATAGGGAATAAGCCGTGATATATTAGTAGGGCACTCACTTTGGAGACGATTTGGAAAAAAGTTAAAAAACTTACAAAAAAGTTGTTGACAAAGGTAAAAGGGTGTGATACAATAATCAAGTCGCGTGTGTGTAGAGCACTGCGGCGGAATTGATCTTTGAAAAATGAACAGCATAAAAAAAGCGGGACTTTTGAAAAAGTCCAAAGAGTTTTAAAAATGCTTTTTACGACCTTTTA
>JAZOWA010000047.1:0-4606 GCA_045659025.1 Clostridia bacterium
TGGGCTAATGCAAACGGTATCGTAAACGGTATGTCTGAGACAGAGTTTGCTCCCAATGCAGAGGTAACCCGTGAGCAGATGGCAACCATGCTTGCAAGATACGTAGATTACAAGAAGATCGAAGTGGTTGCAGAAGGTGACGTTGAATACACCGATGGCGAGGCTATTTCTGAGTATGCAAAAGAAGCTGTTAAGACAGCAACTAAGCTCGGTATCCTTAAGGGTAACACAGATGGCAGCTTTGCTCCCCAGAGAAATGCTACAAGAGCAGAAGCCGCGACATTGTTTGTAAGATTTCTTACAATCCTCGGCAAATAATTAAATAACCAATAACAAAAATGGCATTGCTTTTGCAATGCCATTTTTTATTTACATAAGCATCCAAAGATATATGACGAGGTTTGAATCCAACAAGAAATTTCTGACAATTTATTAACATATATAGACATTTTTTCTATAAAGTGTTATAATATATACGCAATAAAAATTTTTCCAAGGAGAGAAGTGTATGAAAAAGTCCAAGTTTTTTGGTCGCTTTTTGTCATGCGTGCTGACCGTTGCTATGGTTTTGAGCACTGTTACTACAGCTTTTGCGACCGTTCCGGGAGAAGAATCCCTCGGAGAAATCAAGTATGTGTCATTGGGTGACTCAATGACCAATGGTTATGGTTTGCCTGGATACAATGGCAACAATGGTGTTGAAGACTATGGTTATTCCTATGCAAATCTGTTTGCAGAGTGGCTTGAGGATGCCGGATATGCCAGTGAAGTTGAACACACACAACTTGCTATGAGTGGTTGTCGTGCTGAAGATTATCACTGGTTGATGGAATTTGACCATGAAAACGAACAATTAAGAGACTTCGTTAATGACATCTCAAGCGGTTGGGCATGGAACGAAGAAGAGTGGTATAGCGTTTTTAATATTGGTGACTACCGCACTTGGGGCGATTTGTGCTGTGACAATAACCGCAGTGCAGCTGCTGCTTCCAATATACTCGGATATAAGGATTATGATTCTCCTTATGCAACCGATGCCCAGAAAGAAGAGGCACAGTGGTTAGACGGTATCCATGCTGATGGAAATTACGTTCACTACACAAACGATAATCAGGTGGCAATATTTGCTGAATATGCACAGTCTGCAATTAAAGATGCTGACATTATTTCTATGTCAATCGGTAATTCAAACTTTGGTACATTTATGTTTGACCAGATTGTAAATGCTGTTGGTTATAATGGCGGTTCACCTGAAGGTGCTATGAGATTTAAAATCGACAGAGCTTTGACAGAATGTCCTGAAGTAGTTAAAGACAAAGCACTTGAGTTGATAGATGAATTATATGCAAAAGCTGAAGAACACTTCGGAATAGAGCTTGATTATGAAGAAGCAGATGCTCCCGAAGATTATATGACAGCAGCTGTTGCAAATGCCGCAGTTTATGCGGGTGTAAGCTATGTTCTCAACTTTGCAGGTACAGTTGATGCAATTTTGAAGCTTAATCCTGATGTTGAGATTATCACGATTGGCCTTATGAATACATATTTAAGTGCAAATCAGGAAAGCACAGAACCTACAATTGGATCTTTGCTTGAAGTTCTTTTCCCTCCGCTCAATGCATTTATAGCTGCACTTCCTACTATCATGCAGGGCGCGAGAAACGATTTGTATAAAGATGCTAAATTCTATTATGCAGAGGCTCCTGAGGTTGCATGTATGGTAGAAGTTTACGGCTCTGATTTCAATATTGACGATACAACAGTTAACAGAGAAAGCATCACTCGTCAGCGTTTCTTCAGAGATTTGATGAGACCTATTCAGCAGTTGTTTGGAGATAGTGAGCGTTTCGGTGCACCTCTTGATTATAGTCTTACTTTCAACGAACTCTGTGATTATGTTGAGATGGGAGACACACAGAAGGCTGCTTATGCTTACGAGTATAAATCAAAAGCGCTTACATGCGCAGTTTACCTTGCTTTTGAAAAAGCAACTATCATCGCAGGTAAAGAAGCTCCCGTTACTTTAGAATCCGTTATGGGCCTTGGAAATGCTACCGATCCATCACAGTTTGCCGGTGTTATAGCTAATTTGTATGAAAACATGGCACAGATAGCACCGACATATGCACCTGCATCTTTGCAGGCAATTGCTGATGTCTTTAATCAGGCGGCATGGGATGATTTCGGTCTCGTTTCTGAGATAACACCGGATCAGGTTGGATATGTGTATGGCTTTGACGGAGACAAACTCATAGCAGCTAAAGCTTGTGTACAAAGCATAGTGGACAATCCTGAAAACGCTTCAGTTATTGAAGGAATGGCAGAAGACCAGTTAAATGATGCTGTTTATGAACATTACTTTACTCAGAATGAACAACTCGTTGGACTTTTTGGTACTTATGATAGCTTTAAACTTTATGGCGGTGATTATTATACTGCATTTCTTGCACAGGTTAGAGAAGGCGCAATCAACGAAGTAAAAAATTACATCGTTGATGAAAGTGCAGAGTTTATGCTTATAGCAGCAGAAAATGTTGACAAGCTTTGTCAGTTATTAGCACTTCCTGATGCACTCGGCGATGCCGTGGCAGAAGATGATGTGTCCACCAGCTGGTTCGGCCTTATCTCACGTTGTGTTATCGGTGATGGCTTGGGTGGCCACCCCGCACAGGAAGGACATGATTCATTATTTGAAGCAGTTTCCACATCTTATGCAGAGGGCTATACTGCAAAGGACGAGACAATCAAAAATGTAACTGATATTATCAATGAATACTATGACGAAGCTTATGCTTATGCTTATGCAAAGGCAGACGAAAAAGGTTATGTTGATACCGCCGCTGATGCTGTGGAGTATGCAATAGCTGCTATTAAAGGATTAAATATTGACAATATCGTAATGACCGATGAATTCAAAGCAGACCTTCAGGCAGAGCTTGTTCAGGTTGTTTTGACTCTTGAAGAAATCAAAGCAGTTCTCAGAGAAGACAAAGCAAGTGATGTTGAAGGCCTTGTATCTTCAGTAAACGCTCTTTGGGATGATCTCAATTCTCACCTTGCAGGTGCAAGTGCACTTCTTGCTCAGGCTGAATTTGATATCAAGACGCTCGTTGTTCCTGTAGTTGATGCATACGTAAGAGCCTATGTAAAAGCTTTGGCAGAATTGGTAGAAGATGTAAAGGAAACAAATAAGGAAAACATCATTGCTTCAAGCCACAAGCACTACGAAGCAACCGAGGATAGCTACTATGTAGCAATCGGTGGCGATACAGTTGCAGGTACAGGTATTTCTCGTAACGATAAAGGTTACTACGATTTGGTCGGCGAAGAGTACGAAATCAATACCCAGACTATCGGTACAGAAATGCTCTTGCCCTCAGCCGTTGTTGAGTATATCGCAGCAAACGCAGAAGAGATAGCAAAAGCAGACCTTATCACATATCAGTTAGATGCAAGTGCAGTTATTTATGCTACATTGGCTGATACTCCTGATTGGAATAAATGCTTTGACGAAGAAACACTCATTCTCATAGATGAGATTTTGACACAGACAAAAGAAGTTCTCACCACCAACTGGGCAGAACTTGCAAATGTAAAGATTGCAGAGGTCATCGCTGATGTTAAGGGTGCAGTTCTTGCAAAATTGCCTGCAGAAGTTCCCTTTGTTGAGAATATCTTTGATGCGGTAGTAGATTTCACAATCCCCTATTTGCAGGATGCTATTGCTGATGTTGACGGCAAGAGAGAAGAGATCGCTTCCAAGGTAGAGGCGATTGATGAAGTGGTTTGGGAATACGCAGAGAAACTCGCTTACGGCGTGGCATCTTACGTAGTTGAAACCGAGAAAGCAATCAAGGTTATCAAAGCAATCAACCCCGAAGCAACTTTGGTTGTAGTGGGTGCGTATAACCCTGTAAACGGTCTTGAAATCGTGATGGGTGATGACAAAGTGGACGTAGCTGAGATATTTGATTATGCAATCAAGGCATCTAACACTTATTACACTACACTTTCAGCAAAGAGCGGTGCATTTGCATTCGTTGATGTTGCAGCTGCCGAGACAAACGGTTTTGCTACTGCTATCGACGCCACTGCATTGGAAATCAGCCAGATTGCAACAATAGTTCTCGGCGCAACCGACAGCATGCACGCAAATGCTGAAGGCCACAAGTATATCAAAGAGCAGATTGTAAAAGCACTCACATGCGATTACAGTGCATATAAGTCAATCGACAAGAAATATCACTCCATCTCCTGCGCACTTTGCGGTGCAGAGAACGGTAAAGAGAAGCACACCTTTGGTTCTGACAAGATCTGCGATAAGTGCGGATACGAGAAACCCAAATCAAGCAGCGGCAATGGTGGCAACGGCGGCAACGGCGGCAACGGTGGTAATAACAACGGTGGCAACAACGGCGGCAACAACAACGGTTCCACATCTGCTGATAAAAAGGACGAAGTAAATACACAGGCAGACGTTCTTGCCAAGTTTGCTGATACCGCTAAAGACGCATGGTACTATGATTCTGTAAAGGCTATCGTTGAAAAAGGCCTTATGAACGGTATTTCCGATACAGAGTTTGCTCCTAATGCAACTCTTACAAGA
>JAZOWA010000048.1:0-17527 GCA_045659025.1 Clostridia bacterium
TACCCACCCACCAAACTTATTGCCCACACAACGATTATCCATAAAGCGAGGGCAATGTACTTATTATTGACAAAGCTCAATTTCGGTAAAATGGGTATTACAGCCATCTGTACTAAAAAAATCTCATAAGAACATTTTGCCAAGAGCTGGACTATCCGATCTATCAAACGCACTTGAGATACATATTTATAAACCGTATAAAGAAGATAGCAAAGCAATGTGGAAACATAAAAGTAACATGGCCATCTATGATATTTCCATGCTGTATCGAAAAACAATGGTTCATTATTAAAGTTGCAATATTCGAAATACACTATAGACAACAAGCTCAATACAGACAGGCATAAAGTAGATTTATTAATTACTATTCCTTTCTTTACCCAAATCCATGCTAAATATATAAGGAATAAATATCTAACTGCCAGCAATCTATGTATAGGTTCAGGAACATTCAAAAGTGATTCTAAAATTTCAATCCCCTCACACACAACTAACCACAACACAGCTTGCTTTATAAGATTTCCTTTATCAAAAACTGGCCGTACAAGGTATAATATAACTGCTAACTGAAGATATATCCAAGGATAATATGAGCCTGGCCCATACCCCCCCGATTAATCCTTTAACAATCAACTGATTATCCATTTTACCAAAGAACAGATACACCAAAACAATCCCCAGAAGGATGATAAAATATGGAAGTAATATCCTAAGGAAAATCTTCTTAAAATCTAACTTTGTTGAGGGCTTCTTGAAAACATGAAACGCTTGTATCAACACAAATAATGGTACCTGCATTCCTATCCAAAAAGAATAACCCATCAAATTTAGAAAAGGGAATGTATGGCCAATAAGAACACAGATGATTGCAAAAGCCTTTAAATAATCCAGAAAAGGCTCATATCCCGTCTTATTAAGCTCTATTTGGATAGTCTTCATTTACATTTTCTGATCAAGGTTCTTACCCTTTTCTTCGTGTTCAAAATTAGGAAGGAACTTCTTAAGTGCCTCCACTATTTCTGCCTTAGTAAATTCGTCCTTCTGGAAGATTCCTTCAAGTTCAGTGAAGAATGAATCAACCTCATCCATCGGACGACTAGTAGTCTCTTCAATTACTCCCAAAGCACTGAAACGCTCCATATTCAATTTTTCACCAGGTACGTAGAACTCCTCAAAGTCTTTTTCACCAGTGGTGTCACTCTTGAAATATACTACTGGATAATCTGCATCTTCTTCTGTACGGTTTGCAGCAAATTCAACAGCTTCCTTATCAGATGTACACTGGTGTTCCTTGTAGCCAGCTGTCTCAATAAACTTCTTACAGAAGCTGCTGAAAGTAATCATCTGGTCCTCTCCCAACTTAGGGAAGAATACCTCACCAGAGTTTCCAAGGATACAAGCCAACATACAAATCTGACCAGATTCCTCTGGAGATACAAAATAACGCTTCACATCAGAAGGAGAAACAAGTGGCTGACGTTTCATCAATCTTGCCACCCATCCATCAGGCAATGAACCGTTAGAGAATGCCACATTTGCAAAGCGAGCAGTAGTGACAGGGAAACGGTCTGAATAAGCCATCACCATATCTTCCATAACACGCTTAGAAGCTCCCATGATGTTCACAGGGTTAGCAGCTTTATCAGTTGATACACAGAAGAAGTGCTTAGGCGGATACTCACAAAGAAGATCCATGAACTTCTTTGCCTTGATATCATTATTCTCAATCAGAGCCTGCACTGAATACTTATCCTTTTCAGAACGCACGTGCTTGTGAGCTGAGAAATTAGCTACAATATCAAAACCTTTTTCTTCTCTAAAAATACGGGCAAAGATTGGATCAGCAAAGTTCAAAGTATATGCACGATACTCTTCAGGAACGTACATTCCCTTTGTTGAACGGAGGTCGCGAGTCAACTCTGCCAAACCATTCTCGTTCAAGTCGATTACTACAAGCTTTGATGGCTTGAACGGTAGGATAGCTCTAATGAAAGAAGATCCTATACTTCCAGCTCCACCAATCACACAAAGGCTCTTACCTTCTACTTCCTTGCGGATGATTTCACTATTATTCTCAATGTCTGCCAAGAACATGCTCTTCTGGCGGAAAGTGACATTGTCTGAAATGAATTTACTGATGTTTAACATATATTGTTTGATTTTTATTCTTGTAATTGTTAACTGTTAACGAGTAACTGACTTTTTTATTTGATAGCCTCTGCCGCTTCAGCGGCTGGGGCTGTTGTTATATCACGAAGCGCTCTTTTGCTACTTTGCCGACAATGTGCGCGAATTAATTTTCAGTAAACAATCTGCATTTTGTCTACATCATAATTATCCATAGTGCCATCAATACCTAAAATGCCGTTTATAGAACTCCTCGGAGTCATTATAGGTCTTCAAGTAGTTATCGTAACTACCACCAAATAATCCTTGTTTGATAGGTGTCCATTCGTCCTTCATTTCCTCAGCAGCCTTGAAGAAATCTGTATAGGAATCTTCTATCTGTCTCAGTAAAGAGACTCTTTTGTACAAGAAATGACCTATCGGGTTCCAGTCGGCTTGAAGCATACAATTCTTATGATACCGGCACAAGAGAGAAGCCAGATGTTCCCATGCGAAAAAAGTATCTCTTAAATCGTCATCGGTCAAGAATATATTTTCAAAGGCCACTCTGATACCGCTTAACACTATAAAGCTATAGGGGTAAGTCCAATTAGTTCCTCGGTACTGATTCAATTCAGAGGCATCAAAATGATTACACCCAACCAAGTACTGTAACGAATAAGAGTAACTGCTACTGAAGGCATGAGGTGGATTCACCTTGGACGAAACCAGTAATTGCACCAAATCGAACCTATTATACTTCACACAAGCTGTTCCCATGGCATGAAACAAATAGGTGGCTGCCATAAAATGTAATTTAACTGTATCTTCACAGTAAATCTCTCCATTGATAAAAGGCTTTTTACAAAGCTTCACCATTGCATCTACCAACAAACGTGCTTGTTCAATAGAGCCATAACGTACTATGGGGACGACAGCCTGGATGAGGTTGCTTATTGCTTCTTGATGAATTTCATTAAAACGGTTGAAGACATCAGCTGTGAATGAAACACTGTAATCTGCACACTGGATAATCTTCTTATATGCACTGTCCGCCTCTTTCTCTATCAGGTCATCCAAAATTATGCGTGAACTGGGATTGGGCAGATACATTTTCACTAAGGTAGCAAAGTCTTGTGGCGACTCTGGTTTTGCAGGTTGCAGAACTTGTGATGCTGATACGAAATTAGGTTTCGGTCCTAATACAGGAGCCTGATTCATAGGTTGTCCCCATAAGTCGGCTGCCAATTCTTGCAGTTCTTCTTCATAACGACCATCATCGGAAAGGTTGTATCCCACACGGTTACCTATCAAAAGGTTGAATGACTCAGAAAAAGATCCTTCACGTAAAACGGGAATGAACTTTTGTGAATCCATCTCTTGATAGAGTGAAATAGTGATAATCTGGTCTTCAAACTTCGCTCCTCCACCCTTAGAATTTTCAAGTTTTTCCAGATACCTTGGAGTGCCGATGATTAAGACTCTATGTGCTCTCTGAAGTCCCTTTTGCATAAAGGTTGTCAGGTCGTCTCCACCACAATTATATCTGTCGAGCAAAGTATATACCCTATACCTTTCCCGCAAGTCTTTGGAGAGATTCAATACCCAATCCTTATGTTGTTCATTATCCCATGAGTAACTGATAAAGACAACAGGTACTCCATTGGGGATAGTTTCCAACTGACTTTTTGTACCTGCAAAAGGTGACTGTTCAGTCATGGTGTTAACTGTTAACTCGAAACTGAAGTTTTTTTCGTTATCCATAAAACTCCTTATACCACTCAGCAAAAGCTCTCAACCCCTCTCTCAAGCTTGTGCTTGGCTTAAACCCAAAGTCGCGCTCAAGTGCAGTGGTGTCAGCATAGGTAATAGGCACGTCTCCTGGCTGCATAGGCACTAGATCTTTGTGGGCTTCGAAGTCGTAGTCGGCAGGGAGCACTCCGGCACGGAGGAGCTCCTGCTGGAGGATGTCTACAAACTCTAACAAGTTCTCAGGATTGCTGTTGCCGATGTTGTACACGGCATATGGGGGTACTGGAAGGCCGTCTTCGCCCACCTGCTTCTCAGGGGCTTTCATCATCACTCGGATAACGCCTTCTACAATGTCGTCTACATAAGTGAAGTCGCGCTTGCAGTTGCCATAGTTGAAAATCTGGATCTTCTCTCCCTTGACCAGCTTATTGGTGAAGCCGAAGTAGGCCATGTCGGGACGGCCTGCAGGGCCATAGACGGTGAAGAATCTGAGTCCAGTGCTGGGGATGTTGTAGAGCTTGCTGTAGGCATGGGCCATGAGCTCGTTGCTCTTCTTGGTGGCGGCATAAAGGGATACTGGATTATCTACTTTATCATCTGTAGAGTATGGTACCTTCTTGTTAGAACCATAGACAGAAGATGAAGAAGCATATACCAAGTGTTTTACACCACCTTCATACTGCTCGTATGAATAACGGCAAGCCTCCAAGATATTATAGAAACCTATCAGGTTTGCATCAATATAAGCATCTGGATTGGTGATAGAGTATCTCACTCCTGCTTGTGCGGCAAGGTTGACTACTATCTCTGGCTGAAACTGAGCAAAGAGTTCGTTGATAAGTTTGCGGTCAGCTATGTTGCCTTTGGCAAAGCGGAAGTTTGAGTATTGCGACAACTGAGCCAAACGTTCCTCCTTCAGACGAACGTCATAGTAGTCATTCATGTTGTCGACACCTACCACTTCTGCTCCGAGTATCTGCTTGTATATGGCTTTGACGAGGTTGCTACCTATGAAGCCTGCGGCTCCTGTTACTAGTATCTTCATAAATTTCGTTTATTCGTTGATACGTTTAAGTGTTTAAGAGACTTTTATCCCTACACCCTTAACCTTAATTCCATACCACCTTACTCCTTTCTCCAAACCATCTTATTAACCACACCAGTATAACTTTGGATAAGCTTCACAATCTTGGTGCTTACATTTTCGTCGGTGTAATTTGGTACAGGTATACCATTATCCTCATTCTTAACCATCTCAACTGCAACATCTACTGCTTGAAGAAGATCATGCTCATTGATACCAGCAAGGATAAAACATCCCTTATCCAAAGCTTCTGGTCGCTCAGTTGAGGTGCGGATGCATACTGCTGGGAACGAGTGACCAACGCTTGTAAAGAATGAGCTTTCCTCAGGAAGAGTACCAGAATCCGATACAACCGCAAATGCGTTCATCTGAAGGCAGTTGTAGTCGTGGAATCCAAGTGGTTCTTGACGAATAACACGTGGATCAAGCTGGAATCCTGAAGCTTCAAGTCTGTTGCGACTGCGTGGGTGACAGCTGTAAAGAATCGGCATATCATATTTATCCGCCATCTTATTGATTGCTGTGAAGAGAGATATGAAGTTTTTCTCAGTATCAATGTTCTCTTCACGATGGGCAGAAAGAAGAATGTATTTTCCTTTCTCAAGACCAAGGCGTTTGTGTACATCTGAGTTTTGGATCTCCTCTAGGTTTTCATGGAGCACCTCTGCCATTGGAGAGCCTGAAACATATGTTCTCTGAGGAGCTACGCTACTTGCATTAAGATAACGTCTTGCATGCTCGCTGTAGCAGATGTTTACATCTGAGATAATATCTACAATACGCCGATTGGTCTCTTCAGGAAGACACTCATCGAAACAGCGGTTACCTGCCTCCATATGGAAGATAGGAATATGAAGTCTCTTAGCTCCAATCACAGAGAGGCATGAGTTTGTATCACCGAGAACAAGTACTGCATCTGGCTTTATCTGAACCATAAGTTTGTATGATGCATTGATAATGTTACCCATAGTTGAGCCAAGGTCATCACCAACTGCATCCATATATACTTCCGGGTCTGCGAGTTTAAGGTCACGGAAGAAAACTCCGTTGAGATTGTAATCGTAATTCTGTCCTGTGTGTGCAAGAATACAATCAAAGTATTTGCGGCATTTGTTTATTACCGCTGCAAGACGGATAATCTCTGGTCTTGTACCGACTATTATCAAGAGTTTGAGACGGCCGTCATTCTTGAATTGGACGTCGCTATAGTTTGTTTTTAATTCCATTATTCTACTGGTAAGAAATAAGTATCTGGTTTGCTTGGGTCAAAGATCTCGTTGCAGTACATGACTGTCACGAGGTTTTCGGTTTCTGAGAGATTGATGATGTTATGGGTGTAACCCGGAAGCATGTGAATTGCTTCAATCTTATCACCGCTTACTTCAAAGTTGAGGACTTCATCAGAATCAATTCTTCTCTGCTGGATGAGCCCGTGACCGCTTACAACGATGAAGAACTCCCACTTAGTGTTGTGCCAGTGCTGTCCCTTTGTGATTCCTGGTTTGCTGATATTGATGCTTACCTGACCGCAGTTAAGTGTATGGACAAGTTCTGTGAAGGAACCTCTGTCATCAACATTCATCTTCAAAGGGAAAGAGACTTTCTCCTTTGGAAGGTAACTGAGGTATGTGCTATAAAGTTTCTTCGCAAGAGAGTTCTCAGGAATCTCAGGAATCATAAGGGTCTTTGGCTGATCAGCAAAGCTATAGATCATGTCCACGATTTCACCAAGAGTGGTCTTGTGAGTAATGGGGCAGTAGCAATATCTACCGCTTTCTGTTGGGACTGTATCAACCCCGTCAAACTCGCATCTGTGAGCCTCTCCCTTCAAGGCTGCAACCATTTCGTCAACAAGGTCATCGATATAGAGAAGTTCCATCTCTACACTTCTGTCGTTGACCTGAATCGGCAGATCGTTAGCGATGTTGTTGCAGAATGTGGCAATTGCAGAGTTGTAATTAGGTCTGCACCATTTTCCAAAAAGATTAGGGAAACGATACACAAGGACCTTTGCACCTGTTTCTTGTCCGTACTCAAACATCAGTTCTTCTCCAGCTTTTTTACTCTTTCCGTATTCACTTGTACCAAAACGACCGGCAAGGGTAGCTTGAATCGAGCTTGATATCATTACAGGGCAGTTGTTGCCATATTTCTTCAGAGTATCAAGAAGTAATGAGGCGAAACCAAAGTTGCCCTTCATAAAGTCTTCCTGATTCTGAGGACGATTTACTCCAGCAAGGTTGAATACAAAGTTGCATTCTTTGCAATAATGATCAAGTTCTTCTTCCGTTGAATCAATGTCATATTCGAATACTTCAGAGACTGTAACGTCACCATAGTATTTGGCCTTGCCTGCCTTTATATTATTAAGTTGGGCGCAAAGGTTTTTACCAACAAAACCTTTTGCGCCTGTTACTAGTATCTTCATAGCTTTATTCTGAGCGGATGTCTCTTGCTTTTGCTCTTGGGATAATGCCAAGGTCTTCCTGTATGAAGCGGAGTCTCATGAGTTGCTCTTTCATGCCTTCAACGTCGAGACGACCAGTATTGTGTGAATGATAGTCCTCAATCTTTGACATGTCTTCGTTTCCTTCTGTGAAGAATTTATCGTAGTTGAGGTCACGGTTATCGCAAGGGATGCGGTAGTAGTTACCCATATCGATTGCTTTTGCCATTTCTTCACGTGTCACAAGAGTTTCATAAAGTTTCTCACCGTGACGGGTACCGATAACCTTAACTTCTGTTTCACCGTAAACGGGATCCATCTTGCTGTAGATCTGCTTAAGCGCTTCAGCAAGAACTTCAAGAGTTGCAGCAGGTGCTTTCTGAACGAAGAGGTCTCCGTTGTGACCGTGTGTGAATGCATAGATTACAAGATCAACCGCATCATCAAGTGTCATCATGAAACGAGTCA
This sequence comes from Clostridia bacterium, assembly GCA_045659025.1. Lineage (GTDB taxonomy): Bacteria > Bacillota > Clostridia > UMGS1810 > UMGS1810 > SIG455. The sequence goes on from JAZOWA010000048.1 coordinate 7,857, forward strand.
TGTTAGGGTCAGTGATGGTGATTGGTTTTCCCGCCATTATCTGCTCAACCCACAATGGAATTACTGAACCGCGTGATGCCATTACGTTTCCGTAGCGTGTGCAGCAGATTGTAGTTGCAGCACCTTCGCCAAGTTCACGTCCCTTTGCAATAGCAACTTTCTCCATAAGTGCTTTTGATATGCCCATCGCATTGATAGGATATGCTGCTTTATCAGTAGACAGTACTACTACATTCTTTACACCATGCTCTATTGCTGAGAGAAGGACATTATTGGTTCCAACTACATTGGTCATAGTAGCCTCCATAGGGAAGAATTCACATGAAGGTACCTGTTTTAGAGCTGCAGCAGCAAATACATAGTCAACACCGCGCATTGCAACATCAACAGACTCTCTGTTACGGACATTACCTATATAGAATTTAACCTTTGAAGCTACTTCAGGATATGCAGACTGAAGATGATGTCTCATATCATCCTGTTTCTTTTCATCTCTAGAAAATATACGAATCTCTTTGATATCAGACTCCAAAAAACGGCGCAATACTGCATTACCGAAACTTCCTGTTCCTCCTGTAATAAGGAGAATCTTATCCTTGAAAATAGACATAGTGAATTTGATTTACTGTTTACTGGTCTGCCACAGACCTATTATGTTATTAATTATTTTTCTTCTTCTACCGGTACTTCCCATTTGATTGGAAGGTTGATTCCTTGGCCTACGAGCCAGTCAAGTCCTAGGACGATACCACAGCCGAGGATACCGCCGAGGAAAGTCCAGATGAAGAGGATTTTGGCTCTTTGAGGTTTGGCTTTTTTATAAGGAACTACTACTGGTTTGACAGCTGTAAGAACGGGGGTGTCCTCTTTTACTTGGATGTCTGCCTGAAGGAGCTGTTTGGCTATCTCAGTGTACATAGCATTAGCCATATTGTACTCAGATGTAAGGCGCTCAAGTTCAGTGCGAGCTTTAGCTGATGAGATGACACGGTTTGCATCCTGGAATGTTGCAAGTGCGAGCTGCTTCTCTTCGTATTCTGCTTTCTTCTCATCGTAGCGGCTCTGGATAAATTCCATCTGTGCTTTGGCCTTGTCAATCTTGAATTCGGTAACATATTTACCGAGAAGGTCAAATGTCAGCTGGCATAGCTGTGCTGCAGCAAGAGCTTCACCCATGTTTGTAGTGATGGTAATATAACCTTTTTTCTCCTCAAGAGTCATTGAGACTGCTTCACCAAGTGCCTTAGCGCAGTTAAATTCATCCTTTGTGTAATACTTAAGGGTATTCTCTGAAGGAACTGTCACGGAAGTAGTATCTTCTCCTCTAATAGCATTTAAAATCACAAATGGAAGACCTATGGTGTACTTCTTAACTATACCCAATACGCTTGGTTTGTTATACTCAGGATTAGTATAGTAGTCGATAAGTGTAATAGGCTCTTCCCACTCTTCAAATTTCACCTTTGAGTACATCAGGTCTTTTTTAAAGTCTATGTTCTCAAGAATCTGAGGATACATATTTGGAGAGAGACTCTCTGCTGATGACATATCACCGAGGTTAATGCCGGCCATAGCTGCCAGTGATGATAGTCCGCCTGATGCACCTTTTTTTGCAGTTTGGGGAACGAATGTTACACTTGATGTGTATACTTTAGGTGAGAAGAGTGCTACGAATACGCCTAGGACCATAAAGCATCCGGTCACGATAAGGATAAGTTTTCTTTTATCCCAGAGTCTCTTTACTATCGCCAGGATATCTATCTCCTGCTCCTCTTCGTATTGATTAATATTTTGATTTTGTTCGTTCATAGTTATATTATTTATTAAGGATAAAGGAAAATTTAATGAGAAAATTCAAGGCTTGCGAAAGCGAACAAACCGGAGTTTACTCCTGTAAATGAGGATTTGTGAGCTGAGCGTAACGCAGAATTTTCCATTAACATTTTACTTTAATGCGTTGATCATCGACACCACCATCGCCGCCACCGAGGCAGTAGACGATGCGATAGACATAATCTCAGCAGCTGATACTCGTTTCATTTGCTCCACATCTTTGACTGGTACGATAATTTCACATCCTGGCTCTACTTTGAAGGCTGAAGTACCTTTGCGGGATACTTTACCATTCATATATACGATATATGTAGATTTTTTGATGGATGCTTTGGTATAACCACCGGCCATATTGATATAATCTTTAGGGCTTAATGATGGATCGTATGTAACCACATTGGTATAAAGCACTCCACCTGAGATTTTTACAGTATTGTTCATTTTAGGGATATTGACAATATCACCCTCTTGAAGAACAACATCAGCATAAGATCCAGGATTGTCAATTGCAGCCTTAAGGTCAATACCAACATTGTATCTCTCATCTCTATTGACCTCGTCGATCATAGTGCTGTCCACATCTGCTTGTTTGAGGGCCATCTTTCGTGCAGTCAATGCCCTCTGATACTCTGCATCTGTAAGTCTTCTCTGGATAGTGGCACCCTGGACATAAGCATCACGGTTTACCCCACCAGCTCTCTTGATCACGTCTGAGATTCTCACTACGTTTTTTTCCACAACATAAGTTCCTGGGAAATTAACTTCGCCTGCTACAGTTACAGTCTGCTGTTTCTTGTAGTTAGGTGCTACCCTTACGAATACCATGTCATATGGAGCAAGTTTGAAATCCACATCCTGAGGATTTTCGAGGAGATTGAAATTATATACAGTAGAGATGGTGTCACTTGACTCCATCTCACCATCGTTTACATTACGGCGGGCCACATCGATATTTGATCTGGCTGCACCTACAGTAAATCCGCCTGACATCAGAATGACATCACCGAGTGTAATGCCTGGTCTGTATACGAAAATATTTGGAGCGTTGAGCTCTCCATAAGTATAGACAAGTGTTCTCTTCTCAAGTTCGTGCTGAGCGAAGATTCTGATAGAATCATCAGGCATAAGCATCACCTCTTCTGTGCCGTTAAGAACATTTTTGACACTGAAGTGAAGTGCTATGGTATCTCTCTTATCATTGAATCTCTGGATATAACCTCTATCCTCATACACATCATCCTTTACACCGCCGGCTGCTGCTATAAGCTGTTGGAGGGTTTGAAGGGTATCAGAGATAGCGTAAGTACCTTGATGCCATACAGAGCCTTCGATAAATACACTGTTCTTGTTGTCTACGATGTTTGACGCTACACTTACCTTATCACCATCCTGAAGTTTGAACGATGCGAAGTCTTTTCTTACGACATCAAAGCTCTCAGTTCTCTCACCCTTTATACGGACTACGTGAACTTTCTGATCATTGGCATCACTAAGGAAACCGCCGGCATAACCAAGGACAGTAGCGATAGTCTCATTATCCTTGATTTCATAGATCATAGGTCTTTTGATCTTGCCTTCAATAGTTACTAGATTTGTATAAGGGTTTACTTTGATAAGGTCGTTGTCTTCAAGTCTGATATTGGCAGAGAAATCGCCGTCCACTACAAACTTATAGATATCGAATGTCTTGTAGAGTTTGTTGTTTCTATAGATTCTAACATCCCTTACTGAACCGATATCTGTAGGTCCACCTGAAAGATACAGGGCAGAAAATACTGTCGAAAGGGATGGAAGTGTATATGTGCCCGGACGCTCTACATCACCCACCACATTAACTGTGAATGAACGGATACGGCCAAGTGAGAGTCTTAGGAATGTGGTAGGATTATCGCCACCTATACCTGAATATATCCTTGACAACTGGTTTTTGAGCAGTTTCTCTGCCTGAGCAATAGTCTGGCCTGTAAGATACAGAGGCCCAAGATCAGGAATAGTGATACTTCCTTCAGGAGAGATAGTCTGTGAGATGTTCATATACACAGCTCCCCATATATCGATTACGATTTCGTCACCTGCGGCTAATTTGTAATCAGCCGGAGTGGGCATGTTGTAACTTGGCACGAAGTTCAAGTCAGGTGATTTGAAGATGTCATGACCATAGATACCGCTACCTTTTTTCACCTCTACGTTTGCACTCCCTTCGGGTACGTTTTCCACAGCTGCTGCCACTTCATTGGTGGTAACAGTTCTTGATACTTCAGGTACTACCTGTGCGTTTGAAGATGTACCGCCACCCTGCTGTTTGCTGATCATCGCATTGATCTGGCTATCGGTATACCCTTTAGATCTCGCTATGCTTTTCGCCATCTCAATCTCTGCTGCTGTCTGTGCGGAGAGCGAAAGTGACAGGAGCAAAGCTCCAATAGTAATCGCTAATGTTCTTAATTTCATATTTAATATTTTAGTATTTACCAATTCTATAAAATGATGATTTTAAATGAGGATTTTCGAATCGAGTGTAACGCAGAATTTACCATTTAAAATTATCATTTATTAATGCCAGCGGTTAAACTCCTTAATCACCTCCACCACCCTCTTCACCACATTGTCAATATTATCCATAATCCTGATGGTACGGTTCATTTTGGCAACATTCATCCTGACAGTTTTGGAGTGAATTGACAGTGCCTGCGCTGCATTTCTAAGCTGGGAGATAAGCTCCTGCTCATTCTGTGCGATGAGTGCCCTCTCAGCATCACGCAATTCGTGGATGGCATTCTCCAGAATAGCCACATCTTCGTAAGAGCTCCTCTTTACGAATCTCTCTTTGTCGAGGTCTGCCAATGCTTTTCTGATCTCTTTCAGAGTCCACTCTCTATCTGCTGTAGGTATCATAGTTTGCTTAATTCCAATAATAGGGTGTTAATAGTCTGGAAGTCTTCAAATATCTCCTTGTCCTGATCCTCTTCTTCCAGTTCCAGCAATAATTTGTGATGTCCGTTTTTGACCGATCTGAGTGCAGATATCGCATTATTTCTTATCTGCTTTACCGAACTCATCTTCTCTACAAGTGCCACATACTTCCTGTCGTGGGCTATTTGTGGATGGTAACCACCTTGAGACATCGCAAATATGTAAGCTTTGTAGTTCGCCTCAAGCCCTGCAGATTCGTTGTCAATGAGTTCGACAAGTGTTTTGCTTTTAAGTATTGATGTCAGACTGTCTGTACATTCTGCTACTAAAGTGTCGCCATATGCCACAAACTCTTTCACATATTTTGTCTGACGGAATTTGTTTATATTCTCTGCCAAATAGCCGAATGTCTTCCCTGCCGCTTTTGCCACACCTGTAGGGATCTCATTACCGAAAAGATCGTTAGATTCAATTATCAGTGAATCCACCCCTCTTCCCAAACTTCTGAACTCCCGTCCTACCCCTCTCCATCTCTCTTCATTGGCGATGCTTCTGAGTGCCCTGAAATAACTGTTCAGTATCCCGACATAAACATCTGCTTTCTCTGCCCTCTTCTTATCCTCTATTGAACTCTCCGCAAGGGCCTGAATCTCTTGAAATCTTGCCTCCGGCGAGGAGAGTGATGCCGCGTAGAAAAGTCCCCTTTCAAGCCTGACCTCCCCCAAAGTGGAAAAGATTGCACTTGGTGCCGATACCACCGAATCTGCATTGAGAGCCAGATTTTCTATTCTGCCAAGCTGGGTCTCCGATAACACCGAACAGGATTCCAGACCTGTCATCAGTGCCATCACTACCGCCGCTATAAGACTAACTCTCTTCCGATTCATCGATTTTCTCTACGCTTGCACTTGGAAGTGCTGGTGTAGCCACCGCTACAAGTCCCAGAATCTTCACCACTACCCTCTTCTCGTGTCTTCCCGATGTTCTCATGTAGACACCTTCAAGTCCTTTGAACGGACCTTCGAGGACTCTCACCCTGTCTCCCACCTTAAGATCGATGAAATCGGGGTCGAGATATTTGATCTTCTCTGTCTCCTGGGATGTTATCGCTATAAAGTTCTCCATCTGACTGTCAGGGACATATTGAGGTCTCTTCTGTCCATCTGCATCCACCCCCATCACATATCTGAGGTAAGGAATGTCGTGGGTCTTTATATCCTTTATCTTTTTGAGGTTTAAATAGACGAATATGTAATTGTGCAGCGCCGCCTCCACTTTCCAGACCAAGCGCCCTTTGACGCTCTTTCTTACCCTCTTCAGAGGAACATAAGTCTTGATTCCCTGCTCCTCCAACTGCTCCTGTGCTGCAAGTTCCCTCTGGTAGGTAACCCTCAATACATACCATGCAAACTTCTCTTTTCTACCTGTTTCGTTCATATCAAGGCGTATTTTGGGGACATTGAAAGCGAGATAATGTACTCATTTTCAATCATTTACACCCTCTTAGCGGGGAATTTTGGGCCGGACTTGATGTTTATCTCACACACTTAAGGCATGCTATAAACATTTACAAAGATACTAATAAAATCTTTAATGCCAACTAATATTTAACAAATAATTTTGTGACAACTAATATTTTAGAATATGTTGTAAAACTTCACTTTTTTATGTATTATTGTAACAAAATATAAGAGATATGCCAGATTTCAACAACACTAAAATCGCGTTCTCTTCGAAGTCTGACGGAGAGCTTCGCAACGCACAGATACTTTTCCAGACCATCTCCCACCCATGGCTCGTAAAATGTGCCAAAGTGGCTTCAAACTTCGCCTTGAAGATACATTTCCCTATCTCGTGGGCAGTGAAACCTACACTTTACAAGCAGTTTGTCGGGGGAGAGACCCTTCAGGAGTGCATTCCGGTAATCAATCACCTTAAAGAATATAACGTCAAATCTACCCTTGATTTCTCCGCAGAGAGCGAGCAGACACCCGAGGGGATTCAGGCTACATTTGAGGAGACCCTCCGCTCGATAGATTTTGCCAAAGGGAATGAGAACCTTGCCTACACAGTATTCAAACCATCTACGATCACCACAGACGAATTGCTCTCAAAAGCATCTGAAAAGAGGGAGCCCCTCACTGAGGCAGAGAAAGCTGAATACGAAGAGTTTAAGAAGAGATTTTTTGCCCTTTGCCAGAGGGCCTATGACAACGACGTACGGATCCTTGTCGATGCCGAGGACTACTGTTTCCAGGATGCCATTGACGATCTTACCGACGAGGCCATGCGTATATATAATAAGGAGCGGGCAATTGTTTTTGCCACCCTTCAGATGTACCGCCACGACCGTATGCCTTACCTCAAAAGGATACATCAGGATGCCACCGAAAAGGGCTATATCGCCGGCGTCAAATTCGTCCGGGGCGCTTATATGGAAGCTGAGCGCGAAAGGGCTGCGCAATACGGCTACCCCGACCCTATCTGCCCCGACAAGGCATCTACCGATGCCAATTACGATGCGGCGGTGCAATACACCATTGAGCACATTGACCGCTTCGAGATGTTCATGGGTACCCACAATGAGGAATCCAACTACAAACTTGCCCGCCTTATGGATGAGAAAGGGCTGCAGCGCAATGACCCACGTATCTATTTCGCGCAGCTCCTCGGAATGAGCGACAACATCTCATTCAACCTCGCTGCTGCAGGGTACAACGTCACCAAATATGTCCCTTACGCATCGGTACGTGATGTCCTCCCCTACCTCATCCGCCGCGCAGAAGAGAACACCTCTGTAGCGGGCCAGACTGGCCGCGAACTCACCATGATCCGTGCCGAAATTTCCCGCAGAAAGAGAGGATAATTATATTGTACGGACTATTTGAATTCAAAATGATTTGCCGCCCTCGGCACTAGAGGGAGGGGCCCGCACCGAAGGTGTGGGAGGGCAAAGCGAAGCGAAGATTATTTTGAATCTAATAGTCCGAACATGGTATTAAATATTATGAACTATGAAAACTAATTTAACCATATTCAGAGCCATTATTATTGGCACCATTTTGACATTTATCATGTCCTGTACATCTACTAAAACCCCATCCCCAAAAGTATGGGCCTGGGTATCCGGAAGTCTGACTATGTCAGATGAAACACTTGAACACTATTTCAGCAAATGTAAAGAAACCGGCATCGAGGCCATAATGATGGAGTGCCATAGCGGAAAGCCGGTAGTACTGGACTCTACCACTTTCAGAGACAGTGCAGCTCTGGAAATAATAAGAAGAGCTGTTCCTTATGCTGAGAAATACGGCATCGAACTTCATGCATGGATGTGGACAACAAACAGAGTGGAGAAACACTTGCGCGACGTCCATCCTGAATGGTATCAGGTGAACGCACAGGGAGAATCTTGCAATGACATAAAATTATATAACAGAGAGCATTACAGATGGTTATGCCCTTCACGTCCGGAGACTACTGAATATCTTAAAGACCGCGTAAGGGAGCTTGCTGAAATAGACGGTCTTACAGGAATTCATCTTGATTTTATCAGATATCCCGATGCAATACTTCCATACGGGCTACATGAATCACGTGGTGTGGTACAGGACAAAGTTTACCCATTGTGGGACTTCTGTTACTGCGAAAAATGTCGTGAGGAGTTCAAGATACTTCACGGGGTGGACCCAATGGACCTTGAAGATCCTACTGCGTGCCAGGAGTGGATGCAGTACCGCTGGGATGTTATGGCAAAAATGGCCAGCGAAGTGGCTGCAGTGATCAAGGAGTGCGGAAAGGTGTCATCAGCAGCTGTATTTGCATCACCTGAAGAGTCCAAGAAACTTGTTCGTCAGGACTGGGCCAATTTCAGAAATTTCGATTATCTCTTCCCTATGATATATCATAAGTTCTATGACAAGGATGATCCATGGGTAGAGACTGCCACCAGAGAGGGTGTTGAGGCTCTTGCTGCTGCTGATAATCCAGCTCTGCTGTGCTCAGGTCTGTTTGTTGGTCATGTGCCATCTGACAGAATTCCCGAATTTCTGGGATATGTCCGCAATGGAGGGGCACATGGTATCAGCTTCTTCTGTCTAGAAAGTATCGACCACCGCGACACCACATATTGGAACGCTCTCAAAGAAGCCCTGAAATAAACTCCTTCTGCGAGGGGGCATATTCAGCTCCCTCGCAGAAGTAATTATCATATAATTGCATCTATCTTTCTAATCTGAAAGGTTTACCCTAACAATGCTTCGATCTCTGCTTCAGAAAGGCCTGTAAAATCGACTACATCACTAATAGATACCCCTCTAGATAGCATCTTTTTAGCCACCTCAAGCAAGCCCTCTGCCCTCCCTTCTGCTCTTCCTTCTGCTCGGCCCTCAGCTCTGGCTTTTTGCTCTGCCGTGCGGCGAATATTAATTTCATCTCGTTCGGTTATCATATCATGCTCATATTTTTCTCGTTTCTCAGGACTGAATTGGGCGATCTCTGCGGCCTGGAAGACTTATCCTAACAAGGCAACTACTTCTGATTCTGTTAGGCCGGTATGCTTGGACACATCACTCTTAGACATACCACTGACAAGCAGACTCTTGGCCACCTCAAGCATGCCCTCTTTACGGCCTTCGGCTTTTCCTTTTGCCATCCCCTCGGCTACTCCTTCGGCTCTGGCTTTTTGCTCTGCTGTGCGTCGAATATTTATTTCATCTCGTTCGGTTATCATATCATGCTCGTATTTTTCTCGTTTCTCGGGACTGAATTGGGCGATCTCCGCGGCCTGGAAGAGCCTCTGAAAGACGCTCTTTCTAAGTCCAATGGGTAAACTGTCCAGTTTACTCATATACTTCAGAGCGTAACACCACTTATCTATGATACTGGTACAATCTTCCAACCGCTTATCAAACCTCTTCAGTTCC
>JAZOWA010000049.1:0-4760 GCA_045659025.1 Clostridia bacterium
GTTCCTTGATACCCGACAGGGAAGCAAGTGTGATTATCTGAATGGAAAGGCTCTTAAAAAGTTCAAAAAATAAGGGGTTTGACGTAAAAAACAGTTGTAAAATTTGAAAACATTTGGTATAATATAGAGAGATTTAGGCGACTAATCGAGAGGAATAAAATACTATGATAAAAAGTATGACGGGATACGGCAGATGTGAAAGACAGTTTGATGATTATCGTATTACTGCCGAGATAAAAACAGTTAATAACAGATACCTTGATATTAATACAAAAGTGTACAAGCAGTACTCTTTTGTAGAGGAGATTGTACGTGAGACGGTGTCTTCTATCATCAAAAGAGGTAAGGCGGAGATTTCCTTCCAGTTTGATAATCTCAAGGATGAGACCTTTACCGTTACGTTGAATGAAGAAGCTGCAAAAGGTTATTATGATGCTTTGAAAGAGATGGGCGATAAGTTTGGTTTGCTTGATGACCTTACCGTATCTAAACTCGGATCTTTTAGTGATGTGTTCACGGTTGAACGCAAAGAGAAAGACAAGGAAAAGATCCTTGCTGATGCTACAGCGGTTCTTAAAGATGCTCTTTACGATTTGATTAAAGCCCGTGAAGCAGAGGGTGCTAGACTTTTGGTGTTCTTTAAAGAGTCAATTAACAAAATGAGAGGTATTGTAGATTTTGTTGAAGAAAGATCTCCTCTTACCGTTGGCGAATATAAAGAACGTATGGTGTCAAGAATAGAAGAACTTCTTAAAAATGTTCCTTATGACGAAGGAAGGCTTTTAACAGAAGTTGCAATCTTCTCTGACAAAGTGAACATTACAGAGGAAATCACACGTTTCCGCAGTCACTTACAGGAGTTTGAGACCCTTCTTGGTAGCAATATCCCCATAGGCAGAAAGCTTGATTTTATCATTCAGGAACTTAACCGCGAGGCAAACACCATGGGATCTAAGTGCAATGATATCGAAATCAGCAAGAATGTTATTGAGCTCAAGGCCGAGATCGAAAAGATTAGAGAACAGGTACAGAATATTGAATGAGGTATCAAAATGAGATTAATAAATATCGGTTTTGGTAATATTGTTTCTGCAAATCGTCTTGTTGCAATTGTTGCGCCTGATTCTTCTCCGATAAAGAGATTGATTCAAGACGCAAGAGACCGTGGGATGTTAATTGATGCAACTTACGGAAGACGCACAAGGGCGGTAATAATTACCGATAGTGATCACATTATTTTATCTGCTGTGCAACCTGAGACGGTTGCTAATAGAATGTCTGCCAAAGACAGCGTAAATGATACGGAGGAGGATTACCTTGAATAAAAACAGACAGGGAACTCTTTTTGTAATATCCGGAGCCTCTGGCACAGGTAAAGGAACGATAATCAAAGAACTCCTTGAAAACCATAAAAACGATATGTTTTTATCAGTTTCCGCAACCACACGTTCGCCCAGAGTGGGTGAGGTGAACGGTGTTCATTATTTCTTTAAGACAGAAGAGGAATTCAAAGAACTCGTTGCAACTGATGGATTACTTGAATGGGCGTGCTTTTGCGGTAACTATTATGGCACACCGAGAAAGACTGTTGAAGGTATGCTTTCGAGAGGTATCGATGTAATATTAGAGATTGAGATACAAGGTGCAATGAAAATTAAGGAGAAAGATATCGGTGCCAAGTTTATATTCATTCTTCCGCCGTCTTTTGAAGAGTTGAGACGTCGATTGACTGATCGTAAGACAGAGACGGGTGATGTAATTGAGAAACGTCTCATCACCGCGAGAGACGAACTCAAATTCGCAATTGAATACGATTATGTTATTGTCAACGACAAAGTTGAAGATGCGGTTAACAGTATAGAAAACATTATTAATGCTGAAAAATGCAGAGTACATAAAAATTTAAATCTTATCAGTGAGGTGCAGAAATCATGATTATTAATCCCCCAATTGAAGAATTGATGAAAAAGGCAGACAGCAAATATTCATTAGTTGTTGCTACTGCTAAGAGAGCAAGAGAAATCCAGAAAACCGGTGTTGTTTTCACTGAGTGTGATTCCGATAAACCTGTAACCGTTGCTATTCATGAAATCAACGAAAATAAGGTTACATTTAATGTTCCCGATCAGGACAAGGTTTCTATTGACAACAAGCTTATCCAGATGTTTGAAGAAATCGAGAAGGATATGATCGGAGATATCAAATAACTTCGTCTATATTTTTGACAACTTACAATGCCCCTCTTACCTGGGGCATTATTCTTAGGAGGGGAGTAAATGGTTGCAAAGATTGTTCTTAACAAAAACTCGCATGCTATCGACAGTGTCTATGACTATTTAATCCCCGAAGATATTTCGCTGTGTGTGGGTATGCGAGTGGCTGTTCCTTTTGGCAGCGGTAATAAAGCCACCGAAGGATATGTGGTGGCAATATCAGAGACTAGCGATATTGAGAATCTTAAGGCGATTATAAAAACGGTTGATGATTTTATTTATTTCACTGAACGCGATGTTAAAATGGCAGAATTCATCCACCACAGATACTTTTGCAAGTACTCGGAAGCGATTAAGTTACTTCTTCCTCCTAATGTCAATACTAAATTCACTACCTTCTATTCTGTGGATCAATCCCGGCTTGAGGAAAATTCATCTCTGATTGCTGAATCTTTGGTGCTTGAGAGGATTGTGAACGCAGTATTAGATTCAGGGAAAATGTCTTTTGAGGAACTGACCGCTTTCACAAAAAGCAGTTCTTTACAAAACTCCCTTGCGAAATTAACCGAGCTGGGTGTCCTTGTTAAAACAACCATCAGCAATGAAACCATTAAAGACTCGAAAATTTCCATAGTAAAATCCCTCCTTGACAATGAGGATCTTACATCTGTGGCAGACAATGTTCGACGCCGTGCTCCTAAACAGGCTGAAATCCTTGAAAACATATGCAAATATGGCCCAACGCCTATGCAAGATTTGATGAAAATGTGCAATGCCAGCCACGCTACCGTAAATTCTCTTGTTAGCAAAGGTTATCTTGCGATAGTTAAAGAGGTTGTGCGTAGCGAAATATCGGGATTTGATAATATTTCGGATATTGACAGACCCAAACTTACCCCCGGCCAACAAACAGTTGTGGATACAATAAGTCAGGGCTTTGAGGAAGAAAAATCGTCTTCATATCTGCTTCATGGTGTTACCGGTAGTGGCAAGACGGAAGTATATCTCAATTTGATTGATATGTGCATCTCAAAGGGAGAAAATGCTATATTTCTCGTTCCCGAGATTTCTCTCACGCCACAGATGATTCGTCAGGTGATAAGTCGTTTTGGCAGAAGTGTTGCTGTGCTCCATAGTTCGCTTACGCAGAGAGAACGATATGACCAATGGAAAAGAATCAAGTGTAATGAGGTTAATGTTGTAGTAGGGGCAAGGAGTGCGATATTTGCACCATTTGAAAATATAGGACTTATAATTATTGATGAAGAACACGAGAGTTCTTATAAGTCTGAAATGTCTCCTAAATACAACACGATCGAAATTGCCAGGTATCGTGCGAAACAATGCAACTCTGTGTTGCTTCTTGCGAGTGCAACTCCATCTGTGGAGACGTATTTTCTGGCTAAGTCCGGCAAGATTAGATTGCTTGAACTTAAGGAAAGAATCAACAATGCCAAGATGCCAGAAACTCATATTGTGGATATGAGGAAAGAGCTTAAAAACGGAAACACCAGTATACTCAGTACCAAACTTCAAGAGGAAATTGCATATAACCTTCGTAATAAGTTCAAGACAATACTCTTTCTTAACAGAAGGGGCTTTTCGGGGTTTATACAGTGTCGTGGCTGCGGTTATGTGGTAGAATGTCCTAACTGCAATATATCATTGACGTATCACAAACCAATAAGGAGTCTGGTCTGTCATTATTGTGATTATAAAACCCCGGTGGTAAATACTTGTCCCCAGTGTGGAAGTAATCATATTAAGTTTTCAAGTGACGGAACACAGAAGGTAGAAGATGAGATTGCATCTGTTTTTCCCGAGGCAAAGATTCTTAGAATGGATGCCGACACCACCTCTGTCCGAAATTCTCATGACGCTATCTTGGCGGAATTTCGTAGGGAGGAGTCGGATATTCTTATCGGCACACAGATGATTACCAAAGGATTGGATTTTGAGAAAGTAACATTGGTCGGCGTGCTTGCATCTGATATGAGTTTGCACACAGATGATTTCCGTTCTGATGAAAAAACCTTTGATTTGATCACACAGGTTTGTGGGCGAGCAGGCAGAGGCCGTTTTGGTGGCAAGGCTATTATTCAGGCGTATGACATCGACAACGAGACCATACAATTTAGTAAGAATCTCGATTATGATGGTTTTTATAACAAAGAAATAGATGTTAGGCGGTTACTGGTGTACCCTCCGTTTTGTGAGATAATCAATTTTGTGTTTTCATCTGAGAATGAAACTGATGCATGTGATAGTGCACATTTATTCCAGGATATATTGAAAAGTAATCTGGCAAGTCAGGGGTACCTCAATCATGTGGTTGCGTATAGAGTTGTTCCTGCACCGTTGCAGAGAGTCAACGGAAGATTCCGCTATCGTTTTATTATGAAACTCAACTACAGCAAGACGATATACGATATTATCCATAAGTCGGCAGAAGAATTCAGAAAGATGCGGAATACTTCTACACTCTCTATTGATGTCAACCCTTATAATATGTGTTAAGGAGATTTTATATGGCTATAAGAAATATTC
>JAZOWA010000050.1:0-16376 GCA_045659025.1 Clostridia bacterium
CGCTACTCTGATGAATAAAGGTCTTGAGATGATTGAAGCAAAGTGGCTCTTTGGGGTGGATATTGATAAGGTGATCCCTGTAGTTCACAGACAGAGCATTATCCATTCTGCTGTTGAATTTGTAGATGGATCGGTGATTGCTCAAATGGGTATGCCCGATATGAGATTGCCTATAAGCTATGCGCTCAATTATCCCGATAGGGTAGAGTGCCCATCCGATAAAATGGATATTTTCTCACTTGCAAATCTTACATTTGAAAGACCTGATATGGATACATTCAAATGTTTGTCCCTGGCGATCCGTTCTGCAAAAGAAGGCAAGACAATGCCTGCTGTTATGAATGGCGCTAATGAGGCGGCAGTGGATTTGTTCCTTAACGGAAAAATCAAATTTACGCAAATTGCAGACGCTGTGGAAATGGCTATGAATAATCATACCAAGACAGATGTGACCCTTGAATCTATTCTTGAAGCAGATAGTAGAGCAAGAGAAACTGTATATTCAATTAAGTTCTAAAGGAGTTTTCAGATGGTAACTGCCATATGGACAATAGTGATATTTTGTTCGATAATTGCAATCCATGAATTTGGTCATTTCATCACCGCAAAACTTTCAGGGATGTCGGTGTTTGAGTTTTCAGTCGGCATGGGCCCACAGATATTTGGATTCACCAAAGGCGAGACCAAATACACTCTTCGTTTGCTTCCAATAGGTGGATTTTGCAATATAGATGGCGAAAACGGAGATAGCAATAATCCCCGTGCTTTTTGTAATAAAAGCTTCACAAGACGCTTTACCGTTCTTGCATCGGGTGCATTCATGAATATAGTACTTGGCTTTTTGATTTTTGTATTTATGTTCTCTGTGTTGCCACCCCAGATATCTACTACGATAAGCGAGGTTTCCGAAGGTAGCGCTGCATACGAGGCCGGCATTCTTACTGGTGATAGAATTGTTGCAATGAAATCCGAATCTTTTTCTACAAATGTGAGGATATACGATGATATTTCATTCTTTGCCAGCCAATGCACCAAAGAGGATTTTGATATAGTTGTAAAACGTGGCGATGATAAATTAACCTTTAATATTACTCCAAAAAAAGATACTGAAAGCGGCAAACGAGTCGTAGGTATAGCGCTTGATTCATTAGACAAAAATCTGCTTACAATACTTCATCAAAGCTTTTTCCGTTCACTATTTGTAGTTAAAGTGGTAATTATATCGTTTTATCAGTTAATCACCGCTACCGTGCCACTGTCATCATTATCCGGCCCCGTGGGGATTATAAACGAAATCAATACTGCTGCAAAGGTCAACAGCATTTCTGTGATGAATCTTGCGGCGTTCATATCTATAAATCTAGGTGTGGTGAATCTTTTGCCTCTTCCTGCTCTTGATGGCGGAAGGATACTTTTTCTTATAATCGAAAAAATCCGCAGAAAACCCCTTGAGCAAAAATATGAAGGACTTATACACTTTATAGGTTTTGTTCTGCTTATGATAATAGCATTACTTGTAACCTTTTCTGATGTAATTAAACTAATTGGAGCATAATGTATGGAACGAATTGACGATCTTGGCAATGGATATAAAATCATTCAAGATCCTGATGGATTTTGTTTTGGCACTGATAGCGTGTTGCTGTCGGACTTTGCTGTAGTCAAGCAAGACCATAAGGTGCTTGATATGTGTAGCGGTAATGGGATTATTCCCATTCTGCTCTGTGCGAAAAGCCAATCCAAAGACATCTATGGTATCGAAATTCAGGAAAATCCGTATAATCTTGCAAAGAGAAGCATTGAGTTAAATGGATTGGGAGATAGAATCACCTATATAAATGATGATGTCAAAAACGCTTTTTCTCATTTTACTCACGGAAGTTTTGATGTTATCACCTGCAATCCGCCCTATATGCTTTGTGGTTCGGGTTTTATAAATGATAGAGATACCAAGACAATTGCTCGTCACGAGGTTATGATTACCTTTGATGAGATAGGCGAAATCGCTTCTAAACTCTTGAAGTTTGGTGGCAAGATGTATGTGGTACATAGATGTGACAGACTTTGTGATGTTATGTGCACTATGCGGAAATACGGCATAGAGCCAAAACGTCTCAGAATGGTGCATTCCACAAAGAATTCCGCACCCAACCTGTTTTTGATTGAAGGCATGACGGGAGCGTCAAAATCTCTTAAAATGGAACAACCGATTTATTTATACGAGGAGTAAGCTTATGTCAAAAGGGACATTGTATCTTTGCGCAACACCTATAGGAAATCTTGGTGATATTACATACCGCACTGTTGAAATATTAAACAGTGTGGATTTAATTGCGTGTGAAGACACGAGACACACCCTGAAACTTCTCAATCATCTTGATATTTCCAAGAAGCTTGTCAGCTATCACGAACACAATAAAGTATCTGCCGGACAGGCACTGATCAAAGATCTTGAAGACGGAAAAAACGTTGCATTGGTGACTGATGCTGGTACTCCTGCAATATCCGATCCCGGCGAAGATCTTGTGAAACTTTGTATTGAAAATGGCATTGAGATAGTCTCTGCACCGGGTGCGGTGGCTGCGATAAATGCTCTTATTATTTCAGGTCTTCCTACAAGACGTTTTGCTTTTGAGGGATTTCTGCCGACTTCCAAAAAGGAGAGGGGAGAGTATCTATCTAAAATTACAACTGATGACAGGACCTTGATTTTCTACGAAGCCCCTCATCGTTTGAGCAGGACTCTTGAAGATTTGTTTGGTGTTTTTGGAAATCGTCGTATAAGCATTATTAAAGAGCTCACAAAAATCCACGAAACTGTGATAAGGACGGATCTTGAAACAGCTTCAAAGATGTTTGAAGAACAGCCCAAGGGTGAGTTTGTACTTGTGGTTGAGGGGTTTGATGAGGAAGAAAAGAAGGAGGCGGACCGTGTGGCGGCTACTGCTGTTCCTCTGAAAGATCATATTGACTCGCTTATTGCTGAGGGGATGAGCAAAAAAGATGCCATTCGTCAGGCGGCAGAAGAAAGAGGTATCCCCAAGAGAGAGGCATACAATGAGTACGAAAGGTGTGGTGATAAATGAAAGATATTAAAAAAGGCAAAATAATTTATGGTGGAATGGTACGTGGCAGGAGAAACTTTCTGCTTATCAATCTTGTTCTCACTGTGTTCGTGGTTGCATTTATTATAGCATCATTTCCATATATCAAAGCATTCTTCCATGGACCTTATGATATGAATACTGAGCATTTTCTTGCCAATACCGAGACAATTACAGTTGATTCTGAAATACTAATTGGCAAGAGAGAGGAAAGCTCTATCAATTCCTATGCTTTCAGGGAAACCAGTTATTGTGACGGAGATAAATACAGGTTCAATGCTACATTTGATTCCATTGAAGATTTGGGAATCAAATACACCAATACATATAAAGACGAAGCTACCGGTGAGGAAGAGACAGTAGTGGTGCTGTCTGTATATCTTGGTAAAATAGGGGATAGAAGTGTTCTTATCCTTGCAAAAGGAGATAGTGTGCCTGAAGCAAATGTACCGACTATGGGCGTGTTTAACACACATTCCAAGTCAGTGCTCTCGAAGCTTTCTGCAAAGATTCCGGAGCACGGGCCTTATGTTATAAGCGAATATGTTTATGACACAAGAAATATCGAAGTTGATACAGAAAAATTCAATGTAACCGTATCTTTTATGATCTTGTTACTCCTTATCTTCCTCTATGCAAGACTTATCAGATATTACATCAATCCTTATCTGCATCCTGCATACAAACAGATTGACAAATATGGTGATATGGACGAGACTATTGACAACATAGAGGAACAGTTTGCCGGAGAGGTTGAGCGCAGAGAAAACGCTTACTACACTAAAGACTGGATTATGACCAGAGAACTTTTCAGAAACAAAATCGTAATCAATCATTGAACAAGAGGAAGATATTCGTAATAAACAAAGAATAAGCGGTCACAATTGTGACCGCTTTTTTGTATGCATTTAGAATCAATCAAGTTCAAATTGCCCTGTATAGAGCTGATAGTATCTGCCTTTCTGCGCCAGTAATTCTTCGTGGTTACCACGTTCTACTATCTCGCCTTTTTCGAGCACCATTATACAATCTGCGTTTCGTATGGTGGAAAGGCGGTGGGCGATTACAAATACCGTTCTGCCTTCCATAAGCTTATCCATGCCTTTTTCGATAAGTGCTTCGGTTCGGGTATCAATAGAACTTGTGGCTTCGTCAAGAATCAGGACGGGCGGATTGCTTACTGCTGTACGCGCGATAGCGATTAACTGACGTTGACCCTGACTCAAGTTTGCACCATCAGATGTAAGCATAGTATCATATTTTTGAGGAAGATGCTCAATGAAGGAATGGGCATTAGCAAGTTTGGCGGCTTCTATTACTTCCTCATCAGTGGCATCTAATTTGCCATAACGTATATTTTCCATAACAGTACCGGTGAACAAGTGGGTATCTTGAAGTACCATTGCGATAGAAGTTCTGAGGTCATCCTTCTTGATTTTTTTGATGTTGATGCCATCGTATCGTATCTTGCCATCTTTAATATCATAGAATCTGTTTATGAGATTGGTAATGGTGGTTTTGCCAGCACCTGTAGAGCCGACAAAAGCAATTTTCTGACCTTGGTTTGCAAAGAGGGAAACGTGATTGAGAACTGTTTTTTTACCGTCATAACTGAAGGTGACATCTTCAAACTCAACTTCACCCTTGAGTAATGTATAGGTGACACTCCCATCATTGTGCTTGTGCTTCCATGCCCACTTTCCAGTGCGAACGGGACTCTCTGTGAGTTCGTCGTTATTATATTCAACATTCACGAGATTTACATATCCTTCATCAACTTCTGCTTCTTCATCAATCACGGCAAAAATTCTTTCTGCGCCGGCAAGAGCTGCAAGGATGGAGTTGAACTGCTGTGAGATCTGGGTGATGGGTTGTGAGAATGAACGTGTATATTGTAAGAACGATGCGATAGAGCCAATATCCATTATACCGCCTATTACAAGCAGAGAGCCAGCTGCAGCGGTAATGGCATAGTTGAAATATGAAAGATTACCCATTATGGGCATTATGATTGTCGCAAAGATTTGTGCTAAAGTGGCAGAGCTTCTGAGGTTTTCATTGTGAACATCAAATTCTTTTTTGATTTCGTCTTCACGGCAAAAGACTTTCACAACTTTTACACCTGTAATCATCTCTTCGGAGAAACCGTTAAGACGGCCAACCGCCGCCTGTTGCTTTTTGAAATACTTGCGACTGCGTTTGCCTATAAACTTAATTACTGCAAGCATCACTACAAGCATAAGTATGATGAACAAGGTGAGTAACGGACTTATGAAAAGCATCATAAAGAATGTACTTGTCACAGTAATTGCTGAAGATATAAGATGAGTGAACCCATTTGACATTGCAACTCTCAATGTGTCAATATCGTTGGTATAATGGCTCATCAACTCGCCATGGAGATGGGTATCGAAGTACTTGATAGGAAGATCCTGCATTTTGTTGAAAAGTTCAGTTCTTATTGCGAAAAGAGTGTTGTTGGTTACATTAACCATAATTCTACTATATGCATAGTTGGATAATGCACCTATCAGGTAAATGATAGCAGTAAAAGCAAGCATCTTGATGAGCGGGAGAAAGATGTCGGGAGTAGGTGTGGCGCCTATAATTGGAACAATGCAGTTGTTGATTATGGGTTTCAACATATATGTTCCTGCGACACCTGCAGCAGAACTGAGGAGTACCAAGGTTACAACAGATGCGAGCATAAGCTTGTTTTTGAACATATATCCCATGACACGAATAAATGCGCCACGAGCATTTTTGGGTCTTGCAAATCCTTTATTCAGTCTTGCCAAGCTCATCCACTCCTTTCTGCTGCGCCACATACACATCACGATAGATGTCGCAATTTTCAATCAGGTATTCGTGAGTGCCAACATCGACAATTTTGCCGTCATCCATAACGATTATTTTATCTGCTTCGCATATAGATGTTATTCTCTGTGCGATTATAATCGTGGTGATATCGCTGAGGGTTTCTTTGAATGCGGTGCGGATTTTTGAATCAGTAGCAGTATCAACTGCGCTTGTGCTATCGTCAAGAATAATGATTTTCGGGTATTTAAGTAGGGCTCTTGCGATACAGAGTCTCTGCTTTTGACCACCGGAAACATTCACACCACCCTGACCGAGCAAAGTGTCAAATCCATCGGGGAAGGAGGTTATAAAGTCATACGCCTGGGCTGCCTTACAAGCCTTTTCAATTTCTTCATCTGAAGCATTTTCATTGCCCCATTTAAGATTATCTCGTATGGTGCCGGAGAACAACACGTTTTTTTGCAACACCATTGAAACAGCACTTCTTAAAGTATTCAGTTTGTATTTTCGCACGTCATGACCGCCAACTTCAACTGCTCCTTCGCTCACATCATACAATCTTGGGATCAACTGTACAAGGGTGGTTTTAGAGGAACCGGTACCACCTAAAATACCAACCGTTTCACCGGGATTGATAGTTAGGTTGATATTTTCAAGAGTGTGATTTTCAGCATCACTGCTATATTTGAAAAACACGTTTTTGAATTCGATTTTGCCGTTTTCAACCACGAGAGTTTCATCGCTGTCGTCATCTATGATATCGATTTTTTCAGAAAGGAGCTCGTTAATTCTTACGATTGATGCTCTTGAGGTGGTGAGCATAATAAATGCCATTGAAATCATCATCAAAGACATAAGTATCTGGGTAACGTAAGAGATGAAACTTATCAGTTCACCAGTCTGCATACCGCCCACCACGACTTTTATGCCACCGAACCACAAAATTGCAATTATACAAGCATACATTACAATTTGCATAAGAGGGTTTCCTAATATTGTAATTTTTTCTGCATCAATGGAAGTGCGTCTTAAGTTGGTATTTGCATCTTTGAATTTTTCTTTCTCGTATGGCGCGCGAACAAACGCCTTAACCACTCTGGAAGCTATAAGATTTTCCTGCACGGTACGGTTGATTACATCATATCTTTTGAGCATTACACCAAACTTTGGGAAAGATGTAATCGCAATGAGAAGCATTCCCACGGCCATTACTGGTATTGCTACTAAAAACACGGTAACAAGACTTGAGTTAATGGTAAATGCTATGAACGTAGCACTTACAAGCATCATCGGTGAACGTACCAGCATCCTTATTATCATCATATATGCCATCTGCACATTGTTGACGTCTGTGGTGATTCGAGTAATCAGAGAAGGCGCTGAGAATTTATCGATGTTACCGAAGGAGTAACTTTGCAGTTTGTAGAATATACCTTTTCTGAGTTCGCTGCCGAATCCGATTGCTGCTATTGAAGAACATATTGCAGATATTGCACCGAATCCAAGAGAAATGAGTGCCAATGCCATCATCATGGCACCGGTCTTGACTATATATGAAAAATCTCCCGATGCAATTCCTATGTCAACGATTTTCGACATAAGTTTAGGAATTTGTATTTCAAGCAGAACCTCTATAGCTATAGTCAGAGGGCCGAGCAAAGCAA
Organism: Clostridia bacterium; assembly: GCA_045659025.1. Taxonomy (GTDB): domain Bacteria; phylum Bacillota; class Clostridia; order UMGS1810; family UMGS1810; genus SIG455. The sequence goes on from JAZOWA010000050.1 coordinate 7,589, forward strand.
ATAAAAGATGCTTTTTTGCAAATGGGGCGATTTTCTTTATCATAACCAACATCCCTTCGTTGAAAATCAAGGTAATAAAAACACACAGAAACATTACTGTGGACTATGCTTCATAATTATTAATTCATTTTAACATATTTAGTATTAAGTGTCAATTTTGCTAAAATATAATTCACAAATAATTAACAAAAAATTACTGATTAAATCTCTTTGTGCTTACATATACTTTTATCGGGCAAATCTATTTACCAAAGGAGATGTTATTATGATAGACAACACCGCTTTAGCACTTGTCATTATCGGTGCACTCAACTGGTTGTGTATAGGTCTTTTTGGGTTCGACCTTGTAGGCACTGTTTTTGGTGGACAAGGGGCGCTTATTTCCAGAATTATATATACGATCGTCGGTATTGCCGGTATATGGTCAATTACACTTTTGTTTAAAGACAAAACCCCTACAAAAAACTAAAAGTAAAGCAGCGGTTTTTCCGCTGTTTTGCTTTTGAAATGAACGTGTTTTTTCTTGACTTTTGCATTGATTCATATTATAATTAATGTATTAGTGGAGGTATGTTGTTTTATGCAAAGAACAAAACTCAAAGACAGAATTCTACCCCTTTATACGAGGGGGGAGGAAATAACAAATATGATCACTCATATTGTGGGTGGCGCTATTGGTGTAGCCGCTCTTGTGTTATGCGTTATATGGGCGGCATTTCATCACAATACATATGGCGTGGTAAGTTCAAGTATTTTTGGATTTACTATGGTTCTCTTGTATACAATGTCGAGTATTTATCACGGCCTCAAGCCGGAGCTTACCGCTAAAAAGGTGTTCCAGATAATTGACCATTGTTCAATCTTCCTGCTTATTGCCGGCTCATACACGCCTCTTGCTCTTTGCTCTCTTCGCGAACAGAATACAGCACTTGGCTGGAGCGTTTTCGGCATCATTTGGGGACTTGCTATTATAGGAATCACCTTCAACTCTATTGATATAAAAGCGTTTTCCAAGATTTCAATGGCCGGATACATAATAATGGGGTGGCTCGTTATAATTACCATCAAGCAGGTAGCTATTGCCATTGGAGTGGGCGGAATGGTTTTCCTCGCCCTTGGCGGAATAGCATATACCATAGGTGCAGTACTCTACGGAGTAGGAAAAAAGAAGAGATATATGCATAGCGTATTCCATGTGTTTACCGTAATCGGTAGTTTGCTTCACTTTTTCTGCATATTTTATTATGTTATTTAACCGTTTGAGGAGGTTTGTATGAAAAAATCTTCTTTCAATGCAACGGCTATAGTTGTGGCGGGGGGCACAGGTACTCGTATGGGTAGTGAGGTGCCCAAGCAATTTATTGAAGTTTCTGGCAAGCCGATTATAGCTTACACACTTAATGCGTTGAGCAAGTGTGCTGATATAAGAGATATCATAATTGTCACCTTGCCAGAGTACATAGTGTATTGCAAAGACGTGGTTGATACCTTCAACTTTTGCAAAGTGAAGAAAATTGTTTGTGGTGGAGAAAGTCGTAGCCGTTCTGTATTCAATGGTCTTAAAGAAGTCACTGCAGATTGTGACATCGTCGCCATACATGATGGTGTGAGACCTTTAATTGATGAAGATACAATTTCATCTTGTATCCGCGCCGCTTCAGAATATGGTTGTGCCGCTGTAGGTGTCAAGATGAAAGATACTATCAAAGTATGTGATAATAATGGCTTTATCGAAGGCACTGCTGACAGAGAGAAACTCTGGATGATACAGACGCCACAGGTATTTAAGAAGGATATTATATATTCGCTTCACAAAGAGGCAGATGTAAACGGGGTTTCATATACCGATGATTGCATTCTTGCTGAATCCAGAGGATATAAAATCAAGATAGTCGAGGGTAAATACGAAAACATCAAGATTACCACACCTCAGGATATCTTTATTATGAAAGGTCTGATCGGTGAGTAATATGAGAATAGGTATTGGTTATGATGTTCACCGTCTGGTTAAGAACAGACATCTGATAATGGGCGGTGTTGATATTGAATACGAATTGGGTCTTGACGGACACTCTGATGCTGATGTGTTGGTACACGCTATAATGGATGCTCTTTTGGGCGCTGCTGCATTGGGAGACATTGGCAAACATTTTCCTGATAGTGATGCGTCCTACAAAGGCATTTCAAGTATCGAGTTGTTAAAAAGAGTGGGTGTATTGCTCGCCAAAATCGGATATGAGATAGAGAATATTGATTCTATCATAATTGCCCAGGCACCCAAGTTTGCGCCTCACATTGAAAAGATGACTATGAATATTGCAGGTGCTTTATCGATTGATGTTTCCAGAGTGAGTGTCAAAGCTACCACTACTGAAAAACTCGGTTTCGAGGGTAGGGGAGAAGGAATATCTGCCCAAGCAGTTTGCTTGATTAAATAAACAATATATTTCGAAAGGAATGTTTAAGATGTTTACTGATATTGAAATTGCACAAAACTGTAAAATGATGCACATTGGAGAAATTGCAAAAAAGCTCAATCTTACCGAGGATGATATTGAGTATTACGGTAAATACAAAGCTAAAATTTCTACTGAAGTGTATGATAAACTCAAAGACAAAAAAGACGGTAAACTTGTTCTCGTGACTGCGATTAACCCCACACCTGCCGGTGAGGGTAAGACTACTACTACCGTCGGTCTCGGACAAGCTATGAATAAAATCGGTAAAAATTGTGTTATCGCTCTTCGTGAACCTTCGCTTGGTCCCGTAATGGGTGTCAAGGGTGGTGCGGCAGGTGGTGGTTATGCACAGGTTGTACCCATGGAAGACATTAACCTTCATTTCACAGGCGATATGCATGCAATTACTGCAGCTCACAACTTACTTGCTGCTTTGCTTGATAATCACATTAAACAGGGTAACGAACTTAATATTGATACCACCAGAATTGTATTCAAAAGAGTGCTTGACATGAACGACCGTGCTCTCAGGAATATCGTGGTAGGTCTTGGCGGTAAAATCAATGGTGTGCCCCGTGAAGATGGCTTTATGATTACCGTTGCTTCTGAGGTAATGGCGATTTTGTGTCTTGCTGATTCACTTCAGGATCTCAAGAGAAGATTTGGCAAGATTATTGTTGCATACGATATGAATGGTAAACCCGTTACCGCGGCTGATCTTAAGGCAGATGGTGCGATGACACTTCTTATGAAGGATGCCATTAAGCCCAACCTTGTGCAGACACTTGAAAATACTCCTTGCCTTATGCATGGTGGTCCTTTTGCTAACATTGCTCATGGTTGCAATAGTATTATGGCTACAAAACTTGCGTTGAAGCTCGGAGATTATGTTATTACTGAAGCAGGATTCGGTGCAGACCTTGGTGCAGAAAAATTCCTTGACATAAAATGCCATAATGCAAATATAGCACCTGATGCGATTGTTATCGTTGCTACTGTTCGTGCGCTCAAATATAACGGTGGTGTAGCGAAGGCCGATCTTAAGGATGAGAATCTCGATGCTTTGAAAAAAGGTATTGTTAACCTTGAAAAGCATGTAGAAAATATGAAAAAATACGGTGTCCCCGTAATAGTTACTCTCAATTCATTCTTCACTGATACTGATGCTGAAACCCAGCTTGTAAAAGATAGTTGTGCTAAACTCGGTGTTGATGTTGCTATTTCAAAAGTGTTTGAAAAGGGCGGCGAAGGCGGCGTAGAACTTGCCGAACTCCTTTGCGCAACACTCGATAAAAACGAAGGCAAATTCAAACGCCTCTATGATGATGAGATGTCTATTGAGAGTAAGATTGAAAAGATAGTTACTGAGATTTATGGCGGTGCAGGTGTTGCATATACGCCTGGTGCAAAAAAGAAGATCAAGCAGATTGAAGAAATGGGTCTTGATAAAGTGCCTGTATGTATCGCAAAGACACAGTATTCGCTTTCTGATAATCAGAATCTTCTCGGTCGTCCTGAAGGATTTACAGTTACTGTGCGTGATGTAAACATCTCAAATGGTGCAGGATTCGTGGTTGTGCTCACTGGCGATATTATGACTATGCCGGGCCTTCCCAAAGTTCCTGCGGCAAATGGCATCGATATAGATGATGATGGTAAAATTGTGGGATTGTTCTGATTGGAGTAAATTAGATGCAATACATAAGCAATAGTTATAATGATACCTTTGAATACGGCAAAGAACTGGCGAAAACATTGTCTCAGGGTGATGTTCTTGTTCTGACGGGTGATTTGGGCGCTGGCAAGACCGCGCTTACATCGGGAATAGTTGCAGGAATGAACCTCGACAATTATGTCTCAAGCCCCACATTCACCATTGTGAATGAATACCGAAATGGTAAAACGCCCGTTTTCCACTTTGATCTTTATCGCTTGTCTGATGAGGACGAACTTTACGATATTGGTTTTGAAGAGTATCTCAATGATGAGGGCATTTGCATAATAGAGTGGCCCGATATAGCCAAAAACCTTATAGATGAATACTATATTGTGGAAATTGAAAAGGATTTGTCCATTTCAGAGGATTATAGGAAAATTACTATAACGAAATCAGGGAAATAGAATGAATATATTAGCGATCGATACTTCGTCTACTGTTGCATCTGTTGCAGTAATGAGCAATGGCAAAACACTCTCGGAATATAACGTTTGCAATGGCAAAACCCATTCGCAGATTATCATGCCGATGGTTTCGGATGCCCTGGATAAAGCTGGATTGAAAATATCCGATATAGATGTTTTTGCCACATCTCTCGGTCCGGGGTCTTTCACTGGACTCCGAATAGGTGTTGCTACTGCAAAGACCTTTGCTCAAGCAACGGGTAAAAAGATAATAGGTGTTTCTTCTATGGAGGGGCTGTGCGCCAATGTATCTGTTACTGGAGATTTCAATGTTTGTCCAATAGTCGATGCGAGACGGGGAAATGTGTTCAATGCTGTTTATAAAAATGGAGTCCCCGTAAAAAAAGAACGATTGATTTCTGTTGAACTTCTTATGGAAGAACTCGGATGTGAAAAGACAATTTTTGTCGGTGATGGTTGTGATAAATATAAAGAGGCTATCACAAAAGCAATGGGTGATAATGCTGTGTTCTTGCCCGAATATCTATCTACCCCCAAGGCGACTACCATAGCACATTTGGCATCTGTTCGTGCAAAAAACGAAGATTATGATGATGCTTATGCTTTGTCTCCAATATATGTGAGAAGTTCTCAGGCGGAAAGAGAACTCAACGGGGAAACAGATGAATATGATACTAAATAAATTTTAAGGAGTGTTTTTGAGTGTTAGCAATTGGATGTGACCATGGCGGTTTTGAATTAAAACAGACTATAATGGCATACTTTGATGAAGTGGGTATAGAGTACAAGGATTTTGGATGTTATACCACCGATTCTGTAGATTACCCTGATATTGCTGAGCCGGTTTGCAATGCTGTTGTAAGCGGTGAGTGCGAAAAGGGTATTCTCGTGTGTGGCACCGGTATAGGTATGTCAATTGCCGCAAATAAGATTAAAGGTATTCGTGCCGCTCTTTTGAGTGATACGTTTAGCGCGCAGATGACCGCGGAGCACAACAATTCCAACGTAATTGCGCTTGGCGGCAGAGTTATATCTGATGAACTTGCCATAGACATTATCAAAGCGTATCTTGCAGCTGAATTTCAGGGTGGAAGACACATTGCCAGACTTGAAAAAATCCGTTTACTTGAAGAAAAATAATCTTTCGAGGTGTAGTAATGAGTGAAATGATAACCGGATATTTTGCCGGCCTCAATGAAAATCTTGCAGTTTTTCTCGTTTCTATGCTTCCTATAGTGGAGCTGAGAGGAGCGATCCCCTTTGGTGTAAGTCTTGGTATGGACTGGCGTTGGGTTTATCTTATAAGCGTAATAGGCAATATGATTCCTGTGCCCTTTATCATACTGTTTTTCAGACCATTGATAGAATTTTTGAAAAAGACCCGATTGTTTGGAAAACTTGCCACCAAAATTCATGACAGATCACTCAGAAAATCCGAGGACGTAATTAAATATAAGATTTTTGGATTATTCCTTTTTGTTGCTATTCCCTTGCCCGGCACAGGCGCGTGGACGGGTGCTGCAATTGCTGCGCTCCTTAATATGCGGCTTAAAAATGCTCTTCCCACCATACTTCTGGGCGTGTTGTCTGCCGGTGTGCTTATGATGGGAATCAGTTACGGATTTGGTACATTGTTTGTGCATTTCTTTAGTTGATTAACTTTTAGATAAAAGATATTGAAAAGAGGTATTTGAATGAACAGAAAATTATTCACTTCTGAATCTGTTACAGAGGGACATCCCGATAAAATCTGTGACCAGATTTCTGACGCTATTCTTGATGCTATAATTGCAGAGGATAAGTGTGCTCGTGTGGCATGTGAGACTGCAGTTACAACCGGACTTGTTATGGTGATGGGCGAGATTACAACAAGTTGCTATGTGGATATCCCCAAGGTTGTAAGAGAAACCGTAAGAGAAATAGGCTACGACAGAGCAAAATACGGCTTTGATTGTGATACTTGCTCAGTTCTTACCGCAATTGATGAACAGTCTCCTGATATCGCATTGGGTGTAGATAAATCCCTTGAAGCAAAAGAAAGCGGAGGAGATGCAGATCACGGTGCAGGGGATCAGGGTATGATGTTTGGTTTCGCTTGTGATGAGACACCTGAACTTATGCCTCTTCCTATTTCTATGGCGCATACACTCAGCAGACGTCTTGCAGAAGTGCGCAAAAAAGAAATTCTTCCATATTTGAGACCTGACGGCAAGACCCAAGTTACCGTGGAATACGTTGATGATAAGCCTGTGAGAATCGATACTATCGTTGTTTCTTCACAACATGGGCCTGAAGTATCTCAGGAGCAGATTCGAGAAGATATTATCAGAGAGGTTGTTACTCCTGTTGTTCCTGCGGATTTGCTTGATGAGAACACCAAATATTTCATCAACCCCACAGGAAAGTTTGTCATTGGTGGTCCTAATGGTGACACGGGTCTTACAGGAAGAAAAATCATTGTAGATACATACGGCGGTATGGCTGGACATGGTGGCGGTTGCTTCTCAGGTAAGGATCCCACAAAAGTTGACAGAAGTGCGGCATACTTTGCAAGATATATTGCAAAGAATGTTGTTAAATCCGGCATAGCTTCCAAGTGCGAAGTACAGCTTGCTTATGCAATCGGCAAGGCGAGTCCTGTATCTGTGTCTGTAAACACTTTCGGCACATCAAAAATCAGTGAGGAAAAACTTACCGAAATTATCAACGATACTTTTGATATGCGTCCCACCGCAATTATCGAAAAGCTTGATCTCAGACGCCCCATATATAAGGCAACTGCTGCTTATGGCCATTTTGGCAGAGAAGATATGGGATTCAAATGGGAAATCACAGATATGGCTGATACCCTCAAATCAAAGGCAGGTATTTAAGTAACGAAACATCCACCTCTTTGCATATCATAATTATATATTGTGATATACAAAGAGGTGCTGCTTTATGTGGTATATACTGCTGAAATCAGTAGTGACGGTTCTTGTAATATACGCTTTGATAGATATAGTGCACAAGACGATTTTTGCTTTTTTTATACGTGAGCCGTACAAGGATGAAAATGTATTTGTCGTTATTAAAGTGAAGAACCAGGAGAGCAAAATAGAAGGTGTGGTACGTTCGCTCATCTTGAAGCATCTGTCGGTATCGGGTGGTGGTTATGTGCCAAACATCCTTATTGTTGATACCGGATCCAAAGATTCAACTCCCGAAATTGCCAAAAGACTCAGTGAAGACTACTCGTTTATTCACTTTGTAACAGAAGAAAAGTTTGAACAGATGAAGATCTTTTTTCATTAGATATCGGAGGAACAATGCGATATTTTACTTATTCAGATAAACTCAAACAAAAATATGGTGAGCGGGTGTATAAATTGCCCGTTAATCTGCCTGGGACATGCCCTAATCGTGATGGTACCGTAGGGTGCGGTGGCTGCATATATTGCGGTGAAATGGGAGCGGCCTTTGAAAATCTACCTGCTGATATGCCCGTAAAAGAGCAGATATCAACGAACATGGCATACATTGGCAAGAAATACAAAGCGGAAAAATTCATCGTTTATTTCCAGAATTTCTCGAATACATATATGCCATTAGAACAGTTCAAAGAGCATATTTGTGATGCTATTGTAGATGATGTGGTAGAGATTGCGGTGTCTACCCGTCCTGATTGTATAAGCGATGAATATCTTGAATTTCTATCGGAGATAAAAAAACTCAACAACATAGAAATAAGCGTTGAGCTAGGTCTTCAATCTGTAAACCACCATACACTTAAACTTCTTAATCGTGGACATGGCTTGGCAGAATTTATTGATGCTGTGACAAGAATTAAATCATATGGATTTGAAGTGTGTGCCCATGTGATTTTGAATTTACCTTGGGATGACAAGGATGACGTTACTGAATGTGCGAAGGTTTTGTCTGCATTACGAGTGGATCAGGTGAAAATTCATTGTCTTTATATACTCAAAAACACGCCGCTTGCGGATATGTACGAAAATGGCGAATTTGATATGGGCTCATACTATGATTATGTGGAAAATGTAATCACGTTTTTGGAGCATTTACATCCTGATATAGCCATTCAGCGAATTATTGGCAGAGCAAGGGAGGAAGACTGTGTATTTGCCAATTATTCTACAAGTTGGTGGAAAATTAAAGACAACATTGATGAGCAACTCGAGTTCCTT
>JAZOWA010000051.1:0-54650 GCA_045659025.1 Clostridia bacterium
CCCGTTCCCATTCCGAACACGGAAGTTAAGCTCTGTGGTGCTGACAATACTTGGCGGGTGACCGCCCGGGAAGATAGGGAGTTGCCGGGACTTAAGATTCAGCATAGGCGTACCGAGTGTACGCCTATGTTTGAATTTAACATAAATGCAGGAAACCTGCATACACTATATTAAATATTCCTGGTTAGCTTAAGTCGGTAGGCATCGGATGTTAAGCAAAGGGGATTGAGCACGAGCGCTCACAGTGTGAGAAGAAGCGAGTGCGAAATCGGAAACAAAAAAGAGATTTGCGAGTTTGCTTTGCAAACGAAGCAAAACGACTATTTTGTTGACCGGACGTTGGTTCAAGTTCGGACTAAAAACCGAACCCAACACATCTTATATATTCCTCGTTAGCTCAGTCGGTAGAGCATGCGGCTGTTAACCGCAGGGTCGTTGGTTCAAGTCCAACACGGGGAGCGCAAAAGAAAAGGACACCATCAGGTGTCCTTTTTCTTTTGCTTTTGGCCTTGGTTGAATATGTGAATCGACGCCCCTGCATGGGCAAACAGCCACCGCTGTTAACCAAAGGGCTTCGAGCCATTCCGCTGCCGGTGGCAGAAGAAGGAATGGCGCAGAATCGTGCCGCGGTCGAAGGGTGTAGCAGGTTATCCTGCGGAAGACACCCTTCGGGTGACCGCAAACGGACGTTGGTTCAATAAGTGATACCCCGTGAATTAGAGCAAAGCGAAAAATGAACGGCAGGTAGAACTTATGCATGGGAGCGAAGCGAGTCGTAGTCCAACACGGGCTCCTCAAAATTACATTGTAGACATCCGCTTGATGTTGTGATAAAATCAAAATCATAAGGGGTGAGCAAAAATGAATAAAGAAAATATAAAGTTTATTTTCAAAAAGTATATTGATAATTTTGAATTTCTTAATAATGAAAAGAATGATGAATCTTATAAGTGGGAGATTGCTGAAGAATTTCAAAAGTTTGATATTGATACCGAAGATTTTGGTGGGATGCTAAATCGCCTATGGAAAGCGTCGGATAATTTGATAGATAGTTCACATCAACTTCCTTTTTATGCTTTAGTAGATTATGCACAAAGAGAGCCCGAAACGGTTCGTGAAATGTTTAGAAAACTATATTCAGAAGAAAAGATGGATGATGTTTCAAAACAACAAGTTATTGATGAATTTATAACTTCAAGTGAAAAACTCAGAAAGAAATACTATCCCAATAGTCATCTTTACATAAATAATCAACGTTCAGTCATGATGCTTTTGTTCTTGCGTTATCCCAATAGCAATTATGGTTACAAAGCAAGTCAGGCTAAAAGTTTTGCTGATTGTGTTGGCTTTTATGATGATTGGGGACCGATGACGAATTTTAACCTTAGCGTTTTTGGTCGTATGTGTGAACAATTGATAGAAGAAATCAGGTCCGATAAAGCTTTGATGGATACACATATGAGCAGATACGATAATACAAAGCGTAAGTTTCATAAAGATGAGAATTTACATATTCTGGCCTTGGATATTATTTACACTTCTCAAGCTTATAATTTTTATGAAGGAATAACTTTCGAGCCGATTAATACAGTCGCAAGAAAACTTTACTTTGAACGTGTTGCAAAGGCAAGAGAACTTGCAAAGAAACTTGAACAATTAAAAGCTGATATGAAACTGCTTACAGAAGCAAAACGTTATAAAGAAGAAATGATTGTAAAGGGAACATTTGTAAAACATAAAAAGTATGGTGAAGGTGTTATAGAGGAATGTGTAGGAACAGGCATTTTGGTTAGTTTTCCGATGATGAGTGCCACAAAAGAATTAAACGTTGCAGTTTCATTTGGAAATGGCTTGTTATCGTTGTCTTCGGAAGAAGCAACCCAAATGCTTAGAGAATATGCACCTGTTTTGGAAAAAGAATCTCAAACCGTAAGAAGGTTGGCGATGATTGAGAAAGAAATAGAACCATATATGGAGTTTTTGGATTAATCTAATCAAGGGGACGGACATGAACCAGGAAAAAGAGTTTAGTGACAAAATCGCTTCGTTTTCATATGAAACTATCAAAATGATTTCTGACTTAGCCAAGAAGGATAAAGAATTGTTTTATAAAGCATTAAAGATAGCCGGAGAGTATGACACGGAAAGCAAAATAGTGTTGGAAATAAATCAACTTTCCGCTCCACGTTAAAAGGATGAACTGATATGACAAATAAAATTTCAAGAGAGATTGTCAGCAGATTAGAGAATATACATATCAAAAAAATCGGTGAGAAGGAGCTTCTTTTGATTTCGGCTCAATACGATGGACTGTGGCTTGAGCACGTGTATGATGCGGTTTTGTATGCCAAGCTGGACAGCACCAAGCTATACCTTGCCAGAAACACCATAGAGACCTTTATAGATCACCAGATAGACGGGCAGTATCCTTTTCGCGTGATTGAGGTGGATGGTGAGGCGGTGTATGAGTATACCCAGGTTCAGGAGTGCGTGTCATTTTTGTCCCTTGCATTAGATGTGTCCGATATGCTTTGTGACACTGAATTTGATGCCAAGGTGTATGAATCAGGTGCCAAATGGATACAGTGGCTTGAGCAGAATCGTATGACTCTTGGTAAAGGCCTTGTGGAGATGTTTGTAGGTTACGATACCGGCCATGATAATAGTGGCAGACTCGTGGGGCTTAGTTGTCAGGGTAATTATGTGTTGCCCGACGGAACTATAGCGAACGCATCAGTTCTGCCCGAGGGTGAGAAGATAGCACCCGTAATAGCGGTGGATATGAATTGTAATTTCTATGGTAACCTGATGGCGCTTTCCGCATTTGCAAGTAAGCTTGGCAGAGATGATGAGTCTGCCATGTGGCAAGCCAAAGCCCAAGAGATGAAGAGAAGATTCTTTGAAATCTGCTACGATGAAGAAGACGACTTTTTCTATGACGTTGACAGAAACGGTGAAAAGAGGAAGTTCCTCTCCAGCACGATTTTCCATCTGTTCCTTGAAAAGGTGCTTGATAAGGATACGGACAGGGATTTGATAAACCGTATCTATACAAAGCATATTAAGAACGAAAATGAATTCTGGACCGAGTTCCCCTTTCCGTCTATGGCTATCAATGACCCCAGTTGCCGTGAACATGCGGATTTCAACTGTTGGGGATATTACACCCAGGGCCTTATCGTGTTGCGTTGCATAAGATGGATGGACTATTATGGTATGGGTGGAGATTTTGATTATATCTGCACAAAATGGCTGGAAGCGTGGACGAGATGCTTTGACCACTTCAAATTAGGTCAGGAGCTTGACCCTGTCACGGGGGAACCCACAGATTCTTCCGAATGGTATTCCAGCGCAATGCTTATGTATCTTTATTCTGCCATAAGGCTTGGCAGATGATTTTACACGGAGGATTTATGAAACTTTGTTTTGCTCCCATGGAGGGGATAACCACATATACATACAGAAACGCACATGCCGAGATGTTCGGTATGTGCGACGAGTATTTTGCGCCCTTCATTGTGCCTACGGATAATGATAGGCTCAGCCTTAAAGCTATGCGGGATATCCTGCCTGCCAATAACACCACCACCCTCGTTCCTCAGGCATTGAGTAATTGTGACAAGGCCTTTGTGAAGTTCTCGGAGAAGGTGCGGTATTTAGGTTATAATGAATTGAATCTCAATCTCGGTTGCCCTGCCTCCACCGTGGTGGGCAAGAGACGTGGCTCCGGTGCTCTTAAAGATACAGAGGCGTTGGATAGACTCCTTGATGGTATCTTTGCAGAGGTGAAGATTGATGTATCTGTCAAGACGAGGGTAGGATTCTCCTCCCACGAGGAGTTTGACAAGATACTTGAGGTGTATACCAGATATCCCATTTCCCGATTGATTGTCCACCCGAGAGTGAGGGACGAGCTTTATAGGGGCACTCCCAATATGGATACCTTTGCCACCGCATACGGTGAGAGCACTTCAAAGGTGTATTATAACGGCAATATAAATACTCCTGCAGATTACAAAGCAATCGCAGATAAGTTTGACCGCCTTGGCGGTGTGATGATAGGCAGGGGCGCAATTATGAATCCTGCCATCTTCCGTGAAATCCGAGGTGGAGCGCCCCTTACCACCGCAGAGCTGGTATCATTCTCCAAACTGGTGGAAAGCAGATATATGGAACTTCTGCAATCGGACTTGTTCACTCTTTATAAATTAAAGGAGATATGGATGTACTCCTTGCTCAACTATCCCGAGGAGAAGGCCATAACCAAAGCGGTGCGAAAAGCCAACTGCCTTGCAGAGCTCAACTCGGCAATAGAGTCTCTGCCCGAAATATCAAGATAACAAAAACTGCCCCGTCCCCAAACTGTTCACATGGCGCTTGACTATTTTGATGCAAGCATAAACAGGATTTCCGCATGGACAATGGGATTCAGAAACTGGCAGAAGGCACTTCTCAACGCTCTTTGCACCCCCAATGAATTGTTGACAAAACTGCAGAATAATAACTCCCTCACAGAACTGCAGGTGGTTCAGGACGAGCTGAAGACCATGCCCTTTGGTGATATCTGGGATGAATACTGCCGTAGGTGCGGTGTGAAATGCGACAGAGAATGGTTTGCCGATGTGAAGGAATACGAAGCAAAGGTTCAGATTAACCGTTGCTAAATGAATAACCGCATAATAAGGATACCGCAGGGTGTCCTTTTTTTCTTGACACGGGGAATAGATTTTTGATATACTGTTCGAGGTGTTTTATAAAATACGATAGCTTAAAGGAGAACAAACAATGGGTACAATTCTCAGTAATTTTGGCGCTATTACCATTCCCCACATTATAATGTACATAATTGGCGGAATCCTCATTTATCTTGCCATAAAGAAGGATATGGAGCCCACACTGCTTTTGCCGATGGGATTCGGAGCTATATTGGTAAACATTCCCTTTTCGGGCGCAGTGGGACACGAGGGAGCTTTGCAGGTGCTTTATGATGCGGGCATTGCAAACGAGCTTTTCCCCCTTATACTGTTTATCGGTATAGGCGCAATGATAGATTTTGGCCCGTTGCTTTCTAATCCCAAGCTGATGATATTCGGCGCGGCGTCACAGTTTGGCATATTCTTTACGCTCTGTATGGCGTCTATGTTTTTTGATATCAAAGACGCTGCATCTATTGCTATAATCGGTGCCGCAGACGGCCCCACATCTATATTTGTTGCCAACACCCTCGGCTCTAAATATGTAGGTGCGATAATGGTTGCCGCATATTCCTATATGGCACTTGTGCCGATTATACAGCCACCCGTAATCAAATTGCTGACCACCAGAAAAGAGCGTCTTATCAGAATGGATTACAAGCAGGCAAATGTTTCTAAAACCACAAGGATTCTGTTCCCCATAATCATCACCGTAATTTCCGGCATCATTGCACCCGAGTCTGTTGCTCTGATAGGATTTCTGATGTTTGGCAACCTTATCCGCGAGTGCGGAGTGCTCGACAGTCTCTCGGATACTGCACAGAATGTACTTGCCAATCTGGTTACGCTGTTGCTCGGCATCACCGTTGCCTGCCAGATGCAGGCAGATAAATTCCTTCAGCCGGCAACCCTGCTCATACTTGGTCTTGGATTTATTGCGTTTATATTCGACACCGCAGGCGGAGTGCTGTTTGCAAAGTTTATAAACCTGTTCCTTAAAAAGAAAATAAACCCCATGATAGGTGCTGCAGGTATTTCTGCATTCCCTATGTCGGGCCGTGTAATACATAAAATGGGTCTTAAAGAAGACCCGCAGAACTTCCTGCTGATGCACTCAATCGGTGTAAATGTTTCCGGTCAGATTGCATCGGTTATCGCAGGCGGACTGATACTTAATTTCTTTATGTAAGGCGGAGGTGCTTTTATGAATTTTCAACCCTTTAATTTTATTGCCAACCTCACATATATGGGAGAGGGAATGTTTTGTATTATAGTAGTGATGCTGGTGATTGCCACGATTACAATGTTGCTTAACAAAATCACCACAAGAAAAAAGGATAAATAAAATCAAAAGAGGTGTCCCTTTTGGGACACCTCTTTCAGCACAACCATAAATCAATTATATCATATATAAAATCCGTTTGTAAACACATTTTTTCCATTTTCTGTTAAATGCACAAAAAGACGCTTTTTATTTTCTGCATTTTGTCAATTGAAAACGGGTTGAAATCTGTGTTATATTATAGATGAGCAAAGGAGGAGAGTCCAATGACAAAGTAAGCGCAAGGCACAATATGAAGGCAAGATGACGATGTGGTTGTCAGTGATTTGAACATTAAGTAAGTGGAAAGCAGCAAAACACGACGGTGCTACGTTTAATATATAAGTTGGGTTCAGATCATAACCTTCATACGCAGCTTTTACTCCCTCTGTACCGAATACAAGGCGGAGGGTAATTAAAGAAAGAGAGGGTAACCAATGAAGTTAGACTTGAAAAGTGAACAGAAATGACCCTTGATTACGGTTAAGGTAATTGAGGGTCATTTCTTTTTTGTGTTTATAAACAGAGAATAAAGTTTCTCCCTTCGGCAATAATAATTGCGGAGGGGATTTTTAATGCATAAGAGCAAACAGTTCAAATGGGGCGAAAATGAGAAGTCCTTTTTCACTCCGCAAAATGCAGTCAACTCTCCTGATGATGAGTATGGGGAAATGCGATTGTTTCCTGATGAACTCAAGGGTAGCGTAGCTTCTGCCACAGAGTGTACGGGTCTTATACAGGTAGCGCCTGATACAAGAGCGCTTCGTGAGGTATATGACAGTTTGTACAGTTATCGCAAGGTAGAGAAATAACGTGCCCATACAAAACCCCGTGAAATTTCTTTCACGGGGTTTTGTTTATTTTGTCATAATCTTTTTGGCGAGGGGTATGAGGTCCAATCGCACAATCCCTGCGATTATGGATATCAAAGTCAATGCCTCGCACACCACACCTGCTACTGAGGACACACAATAGTTGTATATGAGCCAGCTTAACGAGGTTATCAGTATGGTGGAGCGGACGAAGGTGGTGTTCTTGTTACCATAGGCGATGGTAGACAGCACCTTGGCACAGATGATGAGCAGGCTCCTTGGCCCCTGCCACGTCATAAGCCCGAATATAAGGAAAAGTGTGCCGAAAAACGATACGGTTTTCATGGTGTTCCTGTTGCCCTCAACCTGCCTTGAGAATATCTGGTTACGCACGCAACCCACAAGATTCATTGCCATACCCGTGTATGCACCAAGCAGAAAATACTGTATTGCAAACAGCGATTCATTGGCGGTTCTGAAAAACAGTATTGATTTGTGCTTTTTGCATTGGAAGGAGATGATACTTGCAAGAATCCCCAGCACGCCGAGGGTCTGTATTATAATTTCTTTGATTGGTATATTCATATAATCACATCCTGCGTATGATAAACACATAGGGGATTATATCACACGCAAATCGCAAAAGCAATAAACAGGGCACATTTTTTGGATTATAAAGGTATAAAATATAATGACAGTAAATTGGCAGGGGAGGGTATTTATGTATAAGATAGGTGATACCGTAGTTCATCCCGTATCGGGGGTGTGCTGTATAGAAGATATTGAGGATAGGAGCTTTGCGGGCGGAGAGAGGCGGAAGTATTATGTATTGAAAACCATATACGACGCAGTTGCCACCACCATTCATATTCCTGTTGACGGGGACAGGGTGAAACTTCGCAGACTTTTAGATAGTTGTGACATTGTGGATATCATCCGCACTGTGTCAGTAAAGGAACCAATGTGGTTAGATGACACCTCTGCCCGTAAGGAGTGTTTTCAGGGGATTCTCAAAGAGGGAGACCATGGCAGGATATTGCAAATGATATGCGAGATACACATCAAGCGGTTGGAGAGAGAAAAAGACGGTAAGAGGATATATGCCTCTGACAATAAAATACTCAAGGATGCGGAACGCCTCATACATCAGGAGTTTGCCCATATTTTAGATATCCCCCCCGACTCCGTGTCGGATTTCATACTGTCAGAACTGAATATAGGATAAAATTTAATAATTATCCAAAAATATGGTCAAAATCACTTGCATAAACGATAAAAAGAGGTTATAATTATATAGATGAAAAATTAGGAGGAAGTACAATGAACTTGTTTGTAATGACTGCTTTTGCAGAGGGTGCGGCTCCCGCAGCTGCAGGTAATGTAGGTGTAGCAGGCTTTATGCCCATGCTTATGCCCATTTTGCTTTTGGTTTTGCTTTATGTTATGATGATCCGTCCCCAGCGCAAGAAGGAGAAGCTCACCAAAGAGATGCTCGCTGCTCTTGTTGTAGGTGACAAAGTGCTCACCATCGGCGGTATCCATGGTAAGATTGTATCTATCAAGGACGACACAGTTGTTATCGAGACAGGTTCTGCTACAGATAAATCAACTATGAAAATCAGCCGTTGGGCTATCCGTGAGGTTACCAAACCCGCTGAAGCATAAAGGACGCATAAATATTTCTTGAGCGAATATGTATAAGTAATGATACTTCTCGCTTGGAGGGAATATATGATGAAGCTAGATTTTACGTCCACCGCCACTTCCCGCAGACGGATGCCGTCGGGGATGCGAGTGCTAGTAGGAAGTGTTGCCAAAGCGCTCATATTCACATTTGCGGTGTTTATAGTATTTGCGGTTTTGCTCACATACACCCCTTTGCCCGATACCACTATTGAAGCGGTAGTTTTTGTCACCACGATATTTGCGGTCATACTGGCAGGGATTATGGTTGGTCGCAGAGCCACCTCAAGGGGATGGCTAAGCGGAGCGGTAAGCGGTCTTGCTTATGTGCTTGTATTATACATAATCGGTGCGGTGTTTGTGAATGACTTTGTTTTTGACAAGAACGTCTTTGCGCTTGCGGCCACAGGATTTTTGCCGGGTGCTTTTGGCGGAGTTGTTGGAATAAACTTAAAGAAGAATTAATTTTGGGAGGTATTTTATTATGAAACACATTAAATCTTTGAACGATGCAGTATTGAAGTCAAGCGCTTCCAAGGGTGGTTGCGGTGAGTGCCAGACATCTTGCCAGTCCGCTTGCAAAACATCTTGCACAGTAGCAAACCAGAAGTGCGAGAACGAGAAGAGATAATCTCGTTTTCCAAAAAGCGTTTGTTCTCAGGCGGTCTGTGACCGCCTGATTTAGTTTGAGAGGAATTTTGATATGATACATAAATTCAGCAGAAACGGCACTAACATTGTTGCCGATATATACAGCGGAATGGTGCACGTGGTAAGTGATGTGGTGTATGATTTATTGGATTACATCACCGAGGACAACCAGTCCCTTACCGATGAGATTGTAGATGCACTCAAGGGCAAACACTCCGAATCAGATATCCGTGAGGCGTATGAGGAGATTTCCTTCCTTATTGAGAAGAAAGCCCTCTTTACCGAGGATACCTATGCCCCCATTATTGCTAAGTGGAATAAGCAGTCTGTGGTAAAGGCTCTTTGCCTGCATATCACCCACGATTGCAATATGCGTTGTAAGTATTGCTTTGCAGGCACAGGTGAGTATGGCGGTAAACGTTCTTTTATGAGCATCGAGGTGGGTAAGAAAGCCATTGACTTTGTTATCGACAAATCTGCCGATAGAAAGAACATCGAGATAGACTTCTTCGGTGGCGAACCCCTTATGAACTTTGACGTTGTGAAAGATATTGTAGAGTATGCCAAGGGCAGAGCAGAGGAGACGGGCAAGATTTTCCGTTTCACAATCACCACCAACGGTCTGCTTTTGAATGATGAGATTGAAGCATACATAAATGAGAATATGGGCAACGTAGTCCTCAGTATAGATGGCAGAAAGGACGTTCACGATTTTATGCGTCCCAAAGTAGGCGGACAGAGCACCTACGAGGATATCTTGCCTAAATACAAGAAGATTGCCGATAGCCGTAATCAGGATAATTACTATGTCCGTGGCACATTCACATCCAATAACCTTGACTTTGCTAAGGACGTACTTCACCTTGCAGATGAAGGCTTCGAGCAGATTTCCGTTGAGCCCGTTGTACTTCCCGACGGTCATGAGTTTGCTCTTAAAGAGGAGCATCTCCCCAAGCTCTACGAGCAGTACGAGATTCTTGCTGATGAGTATCTTAAACGCAGAGGCGAGGGGAAAGGCTTTAACTTCTTCCACTTTATGATGGACTTCACACAGGGGCCCTGCATATACAAGCGTCTCAGCGGATGCGGTGCAGGTCATGAGTATGTGGCGGTTACTCCCGATGGGGATATCTATCCCTGCCACCAGTTTGTTGGTAACGAACCCTTTAAGATGGGTAATGTGTTTGACGGCACCATGGACGAGGACATTCGCAATAAGTTTATGAAGTCCCACGTATATAGCAAGGAGAAATGTGCAGATTGCTGGGCAAAATTCTATTGCAGTGGCGGTTGCAGTGCCAACGCCCATAACTTCAACGGCGATATTAACAAACCCTACGAACTCGCCTGCGAGCTTGAGAAGAAGAGGGTAGAGTGCGCAATGTACATTGCAGCAAACAAATAATATTTGCTTGACATACCGCAATAAGTATGATATTATAATAAAAAATATATAAGATAGAGGTCGCATTTTATAATGAGTACCCCGGTGTGTAAGCCATCGCAGGGCGTTGATCGGGCGAAAGGTATAGGTGCCGAAGGCGGTTGAGGCGAAAGGCCGTCCTGACAAAAGGGAATAAGATCTGTTTTGTTGTCGTATTAATTTTACGGAGTGCTATCAATATACAAATTGTTTTTGTATTATTTTGAGGTTTCCGTATTGGGAACCTCTTTTATTTTGGAAAGGATGTATATCATGAAGAAGAACTCGATTTTTGAAGGTGTAGCCACAGCGCTTATCACTCCCTTGGATGAAAACGGAGTAAATTATGAAAAATTGGGTAAACTTATTGACTGGCAGATAGAAGAAGGCATCAACGCCCTCGTTATCTGCGGAACCACAGGTGAATCCTCCACTCTCACAGATGAGGAGCACAGAGCAGTTATCAAATATGCGGTGGATAGAGTTGCCAAGAGAGTGCCTGTAATTGCAGGTACAGGCAGTAATGACACCCCCTATGCCATAGATCTCACCAGATTCTCCTGCGAGGCAGGAGCTGACGCTGTGCTTGTTGTAACTCCTTATTACAATAAGACCACTCAGGAGGGTTTGGTGCAGATGTATAATGCAATTGCGGATGCAAGTACAGTACCCGTTATTCTCTATAACGTACCCTCACGTACAGGTGTCAATATTGAGCCCGAGACTTACCTTCGTCTTGCAGAGCATCCGATGATTTGTGCTATCAAAGAGGCAAACGGCAATATTTCCGCCCTTGCAAAGACAGCATCTCTCGTAGGTGATAAGCTTGACATCTATTCAGGTAACGATGATGAGATAGTACCCGCAATGTCTTTGGGCGGTAAGGGTGTAATATCTGTTCTTTCTAACCTCCTTCCCCGCAAGACAGTTGAGATCTGCAAGAGCTTTGCCGAGGGTGATGTGACAAGAGCGAGAGAGATTCAGCTTGAACTTCTTCCCCTTATCAATGCACTTTTCAGTGAGGTTAACCCTATCCCCGTAAAATCCGCTATGGCTCATATGGGCTTTTGCGATAACTATTTAAGACTCCCCCTCGTTAAGATGAGTGAGGGCAAGGAGAAAGTACTCCTCTCTCTTATGAAAGAGCAGGGACTCATTTAAGGAGCTAATCAATGAATTTTATAGCAGATAACCTCTCTGTTAACAGCAGAGGACACCTCACCTTCGCAGGGGTTGATACGGTAGAGCTTGCCCAAAGGCATTCTACCCCCCTTTACCTTATGGATGAGGATAAAATAAGAAGTAAGTGCCGTGAATACAAAAAAGCACTCACCGCAAATTTCGATAATGCCCACATTCTCTACGCCTCCAAGGCATGTGCCTTCAAGCGTATATACGAGATTATGGCAGAGGAGAATATGCTGGTTGACGTGGTGTCAGGAGGCGAACTTTTTACGGCTCTCAAGGCGGGTTTTCCTGCTGGTGACATCTTCTTCCACGGTAATAACAAAACCTCCGACGAGATTGAATTTGCCATCAAATCAGGAGTAGGTTGTTTTATAGTAGATAATCTTTATGAACTCGAAAATATAGACCGTATCGCAGGTGAGAAGGGGATAGTGCAAAGCATACTTCTCCGTATCACCCCCGGCATTGATCCCCACACCTATGAGGCGGTATCCACAGGTAAAGTGGATTGCAAATTCGGTTCCGCCATTGAGACTGGTCAGGGCTTGGAGATTGTGGAGAAAGCACTTTCATATTCCAATATCGCCCTTAAAGGATATCATTGCCATATCGGATCTCAGGTGTTTGAAGCCACTCCCTTTATTGATTGCGCAAAGGTGATGATTGATTTCACCGCCTCGGTAAAGGATAAGATTGGCTACACCCCCGATGTGTTGAATCTGGGTGGTGGATTCGGTATAAGATACTTGGAATCCGACCCCGAACTTGATATATTCGGTTGTATATCGGATATTGCCTCTGTGGTAAAGGCAGAGTGCAATGCAAAGGGTATGGATGTACCCGGGATTTTAATGGAGCCGGGAAGAAGCATCGTGGGTGATTGCGGTATTACCCTTTACACTGTGGGCAGTATCAAGGAAATCACGGGTTATAAGAAATATGTTGCCATAGACGGCGGTATGTCGGATAATCCCCGTTATGCCCTTTACGGCTCGCCCTATACTGCAGTAGTTGCAAACAGAGCGGATAAAGAGGCAGACTACCTCTGCACCATAGCAGGCAAATGCTGTGAAAGCGGAGTCCTTATTCAGGAAGATACTCATATACAGACACCCGAGTCAGGTGACATCCTTGCGGTACTCTCCACCGGTGCTTATAACTACAGTATGGCATCAAACTATAATAAAATCCCCCGACCCCCGATTGTTATGATATCAGGTGGTAAGGATTACGTGGCAGTTAAGAGGGAGACCTACGAAGACCTTATAGCAAACGAAATATAAAAAAAGCCTTGTTGCTCAGCAACAAGGCTTTTTGTTTTCATCACATATTGGATTTGAATATGTCTGCCACTTCGGTAATGGTTATGTATGCACCATCGTCAATTTCGTGCACCAACTCTCTCATTTTTGAGATCTGGAAGCGGTCAAGTATGAAGTATATCATGGTCTTGTCCTCGTTGGAAAAGCCGCCCTTAACGTGGATTTTGGTGGTACCACACTCAAATGAAGTCATAAGCGTATTGCAGATTTCGTCACCCTTTGAGGTGATTATCATAGCCGCTTTTGAACGGTCAATACCTTCTACGATAAAGTCGATGGTTTTAAGACCTGCCCCGTAAGTAACAATGGAGTAAAGAGGCAGTATCCAGCTCCCTGCGACAAATCCGCAGATAACATAGAGGATTACGTTGTATACCATCACGAAGGTGCCTACCGTCACACCTATTCGCTTTGCAAATATTACAGACATAACCTCCACGCCGTCAATCGCACCGCCAAAGCGGATGGTGATACCGCTTCCCACACCGGAGATAATACCGCCGAAAAGTGCGCATAGCAACAGGTCAGTACCTGCAAGGGGAGATGCAAGGGATACGTCTATGGGTAACACGTCGGTTATAAGCCATGCGCCGAGGGCGTATATTGCCACGGTGTATATGGAATAGAAAGTGAAAAGCCCTCCCTGCTTCTTGTATCCGAAAATGAAAAGGGGAGTGTTTAAGATAAGCAGGAACATTGATAACGTCAACCACTCGGGAGTGATCTGCGATATCAGCATGGCAGTTCCCGAGATACCGCTGTCGTATAATTTGACGGGAGTAAGGAATACCGTTATGCCAAAAGCATTTATAAGACCTGCTATGGTGAGCATAAAGATGTTTTTGGCTTCAATCTTTTTGATTGTTTCCTTCATTTATTCCCTCCGTCATACACACCTGCCCACTCATGAGTGATAGTATCACCCAGATTGAACACCAGATTTTTGTAATAATCAAGATACTCTGTACCAAGCTTTGCTTCATTCTGATTGCCTATGGTGAAGTAGCTGACACCCTTAATGTATTTGTAGGTGTTTTGCTCGCCACGGGATATTACGAACACCCTCTTGCCCGTCTCGGAAAGGTAATCGGTAATAGCTTTGAAGTCAAATGCCGTACCGTCGAATATGGAATTTTCGGAGAAGAGGAACACATTTTCCTTGTCAGAATTCTCGATTGCTTCTGCGATTTTACCCCATTGTTCTTCGTCTGTAGCACGGACAGTACCCTTTGAGGTGTCAATATTTATGCAAAGGGCAGATCCTATATCATAACTTTTGAACTCTGTTATGTCTCCGAGAAGCACGGAGTTTTCGCCCTCGGGTATGGCTGACTTGATTTTCTTGTCAATCAAGAGCTTAAGCAAGGTGTCACTTTCTCCGAAGGTAGCACCTACCACCAGCTTCTCTTTTGCAGGGGATGACACATTGTAGTATACATTTGCAGGGGGAGTGATAAACTCTGTTTTTGATACATCAATATCTGTGTCCGTATCTTCTTTATCCTCGTCTGCGACTCCATCCACCGCTACGGATATATGGGCAAAAGCACCGTCTTTTGATATGGTGACTATGGCGTTGCCTTCACCCTCGGCAAAGATTTTGTTGCCTTCTATAGTTACAACATCCTCGTTAGAGGATACGATTTCAAAAAGGTCGGTATCTGTTACGGGTACGTAATGCCCGAAACTATCGTAAACATTTATTTTGAGGGTGTGGCTCTTGCCCTCTTCAAGTCGGATATAGGTGTCGGTGTCAATACCCGATACAGATTCCACCACATACACCTTAGCTTTGGCAGACAGTTTGCCCTGCTTTGCGGTGATAGTGTTCTCTCCTGCGGTGTGAGGGATATAGGTGTTGCCGTCTATATCTCCGAAGGCAGAGGATAACTTCACATTACTCTCCACGGGTCTCATGTTCTTATCATATATAGCGGTGGACACCTTTACATCATGACCGATAAACACCGCATCAACGTCCGTCTTAATCTCAATCTCTTTCGCACTACCGCTTTTTGCAGAGTAGGTGATACCAATAGCGTTTATCACCTTTCTGTTTTCGGTGGGGGAGTTTACGGTGTGGAGAAAGCCATTCCACATTGTGGATGCCACCATATTGGTAGAACCGCCACCGTCGAGGTTGACCGCATTGTAGCAACCAAGATCCTTCATAAGTTTTGCAAGTCGTGACATACTAAGTCCCTGACTCGTCCCCTGTCTGCCGTCAACAGCAACAAGATACATTATAGTACCATCCTCATTGACGCCTACGGCACTTCTTGGGTGAGTACCCGAAACATAATGGGAGAAGTTCTCCATCACTTCGCCGTCTTTCACCAGGAACGCACCTGCACCGAAGGCATATTCTGCGTTCTGTATATCGGGGGTGAGGTAGTAGTCAAACCGTATCTCATCACCCTCTGCGAAATTGTTGGCAAAAAACATCGTCGCGCCCTCGGATACCACCAACACACATCCGTTCTCGGGTATCTCCACGGATGGCATATTGCGACGGAATTCTTTTATCTTGCCGTCTTCCACCACCACTTCCACCACGTCTCCACCGGGAGCGGGGGACATACCGCCGTTCCACGCAGATGTGTACATGAGTATATCACCATAGTAGGTGGTGTGCTTGTTGAGATGTCTTATCTCCTTGTATTCCCAGTTGGGTGCAACCGCCATAATATGAAAGTCGAGGTATGACATAGTCATCTCCTCATCCACATAGGAAACAGTTGCCATTGTGTCAGGGTTGATGGGGGATTGCACTATATTTCCGTTTTCAATCTCAATACCGAGGGAGAATCCCTTGTTGCCCGATGATATTGAGAAGAAATCGGCATTTATAGCACCGATCACATCCTCGTCACCCGACACCAGATTAGTTACGGTGTCGAGGACGTCAGTACCCTTGTCGGAAGTAAACACCTTAAATCCCGTATTCTTTGCGGTAAGGTCTGCCTTGATATATGAGTAGGTGAGGTTTCTGTCCGTCTGGAACTCCTGTACCTTCGTGAGAGTCACTCCGGGGGATAGGGGGATTACCTCTTCATATTTCTTTATGCTTTTAGCAGATACGGGGAAAGATAGTATTAATGTGAATGCTAAAATCAGCGATAATTTCTTCATTTTTCCTCCAATGATGCGAATAGATTTTGGTTTATCCCTCAATGGCTTTGAGTATGTAGTCGGCAAAGAGTCTCTTTTTTTCGAGGGAGAGGTCGCAATGCTTTCTGCCTTGGACTATGTCGAGGGTTATGTTGTGTCCGTTTTTCTTCATCTCATCTACGAACTTTTCAGAGTGAAGGGCGGGGTTTACCTGAGTATCCCCCGTACAATGAAATACGTGGTATTTGATTTTTGGCATTTCACTTGCAAGGTGCAGAGGTGATACACGTCTTAACGCCTCATCAAGAGTGCCCTCGCAGTTAAAGAGTGCACTGTATATGGTGCGGGGGAGGTCAGGCCTCTCGGTGTAGTGATACACCATATCGCACACGGGGCAGTTTGACACGCACGCCACCGGAGTACGCTTGGAGTACTTGGCATATATGAGGGATGCCATACCGCCCATGCTGAGTCCTGTGGATACTATGGGAGTGTCTTCGGGCAGAGAATATTTTTCAAAGAGAAGGTCAATAATCTCGTCGGTATATGTCACCGCCTGACTGTTCATCCAGGCCCAGGGGTTGTTGTAGGGCACAACGTATAATATACCCTTGTCACCATAGAATTCACCCTCCATAGTGTCGTTGGCATACATGGTGGTGCTTCCGAGCCCGAAGAACAAAAGCACAATACCCTTAATGGGTTTTTTGCATATTTTGTCGTTGACATAAGCAAAATTTCTTAAGTTTTCGTATGTAATTATCTTTTCCATATATATTCCCTCTCTTTGTGTAATTCATAAACTTCCACTACAAATCATTTTACCACAATCCAAAGACAATTTCAATAGAATACAATTGACTTAAATTTTACTATAATGTATAATATTATATATGTATGTAAAATGGAGAAATCTTGTTTTGCGAGGTGATAAACCACAATGGGCAGTGCGTATATAATGGTAGTTCTAGGTATAGTAATGGCAAAGGGTCTCGGCTTTTTCCGTGATATTGTTTTTGCACAGATTTTTGGTACGGGAGTGCTGGCGGATATCTACTTTCAGGTGTTCGGTCTGGTCACCCTCATATTCACGGGCATAGGCGTCGCTTTGTCAACCCTTGTGATTAAAAATATCAATAAAGCAGAGAACCTTGGCAGAGAGAGGGCGTATGTGTCCCACTTTATAGGCAAGGCGTTTATCTGCCTCATATCTGCGGTGGCGGTTATGGCACTTTTCGCATCCCGTATAGTAGGGGTTATCCTCCCCAGTATCGGCGCAGAGGAGACGGCGATTGCCATAAAGCTTTTTTATGTGATGCTTCCCTCTATGGTGTTTGTGGTTATCGCGTATATCATATCGGGAGTACTGCAGAATGAGAGGGCATTTTTTATCACCTCAATTATGAGCTTACCCTATAACGTGATTATCATCCTCACTCTGTATATGTTTGACGCATCAATCCTCACCATAGGCGCTGTTACCACGCTGGGATGGTTTTTGCATATTGTGATTTTACTCCCGTCTTTTTACAAGAAGAATTACACCTTTATCTCAAGGGAGAAATACACAGGCAAATCTGATAAGAACAACGAAATTCTCTGGATATTCATATCCAATATGATGTTCCAACTTTGCCTTTACACCGACAGAGCATTCGTAAGCGGAGATGCAGGTATGGCGGCCACATTCAACTACGCCTCCAATCTCTTTATCACAATATCGAGCATCTTTGTTGTGGCTATGTCCACAGTAATCTTCCCCTCAATTTCCAAGAACTACGAAGAGGGCAATATTGACTATGTGAATGAGACACTCCGTTATATGATAACTATTATGACGGCAATCTTTTTGCCTTTCCTCCTTGTGGTAGGACTTTTCGGTACCAATGTAATCGGCCTTCTTTATGAGAGGGGTTCCTTTACGGCAGATTCCACATTGGCGGTTGCCATAATGTTTCTTGTGTATAGTTTAGGAGTTCTCGGCTATACCGCCCAGGAA
This sequence comes from Clostridia bacterium, assembly GCA_045659025.1. GTDB lineage: Bacteria > Bacillota > Clostridia > UMGS1810 > UMGS1810 > SIG455. The sequence goes on from JAZOWA010000051.1 coordinate 18,205, forward strand.
CTTTTCAATAAGATTTTGTATCTTGCGGGCAAGTATAACTACTCTGTAATAGGCACTATTGCAGTAGTTGTGCTAAACGGTATTATAAATATACTGATTGTAATGTTTGTGCCCAATATCCCCTTTGCGGGCAGTTACATCACTTTGCCTTCTCTTTTCATAGCAGTCGGCACCACGTTTCTTATGACCTGCTATGCAGCGGTAATGTCTGTAGGCCTCCGCAAAGTGGTGGGGGCATATCTTAAAAAAGATCTGGTTGTCTCCCTGGCCAAGATATTTATATCAGGCGCACTTGCGGCGGTAACCTATGTGATATTCGTTATTTTTGCAGGCGGTTTCACTCACGGCAGATTCACTTTTATAATTCCCCTTTGTGTATGCGGAGCCGTGTATGTTGCATCACTCGCAGCCACGGGCATAGTGAAGCAACTTATCAAGAAATAAGGAGGAAACACTGATGAAAAAAGCGTTTTTAAGGTACGGAGCATGGATTATCCTTGCGGTAATGCTTATTGCACTTTTGCCGGGCATCAGCCAGCGTATAACTGTTGAGGAGGGCAATAACAAAGTAACAGCATCCCTTCTCTATAACAGTATAGTAAATAAACTTTCGGAGTCCAAACTCCAGTCCGTTCTTGATGAGTTCAAATCAATGGGCTTGAACACTGTCTCTGTAATGGAAGAGGATGTGAACGCCCTCGTATCAAGGGGCGAGGTTACCTCCATCAAGTACAACGTGCTCTGCCATAAGTACGACGAGCAGAGTATCAATATCGCAAAATTCGTTAAGGCAAACTGTCCCGACGTATCCTTTGACAGTCACCTTGTTATGATAGGGGATTCAAAGGTAAAAGAGTTCTTTGCCTACTCAATGCCCAGACGTTTCGGTGAGGCGGATTACGCCTTTGCAGGCACGATTGATAATATGGATATATACGTTTTCTACGATGGCAGAAAAGAGCTCTGGGATTATGCTATCGGCTATAATGAGGAGGCCATATCCAAGCTCAAATCAATGGGATTTGATATCGCCCTCGTTCATAAGGTGAAAAACTATGCAAACACCGAATACACCGAGGATATTGACCGCATAGTGAAGACATTTGATGTAGAGTATTTCAACATCAAATCCGATGCTTATGAGTATAAGGACGAGGATAAGAATCACGCAAATTACGAGAAACTCGCCAAGGTTATCAATGCCAATGATATGACCTTGGTTGTTACAGAGAATACCAACCAGCTTTCTAACCAGAAATGCTTTGGCTATGTACAGATTTTCAATGCGGTAATGGGAGAGGGTGGCTCAAACAAGGTGCTCCGTTCTTATGAGACCTATGATGACAGTAATGCCGACGCCACTAACTATCTCTACCGCACCAAACAGTTCTTCAATTCTACTATTGACAGAAACCTCAAGTTCATCACTGTAACTCTTCCCGTACCCGAAAAGATATCCCACGAAGAATGTGCGGATAATATGCTCAAAGCCCTTGCCGAGTATAAGGCCAAGGCAGAGGCGGCAGGATTTGTGTTTGCCCCCCGTACAGAGCCCTTTGATTATAACCCCAATAAGACTCTCAATTCCGCAATCTGCGCCGTTATTATGGTAATGTGTGCGCTCCTTGCTTTTGAGATGATATCGGGCAAGAAATACCTCTGGCTCACCCTTGGCGCAATGGCACTTTCTGCCCTTGCATTCCTCGGCACCTTTGTAATTCCTTCATCCTTGTTGGTGCTTTATCCCACCGCATACTCCGTGGTGCAGTCCTGCTTTGCTATGACTGTGTTCCTTTCATTCCTGAAAGCCACCAAAGACCGTCTCCCCTTGTTCCCCTTGGTTCTTTCGGGAGTGGCTGTGCTTGTGGGCACACTTCTTATAGGCGCTGTTGGCCAGGGTGTACTCCTTTCAGGCATCAATTACTATGTTAATAATGATATCTTCCGCGGTATCAAGCTTTCGCTTCTTGTGCCTATTGCATATACGGCGGTTGTGTACTACATTATGTTTGTCAAGAAAGAAGATTCCGGCTTCCTCAAAGACATCAGGAATCTCCTCAATGCACATATCAAGGTTTACTGGCTCGGCATCGGATGCGTGATTGCGGCAATGGGCGTTTACTACATCATCCGCAGCGGCAATGTTAACGAAATCAGCGCTTTGGAGCAGTTTGTGAGAAGCACTCTCACCGAGATTTTCCCTGCCCGCCCCCGCACCAAGGAATTCCTTATCGGCTACCCTGCAATCGTGCTTTTCATATACTATGTGAAACGCACCAACATAGACGTTATGAAATGGGTACTCGCCATAGCGGGTTCTATCGTGGTAGCATCTGTTGCCAATAGCTTTTGCCACGTGTTCACAGATTTCACAACTATTGTTAGCCGTACAATTAACGGCCTTATTATCGGCGCATTGGTATCTGCTTGTGCCATAGTTGCCAATCTTGTACTGGTTAAGATCGCAAAAGTAATTTCTAAAAAGCTTGATACGGAGATGAGATAATGGCAGATATTTTAATATCCGGCTATCACGGTTTTGCAAACAGCGGTGACGAAGCGTTGCTCTTTGCTATATTGAATACCCTTCGTAGCAAGAAGGCGGACCTCAATGTTACTGTTCTTTCCAAGACCCCTCGTGAGACAGAGAATGTCTATCGTGTAAAATCCATATACCGCTATAATATTTTCAAGATTATCCGCGAGATGCGCGAGACTAAAATGCTCCTATTCGGTGGCGGTAGTCTTATTCAGGATGTTACAAGCAGTAAATCTATATTTTACTATCTTGTGATTCTTTTCCTTGCCAAGCGTATGGGTATGAAGACTATGCTCTATGCCAACGGTATCGGTCCTGTTCATAAGAAGTTCAATCGCTATCTCACATCAAGGATTTTGAATAAGGTTGATATAATAACCCTTCGTGATGATAAATCTGATGAAGAACTCAAATCCATGGGTGTCACTGCTCCCGATATAATCATCACGGCAGACCCGGCCTTCACATTGGATGTAGATGGCACATTGTCCGGTAAATACTTCACCAATATGGCAGGGGTTCCTGAAGGTCGCCGAATCGGTATTGTGTCCATCCGTGAGTGGAAGGGTGCGGTTGCCGACTTTGAGACGGAGATGGCGCGTCTTTGCGATTATATGGTAGAAAAGCACGATATATACCCGCTGTTCGTTCCTATGCAGTATCCTGCAGATTTGGAGGTTTCGTCAGAGGTGATGAACAGGATGAAGCACGATTCATACGTGATTAATCGTGAGCTTTCCGTGCCCGAGGTGTTCTCGGTGTTGTCGGAGGCGGAGATTATTATCGGTATGAGATTACATTCCCTCATCTATGCCACCACATTGGGCATACCTGCAATGGCATTGGTTTATGACCCTAAGGTAAGCGCATTTATGGAGTCAATCAACCAGCCCGACTGTGTAAATATAGAGGATATGTCCTTTGACAGAGCGTCTGCCATTATGACTTCTATAATAGACGATAGTGCCAAAAGGCGAGAGGAACTTCTGGTTACCAACAAGGTACTGCGCAAAGAGGCAGAACGTAACGCCGTTTTCGCTATAGAACTTTTGGAAAGATAGCCTTTAATATCACATAAATAAACCCGTTACGGTAACTCGTAACGGGTTTTTAATTTGTGTTCTCATCTCCGCACTAAATGCCCCTTAAGTACATATTATGTTATATAAAAGGAGGCAGACGTAATGGGGAAGAGGGTTTTGGTTCTCGGCGGAGATAAACGTATGATTGCTGTGTCAAACGCCTTTTGCCGTGATGGGGCAGAGGTGTCGGCGTATGGGTTTTCAACCCGCACAAATTTTTATGATATGGTGAATATGCCACTTTCTATAGAGGAAGCCACGGCAGACGCTGATGTGATTGTCACGGGATTGCCGATGTCGGCAGACGGTGTTGCCTTGAGCGCTCCCTTGTGGGATGATACAATATACATTTCTGATTTATTACCCCTTATAGATAAAGGTAAACTCCTTCTCGGCGGCAAGATTTCCGTTGCTCTTCGGGAGGAACTCACATCAAGGTCAATCCCCTTTGCCGATTATCTAGACAGGGAAGAGTTGGCGGTTGCCAACGCAGTGCCCACTGCAGAGGGTGCCATAGCGGTTGCTATGGATGCTATACCTGTCACACTATGGAGATCCAAAATCCTGGTGATTGGGTTTGGCCGTATAGGAAAGGTCCTTGCCCATCGCCTTCAAGGCCTTGGTGCGTCCGTCTCTGTTTCTGCCCGCAAATTTTACGATTTAAGCTGGATAGATGCCTATGGTTACAGGAGTGTCACCTATGACAAATTCAGGGACTGCCTTGGCGAATTTGATGTTATATTCAACACCGTGCCCAAACCAATGTTGGGTGAGGCGGAGCTTGATGCGGTGCGGGGAGACTGCGTTATAATCGAGCTTGCATCTGCTCCCGGCGGAGTAGACACACACAAGGCAGATGAACGGGGTATCAGAGTGATATCTGCCCTGGCTTTGCCCGGCAAATGTGCTCCTGATACTGCAGGAGAAATCATAGAGAAGACAATTCTTAATATTTTATCCGAAACGGGGGACTTGACAAAATGAAACTGAAAGATGTTAAAATTGGTTTTGCTATCACTGGTTCTTTTTGTACTTTTGATAAAGTGATTCCGCAGATAGAGGCATTGAAAAATACGGGTGCAGATGTGGTGCCGATTATGAGTGAGATGTCCTATACCACCGACACCCGATTCGGCAAAGCGAAGGACCATATAGCAAGGATAGAAGGCATCACGGGCAGATCAGTAATCTCCACTATAAGCGGAGCAGAGCCAATCGGCCCGAAAAACCTCCTTGATATGCTTGTAGTTGCACCGTGCACGGGCAACACTTTAGGTAAACTCGCCTTAGGCATTACAGATACCAGTGTCACCATGGCGGCAAAGGCCAGCCTCAGAAACGGCAATCCGCTGATTATTGCCGTATCCACCAATGACGGTCTTGGCGCAAGCGGAAAAAACATCGGTGCTCTTATGAACACCGCCAATATATTTTTTGTACCCTTCACGCAGGATGATCCTAAGGGCAAGACCAAATCCCTCGTAGCAAATATGGAACTTATAATTCCCACTTTGGAATCGGCTTTAGAAGGAGTGCAGATTCAACCTGTGTTTTACAGATAAAAAACACCCGTAATCGTTATTGATTACGGGTGTTTGATTTTATTTGCCGAGTTTTTCGATTATAATATCTGCAATTCTTTCAGATGCGTGACCATCACCATAGGGGTTAGCGGTCTGGGCAATCTTTGCATAGAGTGTTTTGTCGTTTAAGATACTGTTTGCAAGTTCCTTGATGTTCTCTTTGTGAACACCGCCCATAACTACTGTGCCCGCCTCAACGGCTTCGGGTCTCTCGGTCTCGTTGCGGAGCACGATTACGGGTTTGCCGAGGCTGGGAGCTTCTTCCTGAAGACCACCTGAGTCGGTCATTACAAGATAGCATCTTGCCATAGCATTGTGGAGTTCCTCAACGTCCAAGGGTTCAATCAGGTGGATTCTGTCGTTTCCACCGAGGATGGATGTGGCAGTCTCTCTTACTGCAGGATTAAGATGCATGGGATATACCACCTGAACATCACTGTTTTCTTCCACCACTTCTCTTATGGCGGTGCAGATGTTTTTGAGGGGCTCACCAAGATTCTCTCTTCTGTGGGCGGTCACAAGGATTACCCTTGTGTTTTCAAAGTCAAGGCTCTTGAGTGTCTCATCCTTGAATTCATAATCCGCTCTTACAGTAGTCTGCAAAGCGTCTATAACGGTGTTGCCTGTTATAAATATGTTCTCTTCTGCCACGTTCTCGCGGATAAGATTGTTCTTGTTGGAAATAGTGGGAGAGAAATGGAAATCCGCTATCGCACCGGTGAGCTTTCTGTTCATCTCCTCGGGGAAGGGAGAGTATTTGTCATAAGTACGCAGACCCGCTTCCACGTGGCCTACCTTCACCTGATTGTAGAATGCTGCCAAGGCACCTACAAAGGTAGTGGAAGTATCACCGTGTACCAATACGATATCAGGCTGTGCCTGCTTGATTACATCATCCATACCGGTAAGACCGTTGGTGGTGATAGAAAGGAGAGTCTGACGATCCTTCATGATGTTAAGGTCATAGTCGGGCTTGATGTCAAATATCTCAAGCACCTGATCGAGCATTTCTCTGTGCTGGGCAGTTACTGCCACGATTGATTCGATTTCTTTTCTTTTTTCAAGTTCCTTTACCAAAGGAGCCATTTTAATTGCTTCGGGACGTGTGCCGAATACTGTCATAACTTTAATCATTTGAACCACCCTTATCTTTCTCGTTAGTTTCGTGTTCAACAATCTGTTTTATATGATCTGTCTGCCAGGTAATCACCTTGCCACCAAATACAAGCATAAGGAGTACTACCGACACCAGCAAGAATGCTGTCTGTGCGCCTTTCTCTACCAATATTACTGCGCTAAGTCCGAGGAGCATTGCTATTACGTAGAGGATAGCCACCGTCTGTTTCTGAGAGAAACCCATATCGATGAGTTTGTGATGGAGATGACCACGATCGGCACCCATGATGGGTTTTTTGTTGTGGATTCGTCTTAAGATTGCCACGCTGGTATCAAACAGGGGCAGACCAAGGATAAGGAAGGGGATAATGAAAGAGATTACTGCATATCCCTTGAAAAGTCCCTGAATGCATATTGTAGAGAGTATAAATCCAAGGAAGGTAGAACCCGTATCACCCATGAATATTTTTGCAGGATTGAAGTTGTAGGGGAGAAAACCAAGACAACTTCCTGCGAGGGCAGCGGCAATGATTGCTACTGTAGGCTCACCTGCAAGTATGGCAATGAAGAAGAGGGAGAAGGTAGCGATAGATGACACACCTACTGCCAATCCGTCAAGACCGTCAATGAGGTTAACCGCATTGGTTACTGCCACAATCCAGAATATTGTGATCGGCACGCTGAACCAACCCAGCGGGAGATACCCCGTATCTATTATGAATGTGGGTACGGTGAGCGCAGAGATTTTCACATCGTGGCACACCACTATAATCGCAGCAATAATCTGCACCACCAGTTTTATAAGTGCTCTCAGTTGCTTGATATCGTCCACGATACCTATGGCTACGATAATCATTGAACCGATTAGAATGCCTCTCACCTGATTGTCAATCTCAACCAGAGAGATTACTGCACACATAAATCCCAAAAATATTGCCAACCCACCAAGCCTCGGGATAGGTGCTTTGTGCACTCGTCTTTGTCCGTCGGGTACGTCTATGGCCCCCACCTTGCAAGCAAGGGTTTTTACTGCGGGGGTAGATGCCAGGGACACGAAAAACGCTATAGTAAAACACAGTATAAGGGAGAAAACGTTCATGTCAACACTCCTTTAATGGATTTGTCTTGATGTTATTTGCCTACGAAACCAATCTTGCGGTAAACTTTTGAAAGAGTTTTCCTTGCCACATAGTTGGCTCTTTCTGCGCCGCTTTTGTATATGGATTCAAGATACACCTTGTCCTTTATGATTTCGTCGTATTTTTCTCTTACGGGTTTGAGATGTTCAGACACTGCGACACCCACCGCCTCTTTGAATACGCCGTAACCACAACCGTCAAATTCCTTCTCGGTTTCTTCGATAGTCTTGCCCGTAACGCTTGTGTATATGTTGATGAGATTGTTTATACCGTCTTTTCCGTCAGCAAATCTCACTTCACTGTCGCTGTCTGTCACGGCGCGTTTGAACTTGCGCATAATGGAGTCGTGGTCATCGAGTATAGAGATAAATCCGTTTACGTTGGGGTCGGATTTGCTCATCTTGGATGTGGGCTCCTGCAGACTCATTATACGGGCACCCGCCTTGGGGATAAAGGGCTCAGGCACCTTGAATGTCTCGCTGTATGCATTGTTGAATCTTATTGCAATATCCCTTGCAAGTTCCAGATGTTGCTTCTGGTCAACGCCAACAGGGACAAGGTCTGTCTGATAAAGCAGAATATCCGCCGCCATAAGCACGGGATAGGTGAAAAGGCCCGCGTTGATGTTGGTAGCATGCTTTGCAGATTTGTCTTTGAACTGGGTCATACGGCTCAGCTCACCCATGTAAGTGTTGCAGTTGAGCACCCATGCAAGTTCTGCGTGGGCAGGCACGTGGGACTGGAAAAACACTAAGTTTTCCTCTCCGTCAATTCCGCAAGCAAGATACTGGGCGAGAAATTCCATACATCTTTTTCTCAACTCTGCCGGCTCCTGACGTACTGTGATGGAGTGCATATCCACCACGGAAAAACAGCAATTGTAATCGTGCTGGAGTGCCACCCAGTTTTTAAGAGCACCGAGGTAGTTGCCGAGGGTTACGCATCCGGTTGGCTGTATGCCTGAAAATATAACTTTTTTGTCACTCATTTTAGTATCCTTCCGATCAGTTCAATTCTTCTTTAAGCAAATCACCAAGGACTTTGATACCAAGGTCGATTTTTTCATTTGAAACGGTTGTAAAGTTAAGACGGAAACAGTTAGAGGGCTTTGCAGCATCCACCATGAAACTGTTGCCGGGCACGAACGCCATCTTCTTGTCAATTGCCTTTTTGAGCAATGCCTTGGTGTCCACTCCCTCGGGGAGAGTCACCCACAGGAATATTCCGCCGTCAGGACGGGTATATACCGCTTTGTCGGGGAAGTATTTGTCCATTGCATCAAGCATAGCATCGCATTTCTCTTTGCAGGAGAGAGCGCCTTTTTCAATATGCTTTTCAATGCTGTATTTATCCATATACTCGGATATAATCATCTGGGGAAGAAGGGGAGTGTGGACGTCGTTTGCCTGTTTAACTACGATTACTCTTTCCATAAGTTCGCTGTGACCCACCAGGAAACCAACTCGGAGTCCGGGTGAAAGTGTCTTTGAGAAAGAGCCGACGTATATCACTCTGCCCTCTGTATCCATAGACTTGATTGTGGGGATGTACTCACCTCTGAATCTGAGCTCGCCATAGGGGTTGTCCTCAAGGATGAGACAGTTGTACTTCTTGGCAAGGTCAAGGAGTGCCTTGCGCTTTGCACCACTCATTGTGATGCCTGTGGGATTCTGGAAGGTGGGAATGGTGTATATGAATTTAACCTTCTTTGTTTTGAGTATCTTTTCGCAATATTCAAGGTCCATACCATCTTCATCCACGGGCACACCATAGAGGGTTGCTTCATAGGAGCGGAGCGAATTCAATGTACCTACGAAGGTGGGGCTTTCAACTATGACGCCGTCACCGGGATTGATAAGGCACTTTGCCACAAGGTCAATACCCTGCTGTGCACCGGTGGTGATTATGGTGGTGTCCACCTCACTGCCCACGCCTACGGCACTGTTCATTTTGATAACCTGCTCAATCAAGGGGGTATATCCTTCGGTAACGCCGTATTTTAATGTGAAATGACCGTTGTTTTTGAGGATGTCTGCAGAGATGTCTGCCAGTTCTGATGTAGGATAAACCTCAGGGGAGGGGATACCTCCTGCAAAGGAAATTATATCTGCCTGTCCCATAAGCTTGAACATCTCTCTTATAGCGGATGCCTCAAGGGGACGTACTCTTTGTGAAAGTGAATTTTTGATATCCGGCATAATGTGACCTCCAAAAAAGTAAGCAATAAATAAATTATCTTATATAATAACATATAATACATAAAAAATCAATAATATATGGAAAATCCGCAATTTGTATATAGCGAAATAAAAGAGTGAAAAAAGCCTTGACTTTTTGAAAATGTGTTGCTATAATAAAGTGGTTGAACGGAGAGGTGGCCGAGTTGGTTGAAGGCGCAGCATTGGAAATGCTGTGTACGTTAATCACGTACCGTGGGTTCGAATCCCATCCTTTCCTGATTAAAAAACCGATACCTTTTGGTATCGGTTTTTTTAATTAAGAGGGATTCGAACCCTGAGAGGGCACTCGTCGAGAAGGAAAAAGGCGAAGCCTGTTTGCCGACGAGTGGTGCGCAGGCGGGTACTGTGCCAAAGGCACGGTCGACAAGCAGGAAGGATGCGAAGCATACTTATCCCATCCTTTCCTGATTAAAAAACCGATACCTTTTGGTATCGGTTTTTTTAATTAAGAGGGATTCGAACCCTGAGAGGGCTATAATAGGAAACAGAAATTTCGGCACAGGGGATTCGGCGGTACAATTTGCAAGAATTTTTAAGGACAAACGACGAAAATTTATAAAAAATCGCAAAAACCAAACTATTATATTGACTTAATTTGCAAAAGGGTGTAATATCAATACTGTTGTGCTTGTTTAATTTATAACAATCTTTTACAATAAAGACGTAATGGAGAATGATTATGAACAACTTTTTGGAAATGGTAACATGGTTGAATGGTAAGATCAACGGCTTCGTATGGGGGCCTGTTATGATAGCCCTTATGATAGGTACGGGTCTGTTTTTGTCAATCAACACAAAGTTTTTGCAGTTCAGGAAATTCGGCTATGCGATTAAGAACACCATCGGAGGTGTATTTTCCAAGAAACAGCGCACAGGCGACGAGGCGGGTGTAAGCTCGTTCCAGGCGGTGGCAACTGCTATGGCGGGTACAATCGGTACAGGCAGTATTGCAGGTATCGCAACTGCTATTGTGTCAGGTGGTCCCGGCGCTATTTTCTGGATGTGGATAAGTGCTCTTTTAGGTATGGTTACAAAGTACAGCGAGATTGTGCTTTCTATTTCCTGCCGTGAAAGAGATAAGAAGGGCCAGTGGACAGGCGGTCCTATGTATTACATAAGGAACGGTCTCGGTCTCAAATGGCTTGCAGGATTTTTTGCAGTATTTGCAGTTCTCGCTTGCCTGGGTACAGGTAATGCCACCCAGTCAAACTCCATTGCGGTTGCCCTTGAGTCAACCATGAAGGTATCTCCCTTTATAACAGGTATAGTTCTTACAATTATAGTAAGTGCGGTTATCCTCGGCGGTATGCGCCGTATATCATCAGTAAATGAGAAGCTCGTTCCTACTATGGCGATTTTCTACGTGGTGTGTTCTTTGGTGGTGCTCGTTATAAACGCCAAGGCAATCCCTTCTGCATTTGCGCTGATATTCAGAGAAGCGTTCAACTTCAAATCCGCAGCAGGCGGCGTGGCGGGATACGGTATAATGACTGCTATTCACTATGGTTTTTCCAGAGGTATCTTCTCTAACGAAGCAGGTCTCGGTAGTGCGCCTATTGCTCATGCGGCATCCAGCGTAACCAACCCCGTTGACCAGGGTCTCTGGGGCATGTTCGAGGTGTTCTTCACCACCATTATCATCTGCACAATCTCCGCACTCATCATTCTTACCACCGGTTTGTGGCAGGATGGCGAGCTCCTCGGAGCAGCACTCAGTATTGCATCCTTCAACAAGGTGCTCCCCGGCGTAGGTAGTGTGGTAGTTACATTCTCCACCATATTCTTCGCTCTTTCCACAGTTCTCGGCTGGGCTTACTACGGCGAGGTTGCGGTGAAGTACCTTTTCAATAACAGTATTGTGGCCGTGTGGATCTATCGTGTAGCGTATGTTGCTGTGGTATTCGTGGGCTGTGTAGGTGACCTTGAGCTCATCTGGAGCATCTCCGAGACAATGAACGGCCTTATGATGATTCCCAACCTTATCGGTCTTCTCGGCATGTACAAGATTGTTAAGCATCTTACCAGAGAGTACTTTGACAGCGACGAGCAGATTGAATTTGAAAATACAAAATAATGAACATATTAAAAAGCCCTTGCATCTGCAAGGGCTTTTTTGATTTACAATTCAGATTTCTGTTCTTCCTTCCAATGCCTTTGCCAGAGTTACCTGGTCGGCATATTCCAGGTCACCGCCTACAGGCAGACCGTATGCTATACGGGTTACCTTCACGTTATAGGGCTTCATAAGACGGGCAATATACATAGCGGTTGCCTCGCCGTCAATACTGGGATTGTTCGCCATTATGACTTCCTTCACCTCACCGCTTTTGATTCTTTCCATCAAAGCGTCAATCGTGAGGTCGGAGGGGCTGATTCCGTCAACGGGGGAGATAGAGCCGTGGAGCACGTGGTACGTACCGCCAAATTCCCCGGTCTTCTCCATTGAGATTACGTCCCTCGGCCTTTCCACTACGCAGATTACAGACTTGTCTCTGTTTACGTTGGCGCATATCTCACATACCGTATCCTCTGTTATGTTGTGACAAACGGGACAATAGTGAGTCTTGCTTTTGGCAGATACTAAAGTGTCTGCGATGTATTGCACCTGCTCGTCGGAGAGTGACAGTATATAGTAAGCCATTCTCACCGCAGACTTCTGTCCCACGCCGGGCAGAGAACGGAAGATATCTATAAGCTTTGAGAAAGTGGTACTGTAAATCATTTTGGACCTCCTTGCGCACGATTGTCTAATAAAAAAGTACATCTCGAAAAAGATGCACTTGCATTTGGCTTATTTGAATACTACTACTTCAACGGCACGGGTGAGGATATCGGCGTAGCTGAAAGACACCCTGCGTTCGCTTTCTTCGCCCTTGGGCTCGAGTTTAACAACAAAAATATTAGGGTAAACGTGTTCGATTACACCCTTACGAGCGAACCTCATCTTTCTGCCCTTTTTGACAGTCACGTGTACACGTCTGCCTTCGTATGTAGCAAGAGTATCTCTTATTTCTTCAATCTTGTTTATGGTGTTCATACACCCACACTCCGTTTTTTAAATTAAGAAACAAAGCTGTCGTATCGATACTTGGCATTATATCATAAAAAGAAATTTCTGTCAAGAGTGGGGGATAAGAGGGAGCAAGAGCAAAAATAATTCAAAGATGAATAAACTTTATGATATGGTGCAATATAACAAAAGAAGCAACCAACTTAAAGGAAGGACGATTTAATCATGGAGATTACGGATATCAGGATAAGACGTATAGACCAGGAAGGCAAGATGAGGGCGGTAGTGTCGGTGACGTTTGACAACTGCTTTGTGGTGCACGATATCAAGGTGATAGAAGGGGATGACAAGTTGTTTATTGCGATGCCCTCCCGCAAGACTCCCGATAACGAATACAAGGATATTGCCCATCCGATAAACACGCAGATGCGAGAACTTTTGCAGATGTCAATTGTGGATAAGTACAATTCTGCGGTGATTCAGGAGGGCATAGAAGCCGATGAATGACAAGGTTTTGCCACGCGTCCCAAAACCCTTGTCACATTGCCCAAAACAAAGGCGGAAAATCGCTTATGCGAGCCAGAAATGGCTCGTTTTTTTGTGCACTATTAACGAAATTTTCAAAAAAGCCATGAAATTGTAATATCATCGTAATATTTTTGAAAAAAACACTTGCAAAATCCCTGAATTTAAGGTAAAATTACATCATAAGTGGTTTTAAGTGCCATTTTGTGGTGAAAAGTGGTAAATTTTAAGTCAAAAAGGTGGTGAGAAAATGTTCCGTGGAGAGTACAGACATAACCTTGATCCCAAGGGCAGAGTGATTATCCCCATTAAGTTCAGGGAGAACCTTGGTAATCAGTTTGTTATTACCAGAGGTTTTGAGAATAGCCTGTTCGTATTTCCGATGTCAGAGTGGAGCGTTTTCTCCGAGAAGTTGAAAGGCCTTCCCTTGACTAATAAGAATTCCCGTGCACTTACCCGTCACTTCCTTTCGGGAGCGTGTGACTGTGAGATGGACAAGCAGGGTAGAATCCTCTTGCCACAGCATCTTGTAGAGTTTGCGGGCATTGATAAAGAAGTTACAGTAGCAGGTTATGGCAATAAGCTCGAAATCTGGGCTACTGAAAACTGGACTGATTACCTCTCCGAGATGGATACAGACAAAGTTACTGCAGGCCTTGACGAAGTTGGTATCATGATATGATGGAATTTAATCATATTCCTGTTTTGCTTGATGAATGCATAGAGGGATTGAATATCCGCCCCGACGGTATCTATGCCGATGGCACACTTGGTGGTGGGGGACATTCCTCCGTTATATTTTCCCGTCTTAAGGACGGCAAACTCATAGGGATTGACCGTGATACCGAGGCAATCGCCGCCGCATCAGCAAGGATAGGCAACCACGATAACGTAATTTACGTTCACGATAATTACAAGAACATCAAAAGCATTCTTGCAGATAACGATATATCGGGTCTTGACGGAGCATTGGTGGATTTGGGAATTTCCTCTTATCAGATAGATAATCCCGAGAGGGGATTCAGTTACACCAAGGATGCACCACTTGATATGAGGATGAATCGTAACGATCCCTTGAGTGCCTTTGATGTGGTTAATACATATGATAAGGACCGCCTTGCAAAGATAATATTCGATTATGGTGAAGAAAGATACGCCAGAAAGATTGCCGAGCTTATAGTAAATGAAAGAAAAGCAAATCCGATTCGCACCACGGGCGAGCTTGCAGAGATAATCCGCAGAGCAGTTCCTGCGAAGTCCGTGCCCAAGGGTTCACACCCTGCCAAACGTACATTCCAGGCCATAAGGATAGAGGTAAACGGCGAGCTTGCCGATCTCAAAAAAGCGGTGGAGGACTTCTTCGATTCATTGAATGTGGGTGGTCGTCTTTGCATTATCACCTTCCATTCTTTGGAAGACCGTATAGTAAAGCATGTGTTCACATCCCTTTGTGCGGGATGTACCTGTCCGAAGGAATTTCCGATTTGTGTCTGTGGCAATAAGCCAAAGGGCAAGTTGATATCAAGGAAACCCATTGTGGCGTCCGAGAAAGAGGCAAATTCAAACAGCAGGGCCTTAAGTGCCAAGCTCAGGATAATAGAAAAAATTGATTAGGAGTGAGTTTTGTTGTCTAATTATTATAACGGAACATCTGCATATCAGATAATGGACTTTGTTTATTCTAAACCCGATCAGGAAACAGTGTCAAAAAAAGCAGACCACACCGCAAGAAGTAAGAAGACAGAAGCTTTACACAGACTTTATGGTGCAATGGTACTTGTGGCAATTTTCGTATTTGCAGCGAGTTTCCTTTTCACCAATGCAATTATAATAGAGAAGGCATCCAAGGTGAGCGACATGCAGAATGAACTCCATGCAATAGTTGCGCAGAACAATCAGAAGACCCTTGAGATAGAAAGAACTCTCGATCTCAAAAGAATAGAAGATATTGCCATAAATGAGTTGGGTATGAAGCATCCCGATAAATACCAGATGGTATATGTTAATGTAGAACAGTCCAACTATGCGGAGATCACCGCCGAGAAGGGCAGAACCTGGGGAAGTGCTATGACTGCTATGGCAAACGGTGCGGGTTACGTGAAGGAATATATAGATTGAGCCCACATATAGATTAAATAGGAAAAACACATAAACAGCAGGCATCGCCTGCTTTTTTGTCCGTAAAGAAAAGATTACGAAAGGTGAGCCGAATATGAAAAAACTTAATATCAATACTAAAAAAAGAGCATTTACGGCTTTCGTGATTTTTGCATTGCTTCTTGTTGCCCTTCTTGTTAGATGCGCTTGGGTGCAGTTTGTGAACGGCGAAGATTTGCAAATAAGGGCTATAGAACAGCAGACCAAGGACAAAACCATAAATTCCAAACGAGGAATAATATACGACCGTAACGGCAAAATCCTTGCCCAGAGTGCATCTGTAGAGATGGTTTCCGTAAGTCCCCGAGAGATATATGATGCGGAGAATGCAGATTTTGTAGCAGATACCCTGGCAACTGTGTTAGAGCTTGACCGCGAGAGTGTATATAAGAAGATAACCCGTAATTCAGGATATGAGATAATCAAGCGCAGAGTGGAGAAAGAGCCGGCGGATAAGCTCCGTGCTCTTATGAGCTATACCGAGGAAGACGGCACAACCACCAATAAACTCAAGGGGGTGCATCTTTCCGAGGATACCAAGAGATACTATCCCTATGGCAAGCTTGCTGCCCACGTAATCGGCTTTGTAGGTACTGATAATCAGGGCCTTAACGGTGTGGAGCTTTCTTTTGATAAATACTTAAAGGGTCTCCCCGGCAGAGTAGTAACTGCGAAAAACGCTATGGGTACTGATATGCCCTTCAAATACGAGAAATATATCAATCCCGAGAACGGTGCTAATCTTGTACTCACCATCGATGAGACCATACAGCACTTTGTAGAGAAGAATCTTGAGCAGGCGGTAGCGGATTATAAAGTACAAAACGGTGCTGCTTGTATCATAATGGAGGCAAAAACGGGGGATATTCTTGCTATGGCAACCTATCCGTCCTATGACCTCAATGCCCCCTTCACCCTCAACGACCCTGCAATTCAGGCGCAGGTGGACGCTCTTGAAGGGGATGAGAAGACAAAGCTTTATAATGATGAAATTCAGAAAATGTGGCGCAATAAGGCGGTTGTAGACACCTACGAGCCCGGCTCCACCTTCAAAGCAATAACCACCGCAATGGCTCTTGAGGAAAACGTAGTAAGTATTAACGATACTTTCTACTGCACAGGCGCCCATGTGGTAGGCCCCCATGTAATCCATTGCTGGAAGGGTGGCGGTCACGGCCCCGAGACCTTCCTTCAGGGTGTTGAAAACTCCTGTAACCCCGTATTTATGACGGTTGGTGCCAGAGTCGGCGCATCAAATTTCTTTAAGTATTACAAGGCCTTTGGCTTTGCAGAAAAGACTGGTTTTGACCTCCCTGGCGAGGCAGTGTGTGCATTCCACCAGATGGCAAACTTCAACGAAGTTGAGCTTGCCACATCTTCCTTCGGTCAGTCCTTTCAGATCACACCCCTTCAGCTTGTAACGGCGTATTCAGCTATTGCCAATGACGGTACTATGGTACGTCCCCGTATAGCCAAGGTGCTCACAGATGATGACGGAAACGTTATCAAGACCTTTGGCACAAAGAGTATAAGAAAGGTAATCTCCGAGGAGACTGCAGCCGCCACAAGACAGATTCTTGAAAGTGTTGTAACCAACGGTACTTCAAAGAATGCCTATATAGCAGGTTATCGCGTAGCGGGTAAGACTGGTACAAGTGAGAAACTCCCCCGTGGTAACGGCAAATATATTGCATCCTTTGCAGGATTTGCCCCGGCTAATGACCCCGAAATCATAGGCCTTCTCATCCTTGATGAGCCTATGGGTGATATCTATATGGGTGGTCAGATAGCTGCTCCCACCTTCAAACTCATATTTGAAGACACTTTAAGATATCTGGGTATCGAACCCCAGTATACCGAAGAAGAACTCAAGACTATGGATTTGCCTGTTCCCAATGTGGAGGGCCTCAATACCGCAGACGTTCCTGCTGCATTTGAGAATTCAGGTCTTCGTTATCAGATTGTTGGCGATGGTGAGGTAATAGTATCCCAGATTCCCAAGGGCGGTACTGCACTTCCTGCTTCATCTACTGTAGTACTCTACACCAGAGAAAACGACGAAAGTGACGTGGTTGTTCCTGATGTAGTAAGTTGCGGAGTTAACGAGGCTAACCGTCGCATTGTAAATGCAGGTCTTAATATTAAGATCTCGGGTAGCTCCGAGGTAAAAGAGGGCGAAGCCGTAGTATCTACCCAGTCGCCTCCTTCGGGCACATTGGTACCCAAGGGCACGATTGTTACGGTTGAGTTCAATTATGTAAACGTACACTAATACAAACTTTTGAAAAAAGAGAGGAGATGCCGGGATGTTGCTTACAGATCTTATCAGCGGTTTGAATATCAAGGAAATTCACGGTAATATTGACGGTTTGCAGATAAGCGGTATCTGCTATAACTCTCTCAAGGTAAAAAAAGGCGATATTTTCGTAGCCGTTCGCGGATATGTATCCGACGGTCATAAATATATCAGAAGCGCTGTTGAAGGTGGTGCGGTGGCAGTAGCGGTGGAGGAGATAGATGAGAGCATCTCCGTACCTCAGATAGTGTTTGAATCCACCCGAGAGACCCTGGCGGATTTATCTGCTGTTTTCTACGATCACCCTTCAAAGAAATTTAAGTTAATAGGAGTTACGGGCACCAACGGCAAGACCACTACCACATATCTTGTCAAGTCCGTACTGGAATCCTTGGGCCACAAGGTGGGTCTTATAGGTACCAATCAGAATATGGTGGGCGATCGTATTCTCAAAAGCGAACGCACCACTCCCGAATCTTTAGAACTTCAGGAACTTTTTGCAATTATGGCCCGTGAGGGCGTCGAATACGTGGTTATGGAGATCTCCTCTCATTCCCTCTATTTAAGCAGAGTGCGAAACTGTAATTTTGAGGTTGGTGCTTTCACCAACCTCACCCGTGACCACCTTGATTTCCACGAGACAATGGATAACTACGCCGAGGCAAAGGCAATCCTCTTTGGAATGTGCAAAAAAGGTGTAATCAATATTGATGATGCTTATGCAGATAAAATCGCCCAGAATGCATCTTGTAGTGTTAAATACTATGGTGTAAAGACACCTTGTGATTTTAAGGCAGAAGATATTGTCTGCCGGGATAAAGGTGTTGACTTCAAGGTAGACAATGAGCAGATTTATATGCCCGTACCGGGTGAGTTTTCCGTTTATAACGCTCTTTGTGCTATTTCTATATGTGATGCTTTGGGTGTTGATATTTCCCGTTGCAGAGACGCTTTGAGAGATATTGACGGAGTGAAGGGCAGAGCAGAGATTGTGCCCATAGATGCCCCCTATACAGTAATGATAGATTATGCTCACACCCCCGACGGAGTTGACAACATAATATCCACCGTCAAGGGTTTCTGTAAAGGCAGAATTATCACCGTATTCGGTTGTGGTGGTGATCGTGACAGAACCAAGCGCCCCATTATGGGAGAGATTGCCGGTCGTCTTTCTGACATCAGTGTTGTCACAAGTGATAACCCCCGTACAGAAGAGCCTATGGCTATAATTGAGGAAATCCTCGTAGGTATCCGCCCCACGGATGCAAAATTCGAAGTTGTGGAAAACCGCAGAGATGCCATTGAATATGCTATGAGCATAGCGGAGGTAGATGATATAGTGCTTCTTCTCGGCAAAGGCCACGAGACCTACCAGATTCTCGGTCATGACACGATTGAGTTTGATGAACGCAAGATAGTGAGAGAGATCTGGAGCACAATGAAAAAGTAAGTATTTCACACGGAGGTTTTAACATGGCATACAGCATAGAACCGATTACACTCTCAGAACTTGCCCTTGCCATAGGCGGGGAGCTTGTGTTTGGTTGCGGTGATACTGTTATAAGTGCAGTGTCTACCGATAGCCGAGATTGCGACGGTGCTGTGTTTGTGGCTATCTCAGGTGAGAAATTTAACGGTAACGATTTTATCCCCTCTGCCTGCGAAGGCGGTGCGATAGGGTATATCAGCGATAGAACTTGCACTTTTGATAAGTGCGATTTTGCAATTAAAGTGAAAAGCACTACTGATGCGTTGCTTAATATGGCATCAGCATACAGAGATAAATTTGATATTAAGATAATCGGCCTTACGGGTAGTGTGGGCAAGACCACCACCAAGGATATGGTTGCTGCTGCATTAAGTGGCGGAGAAAGGAAGGTCCTCAAGACCCAGGGCAATTTTAATAATAATATAGGTGTACCGTACACTTTGTTTGGCATAAGAGGCTCCCACGATATAGGTGTGGTGGAGATGGGTATGAACCACTTTGGCGAGATTTCCGCTCTTACCGCTTGTGCCAAACCAGATATTGCCATTATCACCAATATCGGTGAATCCCATATAGAATACCTCGGCAGCCGTGAGGGTATCTTAAAGGCAAAATGCGAGATATTTGAGGGCCTTTCACCAAATGGTATTGTTATATTGAATGGTGATGACGACTTACTTTACAGTATCAGGGATAACATTCCCTTCGAGACTATATACTGCGGAATTGAAAATGCCTCGTGTGATGTAGTTGCCGGAGACATAAAATCCGGCAACGAAGGCATTTCATTCACGGCCCTCGGTGAGAATTATCATATAAACACCGTTGGCAGACATAATGTATTGAACGCCCTTCTTGCCATTGCTGCAGGTAGGGCTCTCGGCATATCTGCAGATGAAATCCGCGAAGGACTTGCTTCTTATAAAAGTGGCGGAATACGCCAAAGCATTACTGAGCGAGATGGTATCACGGTAATTACCGATTGCTATAATGCCGCTCCCATATCCGTAAGAGCAGCCATTGACGTACTCTGCGAAAAGGCACAGGGCAGGAAAATAGCGGTGCTTGGTGATATGAAGGAGTTGGGCGAAAAGTCTGGTGAATATCATTACGAGATGGGCGAGTATGCCTTCCTTCGTGGAGTTGACGAGCTTTTGCTTATAGGCGAGTTTGCATCCTACACCGCAGATGGTGGAAAGGGATGTAATCCCCAGATTTTCGATACCAACGCAGATATTACTGCATATTTGAAAACCATTCTTAAGGAAGGGGACACTATTTTGTTTAAGGGTTCCCGCGCAATGAAACTCGAAGAGGTGGCAAATCAATTCAACTGATGACAGAGAGGATGTGCAATTTGCAAATGAATGATGTGTTTGCGTTTTTTATTGTAGCACTTACCGCCTTTGCGGTTTGTGCCATAATCGGCCCCGCAGCAATCCCCGTATTAAGACGACTCAAATTCGGTCAGGAGATTCGTGAAATCGGCCCCAGCTGGCATAAATCCAAGTCAGGCACCCCCACAATGGGCGGAGTTATCTTTATTGCATCCACTATCGTCGCCACACTCCTTTTCATCCGTGGTATCAAGGGTATAATGCTTTGTGCACTTTCTGTGGCCTTTGGCCTTATCGGGTTTGCCGATGATTTCATCAAGGTAGTAAAGAAAAGAAATCTTGGCCTCACATCAAAACAAAAATTCATATTGCAGGTACTTGTATCTGTGATTTTCGTTCTTCTTGGCGACTATTTCAAACTTTTTGATACCAATATAGTGGTACCCTTTGCAGACACCACCATCAATCTTTCTTGGGCCTATATTCCCTTTGCGGTGTTTGTGATGGTAGGAGTTACCAACAGCGTCAATCTTACCGATGGTGTTGACGGACTTGCTTCTTCTGTATCTGCGGTTGTAAGCATATTTTTCACATTTTTGGCAATTTATTATAGTGAGGGCGAGATTGGTCGCTTCTGCGCCGCAATCACAGGCGGATGCCTTGGTTTCCTTCTCTTTAATGCTAACCCTGCAAAGGTGTTTATGGGCGATACGGGATCTCTGTTTTTAGGCGGAGCCATCTGCGGAGTCGCACTTATGCTTAAAGCTCCTCTGGTGCTTGTTATAGCAGGAGGTGTGTTCGTATTTGAGACCATCTCCGTTATAATTCAGGTGGTATCCTTTAAGACAAGGGGTAAGAGAGTATTCAAGATGACCCCTGTGCACCACCATTTTGAGATGTGCGGTTGGTCAGAGAAGAAGATTGTACTCACCGCCACATCCGTCAGTGCAATTCTTTGCGTATTGGCGTATTTATCTTGTATGTAAGGTAGTTTCAAATTAACAAAGGAGGTATTGCTTGTGAAGCTCAAAAGAATTCCCCTGGGCAAGATTATTAAGGAACAGCGCCCTGTTGACTATACATTTGTGGCAATAGTTCTTGCCCTACTCACCTACGGACTTATTATGGTGTTTTCCGCAAGCAGTGCCACAGCACATTACAGAATGAACGATACATTCTATTTCATCAAGAAGCAATTCTTTTTTGCAATGATAGGTCTTGTGGGAATGTATATAGTGTCTTTGGTGCATTATAAAGTTTACTACCGTTTTGCATTGCCGATTCTCGGTATTTCCGCATTTCTGCTCCTTGTGGTGCTCACACCCCTCGGTGTTTCAGTTAACGGTGCACAGAGATGGCTCGGCTTTGGCTCGTTCACATTCCAACCCTCCGAGATTGCAAAATTTGCTATTGTAATATTCCTAGCCAAGAGCCTGCCCGAGAATAAAGACCTTCTGGAGAAGTTCTGGAGTGGTTTTGTGGTTTATCTCGCCATAATCGGTGTTGTAGCAGGTATTATATTGCTTGAGCCTCATATGAGCGGAGCAATGATTATTATAGGTGTAGGCGTTGTAATGATGTTCGTTGCAGGAGCAAAGATAAAGCACTTTTTTTATATGCTTGGCCCCGCAGCATTGGCAATAGCAGCCCTTATCGTTGTGGCACCATACAGAATGAAACGATTCACCACCTTCCTTGATCCCTTCTCCGATATGCTTGGATCAGGATTCCAGATAGTTCAGTCTCTTTATGCTATCGGCTCGGGTGGTCTTTTCGGCCTTGGTCTCGGACAGAGCAGACAGAAATTCCTCTACCTTCCCGAACCTCAGAATGACTTTATCTTCTCGATCATCTGTGAGGAGCTTGGTTTTATAGGTGCAGTTCTTGTGGTAGTGCTTTTCGTAGCACTTATCTGGAAGGGTATTCAGATAGCCATCAAAGCTCCCGACACCTTTTCATCAATGCTTGTTACGGGAATAATTTCCCTTATTGCTGTGCAGGTAATCCTCAACATAGCCGTTGTTACATCTTCAATGCCTGCCACAGGTATTCCGTTGCCGTTCTTTAGCTACGGAGGCACAAGTCTTGTTATTCTTCTTGCGGGAATGGGTATGATTCTTAATGTTACCCGACATATTAACAAATAAATGCTGAAAGGCAGGGTGAGATTATGAGAGTAATTTTGTCCGGAGGCGGTACAGCAGGACATATCAATCCTGCTATTGCAATAGCAGAGACAATAAAGGCAAAGGATGGGTCCTCCAATATTTTGTTTATCGGTACAAATAAGGGCCTTGAACGTACTCTTGTGCCGAGGGCTGGATTTGACATTGAATACATCAATGTCGAAGGCATACAAAAGAAAAACTCTCTTAAAACTCTTACTGCCATATCAAAATATGCCATGGCAGTGGCAAAATGTATTGGGATAATCCGCAAATATGCGCCTGATGTGGTTGTGGGCACTGGCGGATATGTGTGCGCTCCCGTGGTAACTGCGGCTGCACTTCTTAATATTCCCACTCTTATCCACGAGCAGAATGTTTTCCCTGGCAGAACAATCAGGATGCTTGCTCCCAAAGCAACCGTTACTGCGGTGAGTTTTGCCGAAAGCATCAGGTTTTTGGAATCAGCAGAGGAAATAATCGTATCGGGCAACCCCCTCCGTCCCGAGATAATAAATGCCGACAGAGACGGTGCCAGAGCAAGGCTCGGTCTTGGTGATGATAAATTCATAGTGGTATTCGGCGGTAGCCTGGGCGCAAAAGCCATCAATGATGTGGTGTGCGATTATATATCAGAGTATGGCGAAGAAGAGGGTGTACGTATTTTCGTTGCTACAGGCGGATACGATTTCGAGAGGATAAATGCCCGCATAGACAGAAACAAGTATCCCAATATAGAAGTAATGGATTATATTCATAATATGGATACATATCTTTCTGCAGCAGACCTTGTGGTGTGTCGTTCAGGTGCAATTACCGTATCAGAGATAAGTGCTTTGGGAGTCCCATCGGTATTGGTGCCTTCTCCCAATGTGGTAAATAACCATCAGGAATATAATGCCCGCGCTCTTTCCGATAATGGCGGAGCGATAACCATACTAGAAGAAGAATTCAATGTATCTTCCCTCAGGGCATCGGTAGAGAAGATACTTGGTAATACCGAGTTTTCGGACGATATGCGTTCCAGAGCAAAAGCATTAGGCAAAACGAACGCAACAGATGTAATATATAATAAGCTTTGCGATATAATCAAAGCGTAACGAGATGATGACTTTCCGCATATAATAGGGCATAGGCAGATTGCACTGCCATAATCAAAATGCCGGTATTGTATGCGGAGGTGTATATTGTGAGTATTATTAAAATCCGTGGAGGCACTCCCTTGAGGGGTGAGGTATATGTCCACGGTTCAAAGAACGCTGCTCTGCCGATATTGGCGGCAGCGTATATCTGTGGTGGAGAAAGTGTAATACATAACTGTCCTGATATAGGGGATGTGCGCAGGACCATCTCCATACTTGAACATTTAGGTTGCAGAGTGAAGTTTGCAGACGGCACTGTCACGGTCACTCCGGGCAACTGTGATGTGACATCCGTTCCTGATGAGCTGATGCGGCCGCTGAGATCCTCTGTGATATTCGCAGGAGCTCTTCTGGCAAAGACGGGCAAGGCAGAGATTTCCTATCCCGGCGGATGCAAGATAGGCCATCGTCCCATAGATTTACACTTGAACACCTTCAGAAAACTTGGTATAATAATAAATGAAGAACACGGAAGAATCCTATGTGACGGGAGCAGAATCTGCCCTACAAGGATTTTTCTTGATTTTCCGTCGGTGGGAGCTACAGAGAATATAATTCTTGCCACCGTTACTGCGCAGGGAACTACCACTATTGTCAATGCCGCCAAAGAACCGGAGATACTGGATCTGCAGAATTTCTTGAATTCCATGGGTGCAGATATCCGAGGCGGGGGGACTGATGTGATTGAGATTACGGGAGTCCCCAGGCTCGGCAACTGTGAACATTGTGTTATCCCCGATAGAATCGTGGCGTCTACATATATGGCAGCGGTAGTTGCTTCCAAAGGTTCGGCGGAGATACGGGGTATAGTCCCCAATCACGTATCGGCTTTCATTGCCGTTATGAGAGAGTGCGGTGCAAGTGTGACGGTTAAGGGCGATTCCCTTAGGATAACCTCACCAAAGAGTATCCGTCCGATTAAGCTTATTAATACGATGCCCTACCCGGGGTTCCCTACAGACGCTCAGTCGATAATTATGAGTGTAATGGCTACTGCAAAGGGTACGGGCATAATTAGAGAGAATATATTTCAGGGCAGATACACCCACGCCAACGAACTTGTGCGAATGGGCGCAGATATCAGCATAGCCGATAAGATTGCGGTGGTGCGTGGCGTCCGTGGTCTTTCGGGGTGCGAAGTATGTTCTGCAGACCTGCGCAGCGGTGCGGCCTTGGCTGTGGCAGCATTAGGAGCCGAGGGCGAGACGACCATCTGCAATGTAGGGTATATAGACAGAGGTTACGAAGGATTAGAGAAGGCACTTTCATCAATGGGTGCCTTTGCAGAGAGGATTGACAGTGTTGAGGAAATTGGGGAATAAAAAAGGGGGAGACGAAGTCTTCCCCGTATATCCAAAGCCAATAAAGCAGAAGTGGTCAGGCAAACGCAAAGTCGGTATTGCCTGCATTTGTGTGCTTTTGCTTCTTGCGTTTTTCCTCTCGCCCATATTCAATGTTTCGGATATCCGTGTGGTAGGTGTGGATAAAATTCCTGCCGAATCCGCCATAGAAGCATCAGGCGTAGTCAAGGGCGCAAGTATATTTAAGGTGAGCCCTAAAAAGAGTGAGGAACGTCTCACGAGTATGGCTTATGTGGATACGGTAAAGGTACGGCGTATATTGCCCGATACGGTTGAGATAAGTATCCGCGAGAGCCGGGAGGTTGCATATATATATTTCATAGGCAACTACGTAGGCGTTGATGCCAACGGCAAGATACTCGAGATTAAGCAGAGCGAAGAGGAAGTCAGCCTTCCTGTTATAGTAGGTACAAATGTCACAGAGTTTGGCATTGGCAATAAGATAAAGATAGACGATGCTACCAAGGAAAAGACAGTTTTTGATATTATCAAACAGCTCGATACCGCACAGATACGTACATCTATAAAGACAATAGATGTGTTTGATCTCAATGACATCCGGTTTTTCACCGTATCCGAAGCCACGGTCAATATGGGTGGAATGGATGATATAATGTATAAGGTGGCATTCCTCAAAAAGATTTTAGAGGATAACGGCGATAACAGAGGCGCCGTTATTGATATGACCAATACGGACAAGGTTACAGTAAGAGGAAGTTAAGCAACTGCTTAAGCAATTGCTTCAGTCGGAGGATAATATGCGTAATAAGAAAGCCCAGAGTGCAATAGCAATAGTGCTTTTCATAGTCAGCTTTGTAATAGTTATACAGATGAAGAGCGTTATGAAGAATAAAGGCTTGGACAGCACCCAACTGCAGAGAATAGAGGACTTGCAGAAGGAACTTATTAAGGAGAAGGAGAAGAGTATTGATCTCAATCAGCAACTCCTTCAGGCCAACACCTCTCTTGAAACATATCGTGAGAACGCAAGGCAGAACGATACAGGTTCCAAGGCGATGGCAGAAGAACTTAAGAACGCCATGCTTCTGGCGGGGCTCACCGATGTAGAGGGCGAGGGCATCACTGTAGTCCTCAAAGATAGTGCAGAGAAAAGTCCCGACGCCTCATCCACCAATTATATAATCCACGATAGAGACTTAAGAGACATTGTAAATGAGCTGGTGGGTTCAGGAGCAGAGGCGATAAGCATCAATGGAGAGCGTATCAGCGGTAAGAGCGCGATTCGTTGTGTAGGCCCTACCATTACTATTAATAACAACTATTATGCGCCGCCTTTTGTTATCAAAGCGATCGGTGATCCTGGCACTCTGGAGGCGGGTCTCAATATCCGTGACGGTGTGGTGGATGTTATGAGGGCATTTAAGATTGATGTCACAATCACCAAGTCCAATAAACTTCAGATACCCCGATACAGGGGCACAGTAACGTATAAACACGCCAGCGAGGTAAAACTCGACCCAAGCAATAAGGGGAGATAAAGATTATGTTGATTATAATAGCGATAATATTGGGAGTACTTCTTGCCTTCGCGGTTGATTGGTATATCCCCGTCACCCTCACATCATATTTTGCAATCGTTATTTTGGCGGCGTTGGATTCCATATTCGGCGGATTCAGGTCTTCACTGGAGAAGAAGTTTGACTACACTATCTTCATCACAGGTCTTTTCGGCAACTCTGCCATTGCGGTTTTCCTTATGTACATAGGACAGCGCCTTGGTGCAGATTTGTATTTGGCGGCGGTGTTGGTATTTGGTACCAGAATGTTTCAGAACTTTGCGGCCATCAGAAGATTCTATATCAACGTGCTTGTAGAGAGGCGACGCAAGAAGAAATTTGAGGCGATAAGAAAATCAATTGAGGACGATAAAGCAGAGGAAAATAAGGAATAAAATAATATTTTTTCAAAAATATTAAAAAATATGTGGAAATTGTTAAAAAAGTATGTTACAATGAGTAATAATCGAAAAATAGTAGATTAAGGAGGGTTCATTGTGTTGGAATTTGAAAACGCAAAAGAAAATGTATGTATTATGAAAGTTGTCGGTGTTGGCGGCGGCGGAAATAATGCTGTTAACCGCATGATTGAAGAGAAACTCGACGGCGTAGAATTTATTGCAATAAATACTGACAGACAGGTCCTCTACGGAGATGCAGGTTCAAAAGCAGACGTTAAGATTCAGATTGGTGAGAAGCTCACCCGTGGTCTTGGCGCAGGTGCTAATCCTGAGATCGGCAAAAAAGCCGCAGAGGAGAGCATGGAAGAGATAAAGCAGGTACTTAAAGATACCAACATGGTATTCATCACAGCAGGTATGGGCGGCGGTACAGGTACCGGTGCAGCTCCTGTTGTGGCATCCATTGCAAAAGAGATGGGTGTGCTTACCGTTGGTGTAGTTACAAAGCCCTTCCGTTTTGAAGGTAAACGCAGAATGGAGCAGGCAGAGGCAGGTATCGATTCTTTCAAGAAGTGTGTAGATGCCCTTGTTGTTATCCCCAACGAGAAGCTCCTCGAGGTTTCTGATAATAAGACCTCTATGCAGGGTGCATTCAAGATGGCAGATGACGTACTCGGCCAGAGCGTTAAGGGTATTTCTGCATTGATTACACATCCTGGTTTCATCAACCTTGACTTTGCAGATATCAAGTCTATTATGGGTGATGCAGGTATCGTACATATGGGTATTGGACGAGCTACCGGCGAGAACAGAGCAGAGAACGCTGCGAAACTCGCTATCAACTCTCCCTTGCTCGAGACCACAATCGAGGGTGCTACACAGGCAATGGTTAACATTGCAGGCAGCAGCGATATTACCTTGTTTGAGGTTAATGCAGCTATGGATCTTATCTATCAGCTCGTTGATAAAGAAGCCAACATCATCTTCGGTACTTCTATTGACGAATCTTTGAATGATGAAGTAGTAGTTACTGTTGTTGCTACCGGTTTTGATGGCGGTGCAAGAATCGGTGGTTTCTCTGTTGAAGATCCTAACTTTACCGTTACCAAGTTTGACGAGGGTGACATAAACGTTCCCGAGTTTTTGAAGGGTAAAGAGAACTAATCTTTTTGTAAAATTATAAAATCCGCACATCCTTGTATAAGCTTGTGCGGATTTGTTTTGTTTTCAAGGAGTGTTAATATGAAATGTCCTTATTGTGAAAGTAGTGAAAGCAAGGTAATAGACTCCCGTCCTGTAGATGATGGTAATTCCATCCGTCGCCGACGTGAGTGTCTTGCTTGTACCCGCCGTTTTACCACCTATGAGCAGATAGAGTCTGTTCCTTTGGTTGTTATTAAGAAGGACGGCAAGCGTCAGGTGTATAACAGACAGAAGATTTTAAGTGGTATCTTGCGTGCTTGTGAGAAGACCCACGTTACTGTTGCACAGATAGAAGGCGTTGTTCAGGATATTGAGGCAGAACTTTTCAATTCCATGGATAGCGAGATTACATCTACCCATATCGGCAACCTGGTTATGGAACGTCTTAAGAAACTCGATCCTATTGCCTATGTACGTTTTGCATCGGTATATCGTGAGTTCAAGGATGTATCCACCTTTATGGAAGAACTCAACAGCATCATCCATACAGGCAAGGAGAAAGCGGAGTAACGGTATGCAGATAGGCAACGTTTCACCTAAAAACAATATCTTTTTAGCACCTATGGCAGGCGTTACCGACCTGGCATTCCGCAAAATGTGCGTCCGTTACGGAGCGGGTCTTGTGTATAGCGAGATGGTAAGTTCCAAGGCTCTTTATTATAATGATAAAAAGACTATGAGCCTTCTCAAAACTTGCGAAGACGAGCATCCCCTTGCGGTGCAGATATTCGGATCAGACCCCGATATTATGGCCGACACCGCCCATAAAGCGCTATCCACAGGTGGCAGGATTTTAGATATCAATATGGGTTGTCCTGCACCCAAGATAGTAAATAACGGTGATGGTAGTGCATTGATGAAGGACCCCAAGCTCATTGGCAGGATAGTATCTGCGGTAACCAGTAAGGTGTCCGTTCCCGTTACTTGCAAGATAAGAAGCGGTTTTGAGGATATCAATGCCGTTGAGGTTGCCCGCATTATTGAAGCAAGCGGTGCTTCGGCTATAGCGGTGCATCCCCGTACCCGTGGTATGTATTATAGCGGCAAGGCGGATTGGGATATCATAAGGCAGATTAAAGAGGCTGTGTCAATCCCCGTTATCGGCAATGGTGATATATTCTGTGCCGAGGATGCAAAGAATATGATCGATTTCACAGGTTGCGATGCGGTAATGGTAGGCAGAGGAGCCCAGGGCAATCCCTTTATATTCAGGCAGATTGCCGAGTATATGGAAAAGGGCACTGCTACCTGGCAGCCCACAACGGATGAGAAGGTGTCTGTGATAAAAGAGCATATTTCCGATATGGCTCAGGATAAGGGTGATCATATAGCGGTGCTGGAAGCCCGTAAGCACGTGGCATGGTATACCAAGGGTATGCAAAACGGTTCTGTCATACGTGGCAAGGTGAATGTGGCGCAGAGCATAGACGAGCTTTATGATATTATAGATAACCTTATCGGCAGGGGATAATCCCGAGGGCGAAAATAAATTTAATTTTTTGCTAAAAAAGTATTTACAACAGGCAAAACCTGTGATATAATCTTCAAGTAAACCTATTGCAAGGTTTTTGGACGCTCCAGACCTCTTGCTTTGTGATAGGCGATTAATAATTTTTTATGGAGGTAATACCCATGTTGAAAGAAACAAAACAGGCGATTATCAAAGAATACGCCACCCACGAAGGTGATACCGGTTCTCCCGAGGTTCAGATTGCGCTCCTCACATACCGTATCAATCACTTGACAGAGCACCTTAAGAACAACAATAAAGACCATCACTCAAGAAGAGGTCTTTTAATGATGGTTGGTCAGAGAAGAGGTTTGCTCAACTACCTTACAAAGGTTGATATTGAGAGATACCGTTCTATCATCAAAAGACTTAACATCAGAAAATAGTTTGTTGTTCGGGCAAAGGTGGACCTCTATCCATTTTTGCCCGTTTAACATATATAGCTGAAAGAATAATCCTTTCGGCATAGGATATGTCGGCGAGTATTAGCAGTTAGACAATGGTTTAATCATATTCCGTTGAGCCGTTGTCTAAGTGCTAAACTCCAAAGACTATCCTGTATTTATCTATAACAGGAGGAATAAAAATGCAGAGAAAATTTACTACCACATTAGCAGGCCGTGAACTCACTATTGAAACTGGCGAAATGGCTCAGCTTTCAAACGGTTCTGTACTCGTACGCTATGGTGATACCGTAGTTATGGCAAACGTTACCGCATCAAAGAAGCCCCGTGATGGTGTGGACTTCTTCCCCTTGAGTGTTGACTATGAAGAGAAGCTTTACTCAGTAGGTAAAATCCCCGGAGGCTTTCTTCGTCGTGAGGGTAAGCCTTCCGACAAAGCGATTCTCACATCCCGTGTAATTGACAGACCTATCCGTCCCTTGTTCCCCAAGGATTACCGCAATGATGTAAGTATCGTTACCACCGTAATGAGTGTTGATATTGACAACTCTCCCGAGATTGCGGCTATGATCGGTGCATCAGCAGCTCTTTCAATTTCCGACATTCCCTTCGCAGGTCCTATTGGTGGTGTATCTGTTGGTCTTGTTGATGATGAGTTCATTATCAACCCCAACCTGGAGCAGAGAGGCAAGAGCCGTCTCCAGCTTACCGTTGCAGGTACTAAGGAAAAGGTTGTTATGATTGAAGCAGGAGCAAGCGAAGTTAAAGAGGACGTTATGTTCGACGCTATCGTTTACGCTCATGAAGAGATCAAGAAGATCTGTGACTTCATTCAGACAATGGTAGATGAAATCGGCAAACCCAAGCACGAGTATATCTCAGCCGATATCAACCACGACCACTATGATGCAGTTAAAGCTTACGCATACGATAAAGTTTGTGAAGCAATCGATACAGACGACAAGACAGTAAGAGACGCTAATATGGCAGTTGTTACTGATGATGTTGTTGCTCACTTTGCAGAGGAGATTCCCGAGCTTGAAGCAGAGATCGGCGAGATTCTCTACAAATTGCAGAAGGAAATCGTAAGAAAATGGCTCATTAAAGACCACAGACGTGTTGACGGCAGAGGCATTTTGGAAATCCGTCCCTTGAGTTCAAGGGTTGGCATCCTCCCCAGAGTACACGGTTCAGGTCTCTTCTCCAGAGGTCAGACTCAGGTTCTCACAGTTGCTACCCTCGGTGCGCTCCGTGATGAGCAGATGCTCGATGGTATTGACGAGTGCGCATCCAAGAGATATATGCACCACTATAACTTCCCCTCATACAGCGTTGGCGAGACCAAGCCCTCCAGAGGCCCCGGCAGACGTGAGATTGGTCACGGTGCATTGGCAGAACGTGCTCTTGAGCCCGTAATTCCTTCCAAAGAGGAATTCCCTTATGCAATCCGTCTCGTATCTGAGGTTCTCTCTTCCAATGGTTCTACCTCACAGGGTAGTGTCTGCGGTTCAACTCTTGCACTTATGGATGCAGGTGTACCGATTAAGGCACCTGTTGCAGGTATCTCCTGCGGTCTCGTTACCGATGGCGATGACTACCTCACAATGGTAGATATCCAGGGTCTTGAAGACTTCTACGGCGATATGGACTTCAAGGTAGCAGGTACTAAAGAAGGTATCACCGCAATCCAGATGGATATCAAGATTGATGGTCTTACCTATGATATAATCAAGCAGGCGCTTCAGCAGACAAGAGATGCTCGTTATCACATTATTGACGAGGTACTTCTCAAGGCAATCGAAGCTCCCAGAACAGAGCTTTCACCCTATGCTCCCAAGATTGTTACAATGCAGATTCACCCCGATAAGATCCGTGAAGTTATCGGTACAGGCGGTAAGGTTATCCAGAAGATTATCGCAGATACCGGTGTACAGATTGATATCGAGGACGATGGCAGCATCTTCATTCTTTCTCCCGATTCTGCAGCAGCAGATAAGGCAGTTAAGATTATCGAAGGTATCGTAGCAGAGCCCGAGGTTGGCAAGACTTACTTCGGTAAAGTAATGCGCATTATGGACTTCGGTGCATTCGTAGAGTTTCTTCCCGGAAAGGAAGGTCTTGTACACATCTCCAAGCTTGATAACAAGCGTGTAGAGAAGGTAGAAGATGTGGTAAGCGTTGGCGATGAGATAATCGTTAAGCTTATCGAGATCGACAAGATGGGCAGAATCAATCTTTCCAGAAAAGACGCTCTTCCCAAAGAATAATCACACAACCAAGACGTGGACGAAAGTCCACGTCGTGTTGGCTATAAGAGAAAATTTTGATACTTAAGATCAGGAGGCAACGCCTATGCGAGAAAATATAGACAAAAGAAAACACAAGAGAAAACAGCGCAAGAATATCATCCTTGCCATTGTTGTTGTGTGCCTTATTATCTCCACCGCTTGTACTCTGTATATGAATATTGATAACCCCCTTTTGCGTAATGTGTTTTCAGGGTTCGGTCTTGATGTGGTAAGTGATGATACCATAGACTTTGATAAGACCGAGAAATATGCTATTGGTTCTTGTGATGGTAATGCGGTTATTTCAAGGAGCACTGCCACCGTTTGTGTGGATAGCAATATGAATCCTGTGTGGGAGATAGCCGACAGCAATCCCTTCCCCATACTCAAATCCAAGGGTAAATACGTTCTTAAGTATAATTTTGATGGTGAAAACGCATATATTATTAAAAACGGCAAGACTATAGAGCTTGTGACAGGTAATCCCGTTATCGGCGGTACTGTGAACGAGAATGGTTATAGTGCCATTATCACAAGGGAGAAGGGTTATAAATCCCAGATAATCGTATTTTCCGATAAGGGTGAAGTACTCTATAAATGGCATAGTGCCGATACCTACATTACCGATGCAATGGTAGGTCCCGATAACCGCACCCTTGCGGTAGCGTCTATTGACTTTACCACCAACATTACCACCGGCGAGCTTATGTATTTTAACTTCTATCAGGAGAAACCCTATGCAGGCAAGATATTGGATAACAACCTGGTTCTCCGCCTTGATTTCACTGATAAGAACTCCCTTCTTGTTGTAGGTGATTCTGCATCAGGTGTGTATAACCTCAATGGTGAGGAGAAGGCGTTTTATTCCTATGACGGCAAGAAACTTTCCAACTATGCCATAAGCCCTTCAGGCAATCTCATTCTTGCCATTGACGACAGTGACTCAGTTATGACGGGCACCAATATCATAATCCTCAGCAAGAAGCTGAAGGAAAAGGGTACCTATGTTTCCGATGGTGCCATAAGGAGTATTGATGCTACGGACAGCTCTGTGCTTCTTGTGTCAGACCGCACCTTGTCTGTTATCAGCAACCGCGGTAACGAAATCAAGAAGCTCGATGTAAACAAAGATGTGAAGAACGCCGTTCTGTTTGGTAACGGCAAGGATGCATTGATTACTGCGGGCAGTATGGCAGAGCTTGTAAATCTTAAATAAATATCAAAGGAGGATGCATTATGATTCTTGATATTGTATATCTGGCAATAGCACTTGTCTGTATAACCCTCGGTATGAAAAAAGGACTTGTGCGTTCAGTGTGTAATGTGTTTTCCTTTTTGATTTCAGCTATAGTTGCCTTTGCGCTGTATCATCCTGTGACGAAGTTTGTTACCGCATCACCTGTAGGAACTTTTATAACCGATAAAATCACGGCATCCTTTAAGATGCCACAGGTGGATTTGACATCTCTTCCCGTATTTTTGAGGGGTGCCTTTGAATCCTCCCTCAATGCCACGGGCGAAGCGGTGAACGTCCTTACCACAGATATTGCGGGAGTGGTTATAGGCGTAATATCTGTTGTGATCACCATAATTGTGGTTAAGCTCCTGATATCCCTCACGCTCAAGCTTCTTGACGTTTTTGCCAAATTCCCCGTTATAAAGCAATTTAACGGCATTCTGGGTGGCGCGTTCGGAGTGTTGAGTGCGTATTTCTGGATATCATTATTGGCGGTTGCCATATCCTACATAAGTGTTCTGCCTGTGGCAGAGGGTATAAGACCCATGCTCGAGGGTTCGTCCCTTTCACCGGTTATTGCAGAGAACAATCTTATTCTCAAGGTGTTTTCGGGCACAAAATAATTTGCGGATATGAGGTGATATAATGATTAAATATTATAAGACAGAAGACAACATCACCAGAAGCATCGACTCATTGGAGAAAAATTGCTGGATTAATATGGTTAATCCTGATAGTTCAGAGCTTGAATATATCTCTACCACCCTGGGTATTGAGAAGGATTTTCTTCTCTCTGCACTTGACGAGGAGGAGAGTTCCCGTATAGAGGTGGAGGATAACAATCAGATTCTCACTATTATAGACGTCCCTACCGCGGAGGAAGAGGATGGAGCGATAATGTATTCCACCATGCCTCTTGGTATAATCGTTACTGCGGATAATATTATCACCGTATGTCTTAAAGAGAATTCTATTATATCCGAGTTTGAAATGGGCAGAGTAAGGGGTATGATCACCAATTTTAAGGCGAGATTCATATTCCAGATTCTCTATCGTATCTCCGTAAGATATCTCCAGTACCTTAAGCAGATAGATAAAATCTCTCAGGATGTGGAGCGTCAACTCCGTAAATCCATGAAGAATCAGGAACTCATCCAGCTTCATGATCTGGAAAAGAGCTTGGTGTACTTCTCCACGTCATTAAAAGCCAATGAGGCGACTATCAAGAAACTATCCCGTGGCAGAATAATCAAGCTTTATGAGGAAGACGAGGACTTGCTAGAGGATGTATTGGTAGAGCTCAGTCAGGCGATAGAGATGTGTAATATTTACTCATCAATCCTGTCGGGTACAATGGAGGCCTTTGCGTCCATAATATCCAATAACCTCAACATTGTAATGAAATACCTTGCCTCCATTACGATTATAATGGCGGTGCCCACTATGATAGCATCATTTTATGGCATGAACGTTGGATCAATTCCTTTGGCGACTTCGCCCTTTGCATTTTGGATAGTGGTGGGAGTGTCTGCTGCGGCAACGGCTATTGCAGGTCTGATTCTCAAAAAAAGTAAAATGATGTGAACCCACTTGTAATTTGAAGTTTTTTGTGTTAAAATTCTAATATAAGATATAAAAAGGCGGTGCATACTATGGATATGAATAACACTATGCAGTTCAAGGTAGAGGCGGAGGAGAAGAATCACGTTCGTGAGATTCTCAAGATAGTCTATGAGGCCTTGAAGATTAAGGGATACAACCCCATCAATCAGATAGTAGGATATATTATGTCCGGTGACCCCACATATATCACTGGTTACAATAGTGCCCGCAGTCTTATCGGCAGACTGGAAAGGGACGAGATAATCGAGGAGATTGTCACCGAATATCTTAAAAATCTTTGATAGATAATTTAAGGAGCACGGGCTTTTGCCCTGCTCCTTTTTGATTTGAAATGAAAAGGCAGAGGATAACCTCTGCCTTGTTTTATTTTAGTCTTTGTCCGAGATAAGTATTGGTGTGAATAACAGACCTTTTTATTCATTTTCTATGAATACTCATAGGCAAATGAAAAGGGGCAAGGTGTATTTCAACCTCGCCTCTGTGAGTTAGTATGTGTTATTCAGTTCACCAAATTGGTATTTATCGTTTTAATCGAACGAGATATTCCGTTGTATCTTCTTCAAGCTTTTTATCAGTTGTCACATTAAAACCGTGTCGCTCATAAAAGCGAATGGCACGGACATTCTTTTCTAATGCCCATAATGTGTTCGCTTTGTGTTCCACGATTGCATATTTCAAAAGATATGAACCGATAGATTTGCCTTGCAATGCAGGTTCTACAAAAAGTTTCTTTATCTCGCTATTCTCAATTTGAATAACGCCTTTAATAGCGCCATCATCATATACCCACATATTCCCAACAACATCCTCATATTGTTTGGCAACCTTTGAAACCTGGAGTTCATTGAAGTAATAATCATCGTTTTGGAATATAGGATAAAAGTTCAATCTGTAATTAAATATCACTATCTCTGCTATTCGTGATAAATCAGCGATAGTCGCTTGTCTGACATTCTCCATATCTCACACCTATAAATTCAAGTTTGTCCAACTGCTTTTTTATTCTAACACATAGTTGCAGCGTATACAAGAAACAGTTCCGGCAGATCATGCTGCTGGGACTGTAACTGTTTAACAAGCCC
>JAZOWA010000052.1:0-2335 GCA_045659025.1 Clostridia bacterium
TGGGCTAATGCAAACGGTATCGTAAACGGTATGTCTGAGACAGAGTTTGCTCCCAATGCAGAGGTAACCCGTGAGCAGATGGCAACCATGCTTGCAAGATACGTAGATTACAAGAAGATCGAAGTGGTTGCAGAAGGTGACATTGAGTACACCGATGGCGAGACCATTTCCGAGTATGCAAAAGAAGCTGTTAAGACAGCAACTAAGCTCGGTATCCTTAAGGGTAACACAGATGGTAGCTTTGCTCCTCAGAGAAATGCTACAAGAGCAGAAGCCGCTACATTGTTTGTAAGATTTCTTACAATCCTCGGCAAATAATTAAATAACAGATAATAAAAATGGCATTGCTTCTGCGATGCCATTTTTATTGTTTTATAAAAATATTGTCATATAAAATATTGCTGTTTGTATTGAAAAAAGAACATATTTATGGTATCTTATAATTGGTATATGTTTGGATTATGATTAACAAATGATAAAAGGAGTACTTATATGTTGACAGCACAGGAAATTATGCAACTTATAGAGAGCTTAATATGGCTTCTTGCCGGTGTAGGTGTTTTCATAGTAGGTATGAACTTCATGGGTGATGCCTTAGAGCGTAGTGCCGGTCAGGGAATGAAGAGGATGCTGGGTAAGATAAGCAACAACCGTTTCTCAGGCGTGGGTATCGGTGCCGGTGTGACGGCTATTATCCAGAGTTCTTCTGCCACATCTGTCATGGTAATCGGTCTTGTAAATGCAGGAGTTATGACCCTTATGCAGGCAACCCCCATTATCATGGGTGCAAATATCGGTACTACCATCACCGGTGTGTTGGTGGCATTAAAGAACGATTTTTTCAATATGGCAATGTATCTCCTGGCTTTTGCGGGAGTTATGATGGGATTTTCCGATAAGGAAAAGGTGAAGATAGCAGGCGGCTTGTGTAGTGGTCTGGGTCTGATATTTGTGGGCCTTAACATCATGAGCAGTGAGCAGGCCTTTGGCAATCCTTTGGTTGAGAGCTTGTTTACAGGCGTTTTCAAGGTGATTGATTTCCCCTTGCTTCTTATCTTAGTGGGTGTGGTTTTCACCGCCCTTGTGCAGAGTTCTTCTGCGGCTACCGGTGTGGTAATCACCATGGTTGGTACTAAGGTGTTGCCCCTTGAACTGGCCCTCTTTATCATCCTTGGCGCCAATATCGGTACTTGTGTAACCGCACTCCTTGCCTCTGTTGGTGCTAATGCCAACTCCAAACGTGTGGCATTTATACACTTTGCCTTCAACGTGATTGGTACGGCGGTGTTTACCGCAATTATCTGGATATTCAGAGAGCAGGCAGTAAATCTTCTGGCGTCACTGTTCCCCGGTGATGATGCTATGTCTTTGCAGATGAGGGTGTCGATTTTCCACGTTATATTCAATGTGACTACCACGGCAATCCTTTTACCCTTTGTTAAGCAGTTTGTGAAGTATTCCTGCACCGTTGTAAAGGACAAGCAAGACGAAGAGGAGACCAAATCCCTCAAGTACGTGGACGAACGACTCCTTGCTACTCCCCCTGTTGCTCTTATGCAGGTTAAGAAAGAAATTGACTATATGCTGGCTCTGGTGCTTGAAAATATCCGTCTTTGCTTTACTGCTATGGATACCGGCTCAGACGAGCACAACGACACCATCGTAGGCAACGAGGAGATTATTGACTACACCAATGGCGCTCTTACAGCATTTTTGATTAAGCTTTCTGCTGAGGTTGAAGGTACGGAAGAGAATATTATCGGTTCTTACTTCCACGTTGTAAACGACCTTGAACGTATCGGTGACCACGCAGAGAACTTCCACGAGATTGGCCTTGAGATGATTAAGAAGGGTATCACCTTCTCGGAAAACGCTCGCAAGGGCATCTCCACAATGCGCAAAGACGTTATGGATATGTTTGAGATATCTGCCAATGCCTTTGAGACTCTCAATCGCACACGCCTTCCCGAACTCACTCAGCTTGAGGAGGGGGTTGACGCTATGAAGAAAGAACTCATCGCAGGCCACTTTGCCCGTCTTGCCGAGGGCAACTGCAGTGTGGACGTGAGTCCTTATTATTCATCCGTCATCTCCGGCCTGGAAAGAGTGGCGGACCACTTGGTAAACGTAGGTTTCAGTATCGTAAACCCCGTAGGTTCACAGAAACAGAGATAATAAAGAAAGCACTCCGATTACGGCGGTGCTTCTTAGGGATAAATTGGTTTTGGTTTGCCGTTTTCCGTTAATAGTGCGCAAAAAATGCAGACATACGTCAGTATTGTCTGCATTTTTTTACTTCTCTGAATCGAAAAACATCTAATCCAAAACTGCTTCG
>JAZOWA010000053.1:0-35910 GCA_045659025.1 Clostridia bacterium
TGCTGACCTTTAAACAATTTATGTATTTTAACAGCAGTTTCTGCACCTGCTGCAACGGCAATTTCCTCATAAATATCTGCAAAATCTTTTGCTTCCATTTGTGTTTCACCTCCAAATCATACTTATACTTTTAATTTTAGACTTTTTTCTTTGAAATTACCATTTGTAAGTTTCATTGAAATTTACAGTATATATTTCCTAAATTAAAACAGGACAACTACCAATGAGATAGTTGTCCCAAATGCACAAATAAAACAATCCCCAAAGTGATATTACTTTCACTTTGGGGATTAATTCTTGCATAAATCTTTTTGTATAAGTTATTAAATTTTGGGCGTAAAATGGGCGTAAATTTTACCACTTAACACCCTCTAACCCGCATAAACACTGGGTTTACTTATCCAATGGCTTCATTGTTGGGAACAGCAATACGTCACGGATTGAGTAGGAGTCGGTGAGGAGCATTACAAGTCGGTCAACACCGATACCGAGACCGCCCGTGGGGGGCATTGCATATTCAAGTGCATTGATGAAATCTTCGTCCATCATCTGCGCCTCTTCGTCTCCTGCTTCTCTCGCGGCTACCTGTGCCATAAATCTGCCCTTCTGATCGATGGGGTCATTAAGCTCGGAGAAGGCGTTGCCGTACTCTCTGCCCATAATGAAGAACTCAAATCTCTCGGTGAGACGGGGATCAGAGGGTTTTCTCTTGGCAAGGGGTGATACCTCTACGGGGTAGTCAGTAATGAAGGTGGGCTGAACCAGGTTATCCTCTACCTTTTCCTCAAAGGCGATATTGATACATTCGCCTCTGGTGGGGTTACCCTCTACCTCTATATGAGCAGCCTTGAGTGCTGCACGTGCTTCTTCGTCTGTCTCGATAGTGTTGAAGTCGATATTACCATACTTCTTAACCGCATCTATCATGGAGATTCTCTCCCAGCCCTTGCCGAGATGGAGCTCTGTGCCCTGATAGGTGATATCGGTGGTGCCGAGCACATTCTCGCACACATACACGAACATATCCTCGGTGATATCCATCATACCGTGGTAGTCGGTGTATGCTTCGTAAAGCTCGATTGTGGTGAACTCGGGATTGTGCTTGATGCTCATACCCTCGTTACGGAAGTTTCTGCCGATTTCGTACACCTTCTCAAGACCGCCAACGATAAGACGTTTAAGATAAAGCTCGGGAGCGATTCTCAGATACATCTGCATATCGAGGGTGTTGTGATGTGTAATAAACGGACGGGCAGAAGCACCGCCTGCGATAGTATTAAGTATGGGAGTTTCAACCTCTATAAAGCCCCTTGCATCAAGGAACTCTCTTATGTGCTTTATAATACGGCTTCTGGTGATGAAGGTGTTTCTAACCTCGGGGTTAACGATAAGGTCAACGTATCTCTGACGATAACGGAGGTCAGTATCCTTAAGACCGTGATATTTCTCGGGCAAAGGAAGAAGGGACTTGGCAAGAAGGGTAACCTTGGCAGCGTGGATAGATGTCTCACCTGTCTTGGTCTTGAACACCTCACCCTCGATACCTACCATATCACCGATATCAAGCTTCTTGAATGCCTTGTATTCCTCTTCACCGAGGGAGTCTCTGGCAACGTAGGACTGTATCTGTCCGTCTCTGTCCTGAATATGGCAGAAAGAAGCCTTACCCATTACACGTTTACTCATAAGACGGCCGGCAACCGATACCTGCTTGCCCTCTAATTCATCATAATTATCCTTGATCTCTGTGGTGGCGTGGGTCTTCTCATACTTGGTGATTTCAAAGGGGTCATTTCCGCCATCCTGAAGTTCTTTAAGCTTGTCACGACGAACTTTAAGAATCTCATTCAAATCAAGTTCCTGAGGAGCATTTTCTCTTGTGTTATCACTCATTTGTATATCTCCTTATTTGCTTATATCTAATATCTTGTACTGTACTATACCGCCGGGGGTCTCGATATCTACGGTCTCACCCTTGGTCTTACCGATAAGGGCTCTGCCTATGGGGGACTCGTCGGAAATCTTGTTCTTATTGGGGTCTGCCTCGGTGGAGCCAACTATCATAAAGGTCTCCTCCTCGTCAAATTCCAGGTCAAGAACAGTTACCTTGGCACAAATACCTACAACATTGGTGTCTACATCTGTCTCGTCTACAATCTGGGCGTTGCGGAGCATCTTCTCTATCTCAACGATACGAATCTCCATCTTGCCCTGCTCATCCTTGGCTGCGTCGTATTCGGCATTTTCGGACAAATCTCCGAAACCTCTTGCAATCTTGATCTTCTCCGCAATCTCCTTGCGTTTGGTCACCTTGAGGTACTCAAGCTCTGCTTCCAGCTTCTTGACACCCTCGGGTGTGAGAATAACCTTCTTAGCACTCACTGCCATTTATGGATCTCTCCTTTTATATACATTTATATGTACTCAATATTTTATATATTATAAACATTTATATTCGTTTTGTCAACACATATTTAACGAAGCATCCTCTTTAATCCGTCATAGAAAACAAGCACCAGAACGGCCAGGCCCAATATACCGAAAAATTTATAAAGTTTATCCACCAGATCAGAAAAGCCGAATAAACTCAAGGGAACGGCAAGAGCGCACAGAGTAACGGACAGTAACGGCAGGGGGAGGCGGGTCTTGTCTTTAAGATACGTCACAAAGGCATAGCCCGAGCTCGCCGCCGTGGTGATCATTGCCATATACAGCACCATGCCGTAGGTGTATGCCATATCGGAGCCGAGGGAGGCGATATATAGCATTGGCACCTCACGGGTGGCTATGCTTTCTCCCCCACGCCACAGCAGA
Source organism: Clostridia bacterium (assembly GCA_045659025.1). Classification (GTDB taxonomy): domain Bacteria; phylum Bacillota; class Clostridia; order UMGS1810; family UMGS1810; genus SIG455. The sequence continues at coordinate 2,815 of JAZOWA010000053.1, forward strand.
TACCATATGATGAGTCCCATAACACCAAGGGCGATACCGCTTGATACTGCAGATACAGTCGTGACCTTTTTAGATGTCAGCCTGTGCTTTATGGGGATAAGCACACCGATTAAGGTGACGGTGTTATAGCTTACATACAATATAGCGGAAGTGACGGGGTTATCGGCAATCAGCCTCATCCCCTCTGATGCAAATGTGGGAGCCGTATCATAAAGCCCCATTACAGATACCGCCACAATCCCCGTTATGATAAGGGGTGTCATAAAGGAATTCACCTTCACCATACCCTCTGCGCCCTTTATGAACACGCATCCGCAAAAGATTGCCATAAAGAGTATGCCCAGGATCCTCTCTCCGCCGAATTCCTCTGCCACCGCACCGCTACCTGCCACCATTACCACGAAAGACGCACCCATAAAGCAATAGGACACCGCCTCCATAAACACCACAAATCCCTTGTGGGATACAAAATCAAAATATTCTCTGAATGTGGTGATACCATCACTTCGCACCCTGCCCATCACAAAGTACATATACATGGCAAAGAGCACACCACTGAGCACAATCGCCCACCCACCGAACTTGCCGTAGCCGACAAAGAAGGTCATTATCTCCTGCCCCGAAGCAAATCCCGCACCGATAATCGTACCCACAATACAGGAAACCACGGGGAATATGTCTCTCAATTCTTTTTTCGCCATAGTCCCACCCCGTAAAAAGCATTTTATATATACATATTGCCGAAAACATCAAATATTCCTTGACAAAACCTACTTATTTATTTAGAATAGAGTAAATATATAATTATAATAATTTGGAGGTTGTGCCATGCTTAATACAGAAAAGACAATGGAACAAATCGTTGCCCTTTGTAAAGGCAGAGGATTTGTGTATCCCGGTTCTGAAATTTATGGCGGTCTTGCCAACTCCTGGGATTATGGTCCTTTGGGTGTGGAATTCAAGAACAACGTAAAGAGAGCCTGGTGGAAAAAGTTTATTCAGGAATCCCCCTACAACGTAGGTCAGGATGCCGCTATACTTATGAATCCTCAGGTGTGGGTTGCATCAGGTCACGTGGGCGGTTTCTCCGATCCCCTTCTGGACTGTAAAGAATGCAAGAGCAGACACCGTGCAGACAAACTCATTGAGGATTACTATCACGAAAAAGGCGAGTCCGTTACTGCTGACGGCTGGAGCAACGAGAAGATGCTCGAGTTCATCAAGGAGAACAACGTAGTCTGCCCCAAATGCGGTAAACTCAACTACACAGATATCCGTAAGTTCAATCTTATGTTCAAGACCTTCCAGGGCGTAACAGAGGATTCCACCTCCGAGATTTATCTCCGTCCTGAGACTGCGCAGGGTATTTTCGTTAACTTCAAGAGCGTTCAGCGTACAACACGTAAGAAGATCCCCTTCGGTATCGGTCAGATCGGTAAGTCATTCCGTAACGAAATCACCCCCGGTAACTTCATCTTCCGTACAAGAGAGTTTGAGCAGATGGAACTTGAGTTCTTCTGCGCACCGGGTACTGACCTTGAATGGTTCGCTTACTGGAAAGACTTCTGCAAAAACTGGCTCCTCTCCCTCGGTATTAAAGAGGACAACCTGAAACTCCGTGACCACGCTCCCGAGGAACTTTCTCACTACAGCAACGCTACTACTGATATTGAGTTTATGTTCCCCTTCGGTTGGGGCGAACTCTGGGGCATTGCCGACAGAACCGACTTTGACCTCAAACAGCACGCTCAGCACTCAGGCGAGAATCTGGAATATACAGATCCTATCACCAACGAAAAATACGTACCATACTGTGTTGAACCCTCATTGGGCGCAGACAGAGTGGCCCTCGCATTCTTAGTTGAAGCATACGACGAGGAAGAGGTTGGCGAAGGCGATAAGAGAGTGGTTATGCGTTTGCATCCTGCCCTTGCTCCTATCAAGGTGGCAGTGCTTCCTCTTTCAAAGAAGCTTTCAGAAAATGCAAGAAAGCTCTACGAGAAGCTCGCTTCCAAATTTATGTGTGAGTATGATGACGCAGGTAGTATCGGTAAGAGATATCGCAGACAGGACGAGATTGGTACTCCCTTCTGCGTGACCTACGACTTTGACTCCGAGGAAAACGGCACAGTTACAGTTCGTGACCGTGACACCATGGAGCAGATTACTCTCAAGATAGACGAACTTATCCCCTATATCGAGAGCAAACTCGAATTCTGATTGGCATCATAACAAACATCCCCCCGTTGCGATTGCAACGGGGGTTTTATTTCAAATTATCTTCAATAATTTTTGTCGTACAAAAACACCTTGCTCTGTTGCAAGGTGTTTTGCTTTTATTCCTTATTAATTGTTTTCTTCATGCCGTCGCAGGATATTACGGTATTGGGGAAGATGGATTGCACCTTTTCCTCATAGTCCTTCGGCTTTACGAGAGCGGGGCTGTAATGGGTGAGCCAGAGCTCAGGCACATCCGCATTCTTTGCAATGGTTGCGGCATCGGAGAAAAGCATATGGTGCTTCTCGTCCATCTTATCCCGCATCTCCTCATCACAATACATTCCCTCGCAGATGAAAAGGTCTGACCCTCTCGCAAAATCCGACATCCCGTCAAAGGGAGATGTGTCGGTGCAATATGTCACCTTAAAGGGTGCTCTTTCGCCATCAAGCACCATGTCGGGAGTGAACACCTTGCCATCATACTCCACCGTCTCACCTGCATGGAGATTCTTATAAAAAGTGACGGGGATATTGAGGGCAGCTGCTTTATCGGGATTAAATACCGGTTTTCTGCGATAGGTGATGCTATATCCAAGGCAGGGGATACGATGCCTTAAAGGCAGAGTTTCAATATCAAGGCCTGCTATGGAGAAGGATTCACACTCTTTGGGTGAGAGTTCCTTCACGATTATCTCAAAGGGGAGCTTCTGGGCAATCACCAGAAGGCTTGACACCACGTGGCCCAATCCCCTCGGACCTGCAATAACAAGGGGTGTGGTCTTGCCCTGATTACCGAGGGTGAGCATAAGGCCGGGGAGACCTGATATATGGTCGGCGTGAAAATGGGTAATAAGCAGACACTCCATTCGGCTTACCTTACAATCCGCATCGGAGAGCGCCACCTGAGTACCCTCACCGCAATCGATAAGTATCGCCTTGCCCATAACCTCTATCCAGCAACAGGTAAGGTATCTGCGCACAAGGGGAAGCATCCCGCCGGTACCCGGCAGACAAACATCAACCATATTCACACCTCCTTAAGTTTTTGTTTATTTACACCTCATCCACCGCAAGCGGTCCCCCTTCCCCTCAAGGGGAAGGCTTTGAAAGGCTGAACCAAAGACCATATCGGGACATCACCCAAGAGGAAAGGCTTTTCATCCTACATAACTTCTATATCTTCTCTTTGCTTTGTAAAGCAAAGAGAACAAGGCTTCCCCTTGAGGGGAAGCTGTCACGAAGTTAAGTGACACCCGAAATCTTCGATTTCGCTGGTGGAACTTATACAGAGTTGACTGATGAGGTGTCTATATTATTCAATATATCCTGACAAACACCCTCAAATCTTTGATTAACATCCGCATTTGAATATCTTAACACCTTGATTCCCAATCCGCTTAAAAAAGCATCTCTTTGAAAATCACTCTCTTTTCCTTTATCTTCATAATGTTGCGAGCCATCAAGTTCAATCACAATTTTTGCCGTTGCGATATAAAAATCAACAATATAATCGCCTATGACCTTTTGCCTGTTTACAGTTACAGACAGAGTTTTTAAGAAATCGTACCACAAATGTCTTTCCTCTTTTGTCATACTCCTTCTCAATGTTTTGGCAACACCTGTCAGTTTTGGATTATTAGTACTATTCATTTTAATCAATCAAGCTCATCCCAACCGTACCAGAGGGGCATTCTCCTCTTGTGGTGGCTACCTGAGTGGTAACGTCTGATAATCTCTGCATCATTGGCATGGGCATTGCCATTTAGTATATATTCGTCTATGGCTTTATAGGTGACACCCATATCCGCCTCATCCGTCTGTCCTTCATAAAGACCTGCGGAAGGGGGTTTGCTGATTATCTCATCGGGAGCATCTAAATATCTTAAAAATTCGAACACCTCACCTGCGGTAAGGTCGGCGATTGGATTAAAATCGCATCCGCCGTCACCCCATTTGGTGAAGTAGCCCATATATATCTCACTGCGGTTACCCGTGCCTGCCACCAGTCTGCCCTCGGATGCGCCTATGGCATAGAGGGTGGTCATACGAAGGCGGGGCGGGATATTGATATCCGCAGTGGAGTTGATCTCTGTAACGGGTGCAATGGCAGATTTGAGTGCGGACTTCACTTCGGTAAGGTCTACCGTGCGGGTCTCTATCTTGAACTGATCTGCCAGAAGATTGCCGTGGTCGGCATCCTCACCGAAATTGCGCTTGGATTCGCAGGGCATAATCACGCCAACGGTGTTATCACACGCCATCTTGCAGAGTATTCCCACAAGGGCGCTGTCCTTTCCTCCGCTATTGCCGAACACTATACCCTTTGACCCCGTCTTTGCCACGAGATCACGGATAAACTCTACTCGTCTTTCCGTCTCATATTTATAATCACGCATTGAAATCACCCTTTTCTTTCAAACTCATTTTACTATATAATACACAAAAAAGTCAATTATATAATTCAACCCGTCGCCTTACGACGACGGGTCTGTGTGCGTAATTAAAATGCCTTCATCTTGGCTACAACTTTCTCCTGAATCTTTACATCAGATTCTTCTATCCACTTGGTGAATTTCTCCTGTATGGTGTTCTCGGTGAGTTTGTTCTGCTCACTTATAAAGTATTCGTCAATCTTACTCTGGGTAAGCTCAAGATGCTCTCTCTTAATGATGTGGAAACCATAGCTTGTGGTTACGATATCACTTACCTCGCCCTCTTTAAGAGCGTAAGCGGCGGTCTCAAACTCGGGCACCATTTCGCCCTTACCAAAGATATAACCATCGGGCTCGGTCATAATGCCGGGGTCCTCGGTGTTGTCCATCATAAGCTTATCAAAATCCTCACCGGCTTTGATTCTCTTAAGAAGTGAGTTCGCCTTCTCCTTGACTGCATTCAAAGCAACGCCTGTGAGAGGCTCACCTGTGTTTTTATCTGTTGTAAGAAGGAGGATGTGCTTTGCTTTGATATATGTGCTCTTAATGCTCTCAAACACCTCTTCATCAGAAGCGATTATGCTATCATCTGCGAGGAATTCAGTAGCAACGCTATTTGCCACATAGATAGATGTTATCCAGTTTTTGTATGCATCAAAGGTTGTGCCCATCTTCTCAAGGGAAGCATAGAAGGCCTCACTGCTGTTGTACTGGGAAATCTCGTTGGCAATATGATCCTCTATGTCTGCCTTCTTGTCGTCATTGAGCTCAATACCGAGTTCCTTTGCCTTCTGGCAGATTACACGGATTTCAATTGCATCTTCCAAAGCCTGAGATTTCGCCACATCAAGGGCTTTCTTGCCGTCAATCTCGGTGGTCTTCCAGAAATTCTCGTACTCCTCGGGCTCGGTAACGCCTGCCTGCTGAAGCATATTACCCTGCATCTGCGCAAGGAAGAATATATACTCCGCTCTGGTGATCTTCTCACCGTTAACCTCTGCTACGTAAGTGTTATCTACGACTCTGCATCCTGCGATCATACTGATCGTGAGGCATACAGATATGATGGCTGATAAAATCTTTCTCATTTTCATAATATTTCATCCTTCCTCAAAAGAAATTGTATACAGTTATATAGCGTAATTATACAGTACAATTTCTTTGAGGTCTTTATTTTGCGAGCTTTTGTAATACAATCTTAATATTAGAAAGCATAGGTGGCTCAAAGTAGTATTTAAGGGATGGGGTGCCCTCGGTACCAAGACGGATTTTGCCTCTGTATTCATTCACAAGGGCAATCGCTTTACTGCCGTCTGCGGTGCCGTCGGATATGAATTCTATCACATCACCCTTCTGCACCACCTCGCCGATACCCGCACCTCGGCAAAGGCATTTGATATGCCCTACATCAAGTAAGTTGAGTACGCTCTGAGGAATCTCGCCGAAGCGGTCTATGAATTCATCGGTGACATCATAGAAATCCGACTCGCTCTCAATAGCAGAAATCTTTTTATACATCTCTACCCTCTGCCACTCAAACTCAATATATTCCTTGGGGATATACGCATCGGTGCGAAGCTCTACCGTCACCTCGCTACTTACAGGAGCCTCAACTCCTTTAATCTCGTTGACCGCCTCCTCTAAAAGCATACAATACATATCATAACCCACCAGATTCATATTGCCGTGTTGCTCCTTGCCGAGAAGGTTGCCTGCGCCACGGATCTCCAGATCCCGCATGGCAATCTTGAATCCCGAGCCGAACTCAGTGAATTCCCTGATGGCCTGAAGGCGTTTCTGAGCGGTGGCATCCAATACCTTGCTTCTGTCATAGGTGAGATATGCATAGGCAAGACGGTTGGACCTGCCTACCCTGCCACGAAGCTGATATAACTGGGAAAGTCCCAGTTTATCCGCATTTTCTATGATAATGGTATTCACATTCGCCACGTCAAGACCCGTCTCTACTATGGTAGTGCATACCAAAATATCCACTTCACCCTCCATAAGGCGCATCATTATCTGCTCCAGCTGAGATTCACTCATCTTGCCGTGGGCAATCTCTATGGTGGCGTCGGGGAACTGTTCTTTGAGTTTGGCGGCTTTGTGCTCTATTCCCTCTACACGATTATACAGATAATACACCTGACCGCCACGGGAAAGTTCTCTATCGACGGCGTTCTTAATCACACCGTCATTTTTCTCCAGCACAAAGGTCTGGACGGGGAATCTGTCCTGGGGCGGCTCGGTGAGCACGCTCAGGTCACGGATGCCCACCATTGCCATGTGCAATGTGCGGGGAATAGGTGTGGCAGACAGAGTAAGCACATCCACATTGGTCTTTATCTCTTTAAGGCGCTCCTTATCGCCTACACCGAAGCGTTGCTCCTCGTCAACAATAAGAAGGCCTAAATTCTTGAACTTCACATCCTTCTGCAGTATCCTGTGGGTACCGATTACGATATCCACCTTACCCTCGGAAACACGTCTTGCTATATCTTCAAGTTGTTTTTTTGTCCTGAACCTGGACATCATCTCTATCTTTATGGGGAAATCCTTCATACGGGCGCAGAAGTTATTATAGTGCTGTTGGGCTAAGATGGTGGTGGGCACAAGGTATGCCACCTGCATAGAATCCATCACACACTTGAAGGCGCTTCGCATAGCCACCTCCGTCTTGCCGTAGCCAACGTCACCACAGAGAAGACGATCCATACTCTTCCCCTGCTCCATATCCGCCTTTACCTCGGCTATAGAACGGGTCTGGTCGGCGGTCTCTTCATAGGGGAATCCGTCTTCAAACTCCTTCTGCCAGGGGGTGTCGGGTGGGTAGCGGTGACCCGCCACGGTGCTACGCTCTGCATATAGGCGGATGAGTTCCTCCGCCATTTTGGCAACGCTCTCCTTTACCCTTGCGGTAGTACGGTTCCAATCGCTTCCCCCAAGGGAGTTGAGCTTCACGTTCTTTGCCTCGGCACCGATGTATTTATGAAGTACATCCAGTTGCCCCGTAGGCACATAGAGAACGTCGTTATTTTTATATTTAATCTTGATATAATCCTTGATAACCTTATCAACGGTGAGTTGCTCCACACCCGCATATCTGCCTATGCCGTGGGTCTTGTGGACTACATAATCGCCCATATTGAGCTCACTGAAACTCTTGATTGCCTTGCGGGAGTTAGATTTACGTTGCTCTCTCCTTTTGGGACGAGCCATCTCGCCCTCGCTAACTACTGCAAGGCGCGCCGTGGGATACTCAAAGCCCTTGCCGATATTGCCCAGGGATATCTCCACCTCACCCGCCTCGGGTATGCGGGAGGGGTTATCCGATACAAAGCAGGGGATGTTGCGGTCAGTCAGTTCCCGGCACAGGTTATTAGCCTTCACATTGGAAGATGTAAGGATAATGGTGCGGTAATGATTCCTTGACCAGAATTCAATATCTTCAAGGAGAAACTCCATCCTGCCCTCGTAGCTCTGCAATGTCTTGGCGGTGATGGGGATGAGCGCTTTTGGGCGGAATCCCGGGGTGTCATAAGAGAGCATACTCATTGTGACAAGTGATCTCTTGCCTATTTTACCCACCACATCATCATAGGTGAGCATAAATTTGCCCTTATGGGTGGGGAAAAGGCCTTTATCAAGGAGTTCACACACTATCTCGGAAAGTTCCTCGGATGCCACCTTGCATCTTTCTGCGCTCATGGAGGGTTCATCCATAAACACGCACCAATCCTCATCTATATAATCAAAAAGGGTGGGAAGTTCTTTATAGAAAAAGGTCAGATATTTATCATTTGACGGGAAGTAGCGGTCAGTATCAAATCTCTCGATATCTGCAGAGAGGTTCTCATTCTTTAACCCTCTTATCTTATCTGCCACCTTATTCCCTTCCTCCTCGGTGTAGAGGAGTTCTCTGGCAGGGGTGATAAGGGCGGTATCCGCCGTCTGCTCGGAAATCTGGGTGACGGGACTGAAAAATCTTACTGAATCCACCTCATCACCGAAAAACTCTATTCGCACAGGGCTATCGTGGGCAGGGGTGAACACATCCACAATAGAGCCACGTATACTATACTGGCCCACACCCTCAACGGCGCTCACTCTCTTATATCCGAGGAAAGTAAGGCGTTGGGGTAAGCTGTCAAACTCTGTCTCCTCACCCGATACGATTCGTATGCTATGGTCTTTTAAATATTCGACAGGCAAGGTGTATTGGGCAAGGGCGGAGATGCTGGTCACCACCACTTTGGCATCGTCTATGGCAGAAAGCGTCCTGATGCGGTCAGTCTCACCACGTCTGGAGGAAGAATCCACATCATAAAAAACGTATTCCTTTGTCTTAAAAAGCAATACGTTATCTCCAAAAAAATATGAAAGGTCTAAATACAACTTATACGCTTCCGTCTCGTCGGAGGCAATAACCAGACACTTTTTATCAAGGGCAGATGATACGGAGTACACAAAATGACTCCTCTGGCTGCCCGTAGTGCCCGTCACCGTGACGGGAGTGCGACCGTTTCTTAAATGGTCACATATTTCTGTAAACTCCCCTACGAAAGAAAGCATATCTGCGAATGCCTTCATTTAATCACGCTTCCTGTTAAATTTATTCATAGCATCGGCTATACCGTGCCTGATAATACCCTCTACCGCATCGGCGGTGTCAATCAAAATCGGCTCTATGGCCTTGATATCATCGGGGGTGAATTTACCAAGCACATAGTCTGCCAGATCAAAATCTGCATGAGGTGGTGCGCCTACGCCTATCTTAATGCGGGGAAAATCCTGAGAATTGAGCTGATAGATGATGGACTTTATACCATTATGACCGCCTGCAGAGCCGGAGGCACGAATCCTCATCCTGCCGGGGTCTAAGCTGACGTCATCAAATATAACGATAATATCTGACGGGTCTACCTTATAAAAGGTTGCCATATCTCTGATGGCTTCACCGCTTAAATTCATATAGGTCTGTGGCTTTGCCACTATTACCTTCTCTCCGCCGATAATACCTTCGCCGTAGATGGCCTTGAATTTTGATTTGGAAAGGTTGATATTATATTTACGACAAATCACATCAACGGCGTGAAAACCGATGTTGTGACGGGTATTTTCGTATTTAGCTTCGGGGTTGCCAAGGCCTGCGATAATATACATAACATATCTCCCTTTCAATCTAAAATAGAGTAAAACAGAGTACATATTTAATGTACTCTGTTATCTAAGTATTATTAAACAAAATTATTTATCAAGAAAACAATGTGCTCACTGACAAGTCTTCATAGATTCTCTCGATTGCTTCGCCGAATACACTGGCAACACTCATGGTCTTGATCTTGTCAATCTTCTTCTCCTCGGTGAGGGGAACGGTGTCAAGTACCATAAGCTCGTCTATGGCAGACGCCTGAATTCTCTCGATTGCAGGGCCTGAAAGCACTGCGTGAGTACAGCAAGCGTATACGTTCTTTGCGCCTCTTTCCTTCAAAGCATTAGCGCTGTTAACGATAGTGCCTGCGGTGTCGATCATATCGTCTAAGAGGATGATGTCTTTATCCTTGATGTCACCGATGATGTTCATAACCTCGGAAACATTTGCCTTGGGACGACGCTTATCAACTATAGCGATCGGCACATCAATCTTCTGTGCGAACGCTCTTACTCTTGTAACACTGCCAAGGTCAGGAGATACAACTACTGTTTCATTGCCTGAATCCTTGATTTTGTTTTTGTAATATTTGCTGAGTACGGGCATACCAACAAGGTGGTCAACGGGGATGTTGAAGAAGCCCTGAATCTGGGGTGCATGCAAATCCATTGTAAGCACACGGTCAGCCCCTGCGGTTGCAATAAGGTCGGCAACCAACTTGGCAGAGATCGGGTCTCTTGCCTTTGCCTTTCTATCCTGACGGGCATATCCGAAATAAGGGATAACTGCTGTGATTCTGCCTGCAGATGCTCTCTTGAAAGCATCAATCATAATGAGAAGCTCCATTATGTTATCATTTACGGGTGAACAGGTGGACTGTACTACAAACACGTCGCTTCCGCGTACGGTCTCTCCGATGTTTACATAAACCTCGCCATCTGAAAACTTGCCTACCTCTGCCTTACCAAGAGCAAGACCAAGATGTTCTGCAATCTTTTGAGCAAACTCCGGATTTGAATTGGCGGTAAAAATTTTAATGTTTTTGCCGTGAGCTATCATTTGTGAAAATCCTCCTCATTTTATGTCCCGTTACGTTAAAAACCGCAAGGTATTCATTATACAATACTATTGTATTTGTTTTTCCTCTAAATTTCAAGTGTATTTACAAATTTTTTGTAAAATTTACAATTTTTTATTTACGGAAACCCTCCAGTTCCTTTATTACGCTGTCAAGACGGGACATATCATCACCAAAGTCCTTCCAGTTACCCTCTTTGATTTTGTCCATAGCCGACTTATAGCCTGAGGTGAGTCGGTCAATGGTATCGTTAAGATTCGGGGCAGATGGATTCTCTACGGTCTCATCCGGGGGAGTGGTATCCTCTGCGTCGGGGGGAGTCACACTCGCCGACGGCGGAGTGGCTGAGCTGAACACCTTGGCAAGGGCCTCGTCAAGGGTGGGTTCCATTACAATTTTATCTCCATAAGCTACAATTACTCGTTTGAGTTCGGGGATAGTGCCGATTGTCTCGGCAGGGTTTGCACCAGATGCAATATAGATGGGTTCAATATATATAAGCGCACCACCTACGGGCACTACCAGCATATTACCACGGATTACGTTGGATCCGCCCTGACCCCACAGGGTCATCTCCCTTGAAATAGCGGGATCACTGTCGATACGGTTTTCTATCTGCATAGTGCCATACACATTCTTGCCCTTGGGGAAGTGATATGCTACCAGACTTCCGTAACTGTCCCCATCACAACTTGCGGCAAGCCAACCCACCATGTTGTTCTTATTGGCAAGGGTGTAGGGTACCATTATGATAAAGTTGTCATCCCCGGGGAGTTCTGCCACATCCATAAGGTTATAATAGGGCACGATATCCTGTTCGTTCTTGCCGTGCTTCTCCCTGGAGAATACCCAGAGGTCAGACTTATTATAAAGGGTATTGGGGTTTGTTACGTGGTATTTAGCATACATCTGTGCCTGAATGGTGAAAAGATACTCGGGATACACCATATGAGAGCGGATATCCTGCGGCACGGGTGCGTCGGTAAACACGCCGGGATACATCTTCATATACGTCTGGATGATGGGGTCTGCCTTATCAGTCACATACAAATCGATAGTGCCGTCATAGGCATCTACCACCGCCTTGGCACTGTTGCGGATGTAGTTGATATCACCATAGCTCTGGGAGTAGGGGTAATAGGACGAGGTGGTGTAGCAATCCACTATCCATTTGAGTCTTCCCGCTCCGTCTATCACCATATAGGGATCGGGGTCAAGGGTTAAAAACGGTACCGCCTTGCTCACCCTCTCCGATACATTGCGGTTAATGAGGATTCGGCTGTCCCGGGTGATGAACTGGGATACAAACATCCTGAAATCACCGTTTTTTATTGAATATACCAATCGGTTAAAGAAGCCAAGGGATATACCGCCCTTGCCCTTATAAGCATATTCCACTTCTTCGGAACTGTCGTAATAGTCAATCTCTTTTACAGATGAGTTTACCACCACATAATCCTCATAGGTTTCGCCATAGTAGATACGGGGTTCACTGATCTTGGGTGCGCCCTCTCCTGATACCGTGGGAATATCTTTAATAACAAAGTGGGGTTGACCCTCTGTGGTGACTTTGTTCATAGGGCTCATAACTGCGCCGAAGCCGTGGGTGAATCTAAACACCTCGTTGGCATAGTTCTTGGCGGAATCGGAAAGGTTATCCTTATCCAATTCTCTGCCCGCCAACGATACCATTGTGGGTTTGCCGTTTATATCATAAAGAGTAATGTCGGTATCATTGAATTTATAATAATTTCGGATGCCCTGAAGAGAGTTGAAGGCATTGAGGGTGGCGCTGAAGTCGGTGATTCGGATACTGTCAAGACTATCCCTGTTTGCGCCTATCACGTCTGTAGTAAGCTCCGTATCGGCACTGTATTCTGCCTCACGGACACTGCTTAGTCCATAGGCAAGCTTGGTGTAGGTGATATTGTGTTCCAGATAGGGAAGCTCCTTCACCGCCTCGTTGGGCTCGGCGATGAGATTCTGCACTCCCAGCGCCACAAGGGATACGGCAATAAGAATCGCAGGATACGAAAGTGCCGATACCAACATCGCCTTGTACTTACCCTTAATCATAAACACAAGGGCAAGGACAACTATTGCAATGAGAAGATAGGGTGCCACACGATAGAAATTGTACCATACGTTGATTGCCGTATAACCTGCACCTGCAAAATCTCCCACAGAAGAATACAACACCTCTTCACTGCGGAATTTGTAGGTGACAGCTTTTAATACAAAGAATATAACTATATTTACCGAATTGTGCCATACCACAGGCTTCAACTCGGTGATTGCACGGAATTTAAGGAGTCCGTTTACCGCATAAACAATCACATAACACGCCATGCAGTAAAGGACTATAACCACCCACACAGATATCCAACTGTCTACCAGAGCATCAAGGAAGGGGCGGTTGAAAATATAATAGCCAATGTCGTATCCGAATATGGGGTCTACAAGGCCGAAATCAGTACTGTTTATAAACATCAGATAACGGTCATACATCGTCTCGCCGATAAAGCTTCCTGCCACGGCGGAAAGCACAAGGCACAAAAGCGCTCTGCCCCAGAATTTATCGAGGACATGAAGCACGGGGCTCTCCGTCTTTTTGATATTACGGCAGACGAAGTGGGTGCTTAAATAAAACATCACGAAGGCAACACAAAAGCTGAATACGTTAAATGCCGTCTTAACGGTGAAGTTGGTCCAGAACACGGTGAGGAACTTCTCACCCAGTTCTTTTATCTCCTGAACTTCTATATAAAGACGCAGGGCAAACACAAGGGCAAAGGCAATCAGTATGCCTACTGCCGCTGTCCAGCCGATTTTCTTTGATTTGCCGTCAAGGTTGGCATCGTAGAAAGTCATTTATATCAACTCCGTTTCAGTAAATTGGTCATTCTCCAAGCACCGCATCTGCAAAGTCTGTGGGGTCAAAGGGTTGCATATCGTCAATCCCCTCGCCTACTCCGATGAACTTAACGGGGATTTTCTCCTCGTGGGATATGGCAATCACTATACCGCCCTTTGCAGTACCGTCAAGCTTGGTTAAGATTATTCCCGTGATACCTGCCGCCTCGCGGAACTGCTTCACCTGAGACACGGCATTCTGACCCGTGGTGGCATCCAGCACAAGAAGTATCTCCTTGGATGTATCGGGGAGTTCTCTGTCTATCACTCTTGAAATCTTATTGAGCTCATCCATAAGATTTTTCTTGTTATGCAATCTGCCTGCGGTGTCAAATATTATAACATCTGCACCTCTTGCCTTGGCAGCACCGATGGTATCAAACACCACAGCAGCAGGGTCTGCACCCTCATCAAGGCGGATTATATCGCAACCCACCCTCTCCGACCAGATTTTGAGCTGGTCTGCCGCAGCGGCACGGAAGGTATCACCTGCACCCAGGATGACCTTCTTACCCTGGGCGGTGAGTCTGGCTGCCAGTTTGCCGATAGATGTAGTCTTACCCACGCCGTTTACACCGATTACAAGCACAACGGCAGGGTTGCCCGAAATATCAAGCCCACTCTCCCCCTGGGAGAGGATGTCTCTTATTATCTCTTTGATTACGTCCTTCACCGCCTCGGGCTCGGTGATACGACGTTCTTTTACGGTGTCACGGAGTTTGCCTGTAATATACATGGCAGTATTCACACCCACATCGGCACAGATAAGCGCCTCCTCCAACTCCTCAAAAAGCTCCTCGTCTATCTTGACGAAGGCCTTGAACACATTATCTATCGCTCCGTTGATAGAACTTCTGGTCTTCTGCAATCCCTCTGAAAGACGGGCAAAGAAACCTTTCTTTGAAGGGACTTCCTCTGCGATTGCAGGGGTATCCTCTACCGCTTCATCTGTGGAATCCTCGTAAGTTTCAGTGGTATCGCATACTGTCTCCTCTGCACTTGCCACCGCTTTCTCATCGCTTTGGGTGATAATCTCGGGAATCGTCTCGGGAAACAACTCCTCTAATGTCTCTTCTGCGGGCGTGGGCGGAGTCTCCACCTCAACCACCATATCGGGTTCGCCCTTCTTGCCTTTTTTAAGAAACTTAAACATCCTGTTCCTCCATCTGCTCAAGCTGTAATTTAAGTACCTTTGACACACCCTTCTCCTGCATGGTAACACCATACATTATGTCTGCCGCTTCCATCGTGCCACGGCGGTGGGTAACTACTATAAACTGTGTCTTATGGCTGTATTTCTTCACATAATCTGCGAATCGGTAAACGTTAACATCATCAAGGGCCGCCTCAACCTCGTCAAGAATACAGAACGGTGTGGGACGCACTTCCAATACCGCAAAGAGCAGAGCTATGGCAGAGAACGCCCTCTCACCACCGGAGAGAAGAAGCAGACTCTGGAGCTTCTTGCCCGGGGGCTGTACCTCTATCTCAATACCGCTTTCAAGCACATTTGAAGGGTCGGTAAGAGAAAGCTTTGCCGTACCTCCGCCAAAGAGCTTTTTGAATACCACATCGTATTTCTCTTTGATAAGACCGAACGCCTCTTTGAATCGTACTGTCATCTCCCTCTGCATCTCGGAGATGATGCCCTCAAGCTTTTCCTTGGATTCGTCAAGGTCTGCCTTCTGGGAAGTTAAGAAATCATACTTCTCCTTAACCGCCTTATACTCGTCAATAGCATCAATATTGATATTGCCAAGGGCTTTGATAGATGCTTTGAGTGCCTTGGCATCCCTGGATGCTTCGTTCAAGTTGATATCTGCCTTTCTGTATTCCTCGGCAGAGGTGTAGGTGAGCTCATAGTCTTCCCACAGACGATTTATAATCTGCTCACTCTCACCCTCGTATCTTGTGAGTTTATTCTCAATTCTGGCAATCTCCTGATTGAGCACATACACAATCTCGCTCTGTTCCTTGCCTTTGCGACGGAGTTCACGCAGGGCGGTGGTGTCTTGCTCCTGCTTCTCCTTGTACTCGGCAAGCTTCCTGCCAAGTCCGTCACGGCTATCCTGGGTAGATGATGCCTCGCCAAGAGCGGATTCTATCTGGCCTTTGAGCTCCTCAATAGTGCCTGCGATTGATACCTTCTCGTCGGATCTGGCTTTAATCTGCTCACCATAGGCGGTGATATTGGCACGCATAGCAGAGCATCTCTCGTTAACTAACTCTGCGTCCTTGGTGAGGTTGGCAAGTTCTACCTTGAGGTTGGTGATGTTTCTTGCCTTCTCATCCCTCTTATTCTCAAGCTCAATATACTCCCGCTCTGTCTCGTTGATTATGCCTCTGAGACGGCTTACCTCACCCTCGGCATTTGTAATATCCTCGCCTAAAGCTTTGCTCTTGTCACCAATAGAGCCAATCTCTTTTACCATATTACCCTCTTCATCCTGAAGAGATGCAATGGATTTGTCAATCTCCTCCAAGGAGACCTTCTTCTGCTCAATGGATGCGCCTATACGTACATCCTCGTGGTCGCACTCTGCCACGCCCTCGTCAAACACCTGCTTCTTCTCCGCAATCTCACGGATTTTGCCGTTCAATGTGTCAATGAGGTCTTCCTTGTCATCAATATCTTTCTGGAGTGTTGCAAGGTCGGAGGCGAGCTTATCAATATCCTTGCTTCTGCTGAGAAGCTTCTGGTTATCCCTCACGCTACCACCGGTCATAGAACCGCCCGCAGCAACTATATCACCCTCCAAGGTGACTATCTTGAATTTGTATCCATACTTTCTGGCAATGGCAACTGCGTTGTCAATGGTATCGGCAATTACGCATCTGCCAAGGAGAGATACAAATATCTCTCTGTATTTCTCATCACAATCCAAAAGGTCGCAGGCAATACCCACAAAACCCTTCTCATCAGTAGGCTCCTTGTCAAGGAAGGTGCCGGTGATGGTGGATATGGGCAGGAAGGTGGCTCTGCCCACATTGCCTTTTTTAAGATAGGCAATGCACTTTTTCGCATCCTCTTCCGTATCCACGATAATATTCTGTATAGCGTTGCCAAGGGCAATCTCAATGGCAACGGCATACTTATCCTCTACATCAATGAGCTTGGATACTACTCCGTGTACTCCCTCGAAGTTCTCGGCAAGGATTGCCTTTACACTCCTGAAATACCCTTCATAGCCCTTTTCCAACTCTTCCAAGGCATTCTTCTTTGACTGCTTCTCATTAAACTCCGATGCCATCTCGTTAAGCTCTGCCTTGGCGCCGCTGAGCTCTTCTGTGATATCAAAATATTCCTTCTTGAGAGCAGAGAGGCCTTCCTGATGCTTCTTCTTCTGCTCGGAATTAGCGCTTCGCTTTGATTCAAGCTCGGCAATCTCCTTCTCACCGCTTTCCCTGAGGGCAAGCTTTTCCTCATACTCACCTTTGACGGTGGTGCTTCTGCGGTTGAAACTGTCAAGGAGTATCTCAAGGCCGTTCTTCTCTGCCTTGAGGGCGGTGATGCGGTTAACGTTATCGGATAATTCCTGGCTGAGTTTCTGCAACGATGCATACTTCTCTTTGATCTCCTCATCTGCCGCCTTGCCCTCTGCCTCTGCCGCCTCCACAATGCGGAGCGCTTCCTCACGGGCCTCCTTACCCGCATCAAGGGATTTTAACTGCACATCAATCTCCGCTTCGGTGGCGGTGATACGTTCTGTGAGCTCTGCTATCTCGCCGTCAAGACGGGTGATGTTGGCCTCGCTATTGGCAATGTTGTTTTTAAGAAGGTCCACACGGGTCTTTATATTACCGCTGCTGCGCTCTGCCTCAAAAAGCTGCTCGGTGACCTGATTGATTCTCTCCATAAGGGCGGTGAGTTCGGCATCCGCTTCCTCCGCCTGCTTGTCAAAAGCATCGGCTTTATCCTTCTCACCCTTTAACTGATCAAGGGCGGAGGCGAGGAGGTCTTTGCACTCTTTGATACTCTCTCGGCAACGGTCAATACCGTTGATTGCAATATTCACATCAAGGCCCTTGAGCTTCTCACGAAGATCCAGATACTCCCTCGCCTTGCGGGACTGCTCCTCCAGAGGACCCACCTGATCCTGCAAAGCCACTATGATATCCTTGATACGGAGAAGATTCTCCTCCGTCTGCTCCAGCTTGCGCTCTGCCTCAATCTTTTTGTATTTATATTTACTGATACCCGCCGCCTCTTCAAAGATGCGTCGTCTGTCCTCGGACTTGGAGGAGAGGATTTCATCAATCCTGCCCTGACCGATAAGGGAATATCCGTCCCTGCCCAGACCCGTATCCATAAAAAGCTCATGGACGTCTTTGAGTCGGCAAGGGGTGTTGTTTATAAGATACTCACTCTCACCGCTTCTGTGCACACGACGGGTAATCTTTACCTCGTCACCATCCACGGGGAGATCCTTCTCGGAATTATCCAAAGTGATAGTAACACTTGCAAAGCCAAGGGCCTTCCTCTTCTGTGTGCCCGAGAATATTACATCCTGCATGTTGGCACCACGAAGGGTCTTTGCACTTTGCTCGCCAAGCACCCAACGTACCGCATCAGAGACGTTACTCTTACCGCTTCCGTTAGGTCCTACTATGGCTGTTATTCCCGCACCGAACTGCAGGTCGGTCCTGTCGGCAAAGGATTTGAACCCTTGCACCGCAATATCTTTAAGATACATTTGAGATTACCTCGCATTATCATTTTATACCATAATAATTATAACACAAACCCACAGGTTTTTCAATAAAAATTCCCATATTTGAGCAGAAAAAATTGCGGTTTTTTCCACCAAAAAGGCGCAAAAATACTCACCCCCAAATCCAAGGGGTGAGTATGGAATTTCTACTCTTCTTTTACAGTGACGGAAATATCGTATTTTTGCTTAAAATAGTCGATATTTGCTTTTTTGTGTCCGACAGCTTTTGACACATCTCCCTGAGGCACAAAATAGGTGAAGCTACCCTTGATATCTCTCTCGGTGATGTACTTCTCTATTCTGTTGCGATACACTCTGCCGTATACCAGTTCACCAATCGCCTCATGGTAGGGGCCGACTATCGTGGATGCATTGATTGAGTCGGTGCTCTGGAGACCTATGCGGATGATATCTACACCTGCCTCTTCAAACATCTCCACCAATTGACTGCACACATCCACCGCCTCATCAACAGATGCAGGAGTGTATTCTCCCCTCTCATACATTCTGCAAAGCTCCGTATCCCGAACTACGAGGGTGGGATAAATCCTCACGCAAACGGGCTTTAAGGAGATTATATCCCTTGCGGTATTAAGAGTCTTATCAACAGTATCACCGGGCAAAAACGGCATCATCTGTAACCCTAAATCAAAACCGTGTTCCCTGATGAGGTTGGACGCTTTAATCACGTCATCTCTGCTATGACCTCTTGCAGATAATTCAAGCACCTCATCGTCTGTGGACTGCACACCCAGCTCAATGGTCTTCATATTGTATTTCTTAAGCCGATTGAGTACGGATTCGTCTATAAAGTCGGGTCTTGTGGAGCAACGAAGGGCGTGAACCTTCCCTGCCTTCACATATTCATAAGCGGTCTCTAAAAGTTCTGTCTGCTTACTCTCACAAATGCCCGTGAAACTTCCGCCAAAAAACGCCACCTCCACGTAAGAGGCAGTTGAGTCAATATATTTAAGATGCTCGTTTATTGTATCCCTCACCGATTGGGATGTGACCTCACCCTCTGCACCTGTGATGGTGTGCTGATTGCAGAACACACAATCGTGGGGGCATCCTATATGGGGTACAAACACGGGGATAGTGTAGCGTTTTTTCATAAGTTCATCCTTCTTTGGTTTATCGGGAATTATTGTCGGACATTTTGTTATAAGCACTCTATCACGGTGGTGAGTGCATCAGAAATCATATCAAGGGCCATACAAGGCGCATCTCCAGTCACCTGCTGGGGCAATCGGGGCACGTGGATGAATCCTACCTTTGTGTCTGTATCGTGGTATCTGCTCAACAGATTATAGTAAACATCATTGCACACATACGCTCCTGCGTGGTAGGACATGGCGCAGGGTATACCCTTATCCTTCACCGCATCCACCACAGTCATATCAAAAGCAGTGGTGAAGAAGGCTTCCCTGCCACTCTCTGCGATAAGCTCATCCGTGGCTTTTACCCCTGCATTGTCGGGAATCGAGGCGTTGCGGATATTGATAGCCACTTTCTCAAGGCACACCTTATCCCTGCCCCCCGCCTCACCTACACAGATGATAACATCAGGGGATATCTCCTCCGCCTTCTCAATTACACGAGCGGCACCATTATTAAACTCCACGGGGATTTTAATCTTTACAACATCAAACTCCCCTATCCTGTCACCAAGGCGGGATACCGCCTCCCAGGACGGATTGATACTCTGCCCGCCAAAGGGTTCAAAGCCGGTTATAAGCAATTTTTTATTACCCATAATTCTACCTCATCTCCAAGTGTCTTCGTTGGTGCCCACAGTCTGCAATTGAATTCTGTTTGTTTTTGTCCTACACAAAGTATCTTTGGTTTGGTAATCTTTCCTTTTCAATATATAAAAATTATAGCACAATCTCCTGCGATAGTCAATTTAATTCCTTCACCCGAAAGGATCTGCATTGCATCGGAATACAAAAGGAGACGACTCTGCAGGCCGTCTCCTCTTATACACTTATTATAGCTTTCTGAAATGCCACTCAATCCGTGAACAAGATTAAGACTCTTTGCTCATCTTTTCAAGGTCGTTCTTGCGGATCTCAACTCGTCTTACCTTGCCGCTGATGGTCTTGGGGAGTTCATTAACGAATTCCACTATTCTGGGATATTTGTAAGGTGCAGTGTGGGTCTTTACATACTCCTGAATTTCCTTCTTGAGTTCGTCGGTGCCTTCTGTGCCACCCACAAGCACGATGGTTGCTTTTACAATCTGTCCGCGCACTTCATCGGGTACGGGAGTGATTGCACACTCAAGCACATAGGGAAGTTCCATGATGACACTCTCAATCTCAAAGGGACCGATGCGGTATCCCGAGGATTTGATAACGTCATCTATACGGCCTACATACCAGAGGTATCCATCCTCGTCCATAGTAGCCTGATCGCCTGTGTGGTAGTAGCCGTCGTGCCATACCTCGTTTGTCTTTTCCTCGTCGAGGTAATAACCGATGAACAATCCGCAGGGCGCATTCTCGGATACTCTGATGCAGATTTCACCTGCGTCACCCGTCTTGCACTCGTTGCCGTCGGGATCGAGGACAACCACATCATACAAGGGACTGGGTCTGCCCATTGAACCGATTTTGGGAGTTGAACCCACGAAGTTTGCGATGGAGAGGGTAGTTTCTGTCTGACCAAAACCTTCCATAATGTCAAGACCTGTTGCCTTCTTGAACTGGTTGAACACCTCGGGATTCAGCGCCTCACCTGCAGTTGTGGCATACTCGATGGATGAGAGGTCGTATTTCGACAAGTCTTCCTTGATGAAGAAACGATACATTGTAGGGGGTGCGCAGAAGGTGGTGATATTGTACTTTGCAAACATAGGCAGGATGTCTTCGGAATGGAATCTGTCAAAGTCATAGGTGAATATTCCTGCCTCGCAGAGCCACTGACCATAGAGTTTACCCCAGAGGGCTTTACCCCAACCTGTGTCGGAGATTGTGAAATGGAGGCCGTCGGGATTTACATTGTGCCAGTGCTTTGCAGTGGGATAATGACCGAGGGCATATTTATATGAATGGGTTGCTATACGGGGATAACCTGTAGTGCCCGAGGTAAATAGCATAAGCATGGGGTCATTACCGCAGGGTGTGTTTTCTGTGCGGTAATAGTGGGTGCTGAATCGCTCCATCTCCACATCAAAATCGTGCCAACCCTCTTTACTGCCACCAACCAACACCTTTATCATATCGGGATAGTTAGCCGCCGCTTTTTCCGCTTCAACGGATACATCACCGTCATTGGTGCATACAATTGCCTTCACCTTTGCCGCTTTATATCTGTAATCAAAATCGTGCTCTACAAGCTGATTGGTAGCGGGGATTGCAATAGCGCCGATTTTGTGAAGCGCCAGCATGGAGAACCAGAACTGATAATGCCTTTTAAGCACAAGCATTACTGTATCGCCTTTTTTAATACCAAGGGATTCAAAGTAGTTGGCGGTCTTGGCGGAATATTTCTTCATATCGCTGAAGGTGAATCTTCTGTCTGTCTTATCGTTTGCCACCCACATCATAGCCAATTTGTCGGGGGTTTTCTTTGCGATTTCATCCACACAGTCAAAGGCGAAGTTAAAGGTGTCTTCATTCTTGAATTTTATGCCGTTAAACACGCCATTCTCGTCGTAGAAGGATTCTATATATTTATCGGCAACCGTCTCTGATTCCGCCTTCTGTGCAGCCACCTTGGCAGCGATTACGGGCGCTTCGGGGTACTCCTCGCTCACCTTGCCGTCCTGGGGATTGAGAACCACTGCGTGGAACTCGCAACCGCCCTCAGACACCGCCACCATACCATGGGGGATGATGCTGTTATAGAAGATGGAGTCGCCTTCGTTAAGGATATCCACGTGGTTGCCCACCTGCACTTTAAGTGAGCCCTTTACTATAACGTCAAACTCCTGACCATTGTGGGAGCTGAGCTGGATAGGTGCGTTCTGCTCCTCCTCACGATAGGGGAACTTAACCAAGAAGGGTTCTGCCAGTTTCTCTCTGAACTTGGGAGCAAGGTTATCATACTCCACGCCGTGTTTCTTTACAATCTTGAGGCCTTCGCCCTTTCTTGTGATAGCAAATGAGGTGAGAGTGGTGCTGGTGCCGTCAAGCAAATCAACAACCTCTACACCGCAGGCCTTTGCACATTTGTAAATAAAAGTGAAGCTGAAGTCCGTATCACCCTGTTCAAGAGCCATATACTCCTCTGCAGACACACCACAGAGCTTTGCCAACTCTTCCTGTGTGTAACCCTTCGCTTCGCGCAGGTCCTTGATTCTGCCTGCGACTTCTTTCAAACTGTAATCCATTGTGTTTGTCTCCTTCCGATACTGACAAATTTGATGTTGGTTACAAATCTGAATAAAACAAAAAACTCGCCCCAAAGATAACTTTGAGACGAGTTATATAACCCGCGGTACCACTCAAATTACGAAAAACAAATTTTCGTCACTTTCCGGACTCAAACAAGCCCTTTGCCTTTACGCAGCATTACGGAAGGAGTCTACTAAGCATACGCCTTTCGGTCCTTCGACTCAGAGGTGATAAGTCATTGGAAAGCTCCGCCATTGCCTCGCACCACCCGGCAACTCTCTCAAGGCCTCACAATCCGACCGTCCTCGTCACAGTCTTTTTGTGATATTCAAATTTGAGTCTTATATTACACCCAAAAAATCGTTTTGTCAATAGTTTTTTTGAAATTTTTTATTTGAATTCGTTAAGGTCTATGTATTTTGCGTAATATTCCTCGTAGGTGATTCCTTCGTTGCGGATGGTGGTGGCAGCATCTACTCCCACATATCTGTAATGCCAGGGCTCGTAGGCATAGCCCGTGATCCATTCCTTACCCTTGGGGTAACGCATAATGAATCCGTATTCGTGGGCGTGCTGTTGCAACCATCTGTACTCTGCGGTGTTCTCAAAGGAATCGCTGGTGGAATTGATATCCACCGCAAGGCCCGTCTGATGTTCAGAATGGCCGGGTCTGGCAGAGTACTTGTCCGCATTTACTCTGCCGGTAGAGGCAAGCTTATTGTTATAAAGCATCGCCTGATAACTCTCTGTCCTGTATGCAGATACCACCTTCATACCAAGACCTGCGCTTTTAGCCGCATTAGCCATCTGCATGTACTTATCGTTTGCCACATCCATGAGCAGGTATGCCTTGCCGTCTCTCGCAGTGTAGGAAGGAGTCATATTCACAAGGTTGTACTGCTGGAAGTTGGAGGGAAGCTTGTAGTACTTATTCACTATCACCAGAAGCTCATGGGGATACTCAAGGATGGTGGGGTTCTCATAGAAAGGCTCGTCCAATCCAAGATTGACTCTGTATATAACCTCATCCATACTGTATGCGGGCATCTTGGCATGGTAGCTTATGTATTCCTGGAATCTCTCGGGGTGGAAGTTACTGTTTCTGCACACGCTCAATACATCATTGATGGTATTGAGGTAATCGCTCTGGGGCATCTGCTTCTGTATATCCATCTGGCGACTATCGCAGGCAATGGCATCAGGGAAGAACACGGAGGATATCATATCCACAGGGATATAAACCACCCCATCAACCCATATTGACGGATTCCGGAATATTATATGCTTGTCATTGTAGGTCACGGTGTTGTCACCGGGAATATGGCGGATAATGTCACCGCTTTTAGATAATGCGAGCACCTGATTGTCACGATTTCTGTAAAACACCGATGCGCCCATCTCCTCAAAGGATAATCTCATGGGCACATAATGCACGTCATTTTTGAAAACAGTCGTAACCTCCGTAGCCTCGCCGTTGAAGCAAAGCTGAAGACTGTTATCTCCCAGCATACTCGCACCCACACAGATTGTAGCACCAATAAGCACAATGCAAATTAAAAGCATGGATAATGACTTTTTCATAAGTACACCTCGCAGTTTTTTCGTACGTAATCTATACTTTAATTATACCGCTTATGTTGATGTACGTTCAAGAGTTTTTTACAAATTTCCTGTTATTTTTTCATTTTTCACCATAAAAAGACGGAGAGAGGCACTCCTCTCTCCGTTTATATTTTATATTCGTATAGTCCGTGGGTGTTGCACCAGAAATACAATGTGCCACGGAAAGAACTCGGCAAGTACACCGAGGGTGTCTGCTCGCTGTAGAGACGTATGGTCATAACCCTGTCATACCCCACATACGCTACAAAACCAATGAAATGGTCTTTGGTCATATCATGGGTGAATTCCACGTAGTATTCATCATCTGCCTTTGATACGGTGACGGGGTGATTATCGTCGGCAGGTTTGCTTTGGAGTGCATCTATAGGTTTGCCACAGCATACCACCTGATACTCTCCCGTGCCCTGCACCACACTCCCGCATTCAGGACACACGAAAAACCTGATTTTCTTCATATTGCCTGATTCACGTGGGTTTTCAGCGAGGTCGCCGGACAGCAGTATCCTCTCACTCACACCCAACACATCCGCCAATGCCGATATGACAGACACATCAGGGAATCCATGCCCCGTCTCCCATTTGGATACGGTCTTGGGCATAACTCCCACCTTGTCGGCAACGTCCTTCTGGGTCATACCCTTCGCCTTCCTTAAAGCGCAAAGCAACTTACCGCACCTTTTAAGATCCATCTCAATCGCCTCCCCACTTTAAGTATAATACGTTCACCAATATTTTCAACCCACTATTCGTACATATCTGAATTTACAAAATAAAAAAGACATCCAGTCGGATGTCTTTTCTGGCTTTCACGTACATAATAGATGCAGATATATTTTAAATGAAATCGTGCAAAACACGATGAAATCCAAACAAGTTTGGATGAAATTAAATCCGCCCTTATTATCCCGACGAAGTCGGATTTCATCTGCGAAAGCAGATTTCATCCACGATAGTGGATTTATCCCGTCGTAAGACGGATTTAGTTGAAAAAAGCACTTGCAGATTGCAAGTGCTTTTTTCTGGAAGAACCGAATGGTTTAGATGACATTAATTCTAGTGATTTGCCAAAAAAGTGAACTTGAATTAACTGTTGCAACCTCAACTCTTACAGTATATATTTCGCATTACTAATCACCGTGTTGATGCTACAACTTTTTCCTCGCTGCATCTACCACCGTCAGCACTCGGATGCTAAATTCACAAACGTGCTTGGAACTCCACGATATTCTTAAATTTTCAACGGTAAAATTTAAAGGGAATGTTTAAAAATGCACAGACCGTTCAACAGCTTTAAATCAACATTTATAAGCATCCAATATTTCGAAAACTTATAAAATTTGGTTAAAATCCGCAAATTTGCGGATTTTTTCTTGTTTTATGCCATTGAACTACAAACTAAACTAACCACTCGGCGTATACCATACGCCCTCGGGCAAGGTCTTATGCGGAATAAACCGCATAAGACTTAGTTTCGTCCGTTCTGCACTATTTTTAAACATTCCCTTCGTTCCGTCCGTTCTGCACTCTTTTTAACCATCCCCAATGATTGTGGGCTGACTTTATAAACAGTCACATTTTTTAGATCTTATATATACAAAATACATCATACCAATCAGTATAAAATTATAAAGGATGAAAAAGCGGAAATATAATCAAAGTTAGAATTAGTGTAATTATATTAAGAATACCGCCGACCTTTACATAATCCATAAAACGGTACCCCGCCGTCAGAGTCATGGCGTTAGGCGGAGAAGATGTCGGAGTAATGTATACAACGTTTGCAAATACTGCAACTGCAAGCGCAAGCGATCTTGGATTTATTCCAAAACTATTCGCCAGATAGATAGAAATCGGAACCAAAATCGTTGTTGTAGCAGATGTAGAGATCATATTCGCCATCAGGGAGGACAAAACAGCAACAATAATAAGGATAAAGTAGTGGTTGATCTCCGATCCCGTCAGTTTTACAATACTGTCAACAATTAACTCACCTGCTCCACTTTCATTCAGACACGCTGCCATACTTAATGCACTGGCAAGTAAAATAACAGTATTCCAGTCAACAGTTTTGAATGCATCCTTGACTTTGACACATCTGAAAACAACACATGCACACGCGCCTAACATCGCTATGATACTATAATTGAACACCTGTGTAATAAATCCGAGAACGCAAAGGATCATAATGATCAAAGAAATCAGCATTTGCCCAGTAAAATGTTGTTCAGTGTCTATGCTTTTTATTTCCTTAGTTTTTTCCTCTGACAAATGCCCGAGCATTTTTTTGCCAACAAACAAAAAATACAGCAACAAAAGCAAGAACTTTGGTATACCTGTCATGGCATACTCAAAAAAACCCACACTTTCTATTCCTTTCTGCTCAAGGATGCCTTGCGTAATAACCTGAGGCGTAGAGCCTATTAAGGTGATTCCGCCACCTGCAATTGCAGCAAAGCCTATTGGCATATACAATGTTTTCTTATGAAGCGCACCCTTCGATGCAACAACTGCCGCCTCTGCAATAGGAAGCATCATAGCGACTGTTGCGGTATTGGAGAAAAAAGCTGATATAATACCTGCAAGCATTATACACGCAAACATAAAACCACTTTCATTGCTTCCAAACAAGCGAATGAGTTTCTTTCCGAAATATGCTGCGGCTCCTGTATGAAAAAAGGTGTCTCCAACTATACACATACCAAGAACCATAATAGTAACATCATTTGAGAATCCGGAAAAAACTGTATTGTAGGAGCAGCATCCAAATATACCCATGGCTATACATGATAATAAAGATGTTACCGTCAGGGGAATCAATTCAGTGATATAAAGAAATAGCGTGACAGCTAATATAATAACAGCAATAATGCTAGGTTCCATACCTCACATAAATCCTTTCACATTCTTTTTTTATTGTGTTGACTTATTGATTGTTCTTATAGAACTTCCTGTCAACTTTACCGTTGGATGTCCTCTGAATTGAATCGACAAACTCTATTACCGTTGGAATCTTATAACGGTCGAGTTGTGCCGTCAGTGCCTCAAAAACAGTCTTAATATCCCCTTCAAACAATTCATTTTTCACAATCAATAGCTTTGGCGTCTGCCCGGTGATACGATCAGGTATTGAGAAACAAACGCAATCATTTACGCCCCGAATCGAAAGTGCCGCATTTTCTATCTCAGAGGGAATAACTTTCAATCCGCCAATATTGATAACATCGTCCTTTCTTCCCTTTACATACAAGAAACCTTCACTATCATAAAAACCGACATCATTTGAAAGGAAATAACCGTCTTTGAACACCGCGTTATTTAAATCGTCGCGCTGCCAATAACCAACCATATTCATCTCACTTTTTATCGTGATCGTACCCGTTTCTCCAACTTTAACCGATGTAAAATCATCATTAACAACCTTAACATCTACATCAATACATGGCTTTCCCACACAAGTAATATCCTTTTCATCCCGGTCGTAGCGATGAAGACATACCGAACCGTTTTCCGATGATCCATAAGAAAAATACAGTCTGCTGTGCGGCAGCATTTGCCTCATGAAGACGCGTTGGGATTCCTGCATTGGTGCAGAAGCTGTATAGACATAGTCTATCTGATCTGCAAACGAATAAAGTTTGTCCTTTGAAAGCTGCTGCAAAATAGAAATGTTCGCCGGCGGCAGATATAGTGATGTTACCTTATACTCCTCCATAAATGAGAACATACGATTCATCTTCGTAATCCCATCAAGGAAAATAAAAGTACCGCCCATATAGCCGTTGAGATAAAGTTCTCGCATAGGTGCTACATGATTGAGAGGAACCAAGGTAATTCCTACATTATTTTCTTTAATCTCAACTTCATGAACACGAACAAGTGCAGTTTTCATAATATTTTGGTGTGAAAGAACAACTCCCTTGGGAGCACCGGTCGTACCGGTGGTGAACATCATATCAGCGATCATATCCGATGTGGGAAATGAATATGTGTACTGCGAAAAAAATGCACACACTTTTTCCCCGATATTCTCATACATCAAATACAGATGATGATCGAACGCATAGTTTGATAAAATCAATGTCGCATCGACCCGTGTTGCGATATCTTCCACCATGTTTTTATCAGCATTCTTTTCAATCGGTACAAAAACGGCACCGGCCAAATGGCATCCATAACAGGCAATAACGAACCAGTTGGTATAGGCCGCCTGAACAATCACCCTATCTCCGGGCTTTATGCCCATTTCAGAAATCAGTCCGGCAAATTTTTCAATTTTTTCCCATAACTTACCGTATGTAATTTGTTCTTTTTCAAAAACAACTGCTAGTTTGTCAGGATGCTCTTTTGCATGCATACAGATTCTTTCAACAATCGTCATTCTATTTTTCCTTTCGTCTTACCTGCTATAAAGAAGCAGTATTTATTCGATTGAAAGTGCAATTGGAATAGTCAAGCTCTCATTCAGTACGTTTTTATGCACCCATGATCCGATTTACTGTATTCACAATGGCATCAATGCTGTTTAGGTTTTCAGGTTCAATCTGATCAAGATCGAAGTCTACATCGAACTCCATGGAAAGTTCTGAAACCAAGGTAATGATGGATAAGGAATCCAATATACCGTCATCAACCAAGCGGTCTGAGGCAGCAAAATCAATCTGAGGCAATACCTCTTTTAAAATTTGTAAAATCTTTTCTTTCATAGTTTTTACATCCTTTCTTGCAAATTAAAAATTAAAATAAATAAACGGATTATATCCACCGCTTATTGTATACGAAGCAGAAACAAAAAAGATACATAGCATTGCAACAAGCTTGAATAAATTCCATATCTTCTCTCCTCGTTTTCCACTGCATAATTCATTGATCTTTTCTACAATCGGGAATGAGAAGAGAAGGCCTGCCACTAATACAAATTTATACTGTCCTAACCAGTAGATGCACGCGCTGTCAATAAACGCATTGCCACTCAGGCGAAGCATAGAACCATAATATATAATCGCCTGTCCAACACTTTCCGATTTGAATATAACCTTTGTAAGCAATACAATCAGGAATGTTGAACAGAAGCCAACTACCGCCGCAAGTTTTTTGTT
Organism: Clostridia bacterium; assembly: GCA_045659025.1. GTDB lineage: Bacteria > Bacillota > Clostridia > UMGS1810 > UMGS1810 > SIG455. The sequence goes on from JAZOWA010000053.1 coordinate 32,381, forward strand.
TTGAATCGGTTTTCTGTTCTGTTCCCAGAAAATAAAAACAAATTGGATGAGTCCCCACAGAACAAAAGTCATATTGGCGCCATGCCAGATACCGGTAGCCATCCAGACAACAAACAGTACAAAGCCGGTAGAAAGGAGCGCTGATGTCTTTCTATCAAATTTCTCAGACAGCTTTTTTCTGATTTTTATAGCGGGGCCCAAAGAGAGTGGATAATACAAATAATCACGGAACCACTCGCCCAAAGAGATATGCCATCTTCGCCAGTACTCCGATATGGATTTGGATATATAGGGATAATTAAAGTTTTCATTAAATGTGAATCCAAACATTTTTCCAAGACCAATCGCCATGTCTGAGTATCCGGAAAAATCAAAATAGATCTGCAGCATATAGGCAAGAGCACCCGTCCATGCAAGAACAGTGGACAATTCACTGCCACCGGAAGAAAAGGCCAAATCAGCTAAAGGTGCCAACTGATTAGACAAAAGAACCTTCTTTGCCATACCTATGCAAAAACGGCATGCCCCGGAATAAAAATTTTCAAACGAATGCTCTCTGTTCTTCAGCTGTTCAGCAATCGAACCGTAACGCACAATGGGGCCTGCTACCAACTGTGGGAAAAAGGCAATATACAGTCCTACATTTATAATACTGGTCTGCGCCTCGTCCTTTTTTCTATATACATCGACCACATATGACAATGCCTGAAATGTATAAAATGAAATACCAATAGGCAGAGTCAGGTTGGACAGCGCACTGCCGGATATACCAAACATATTCAGTATCCAGGACAGGTATTTGAATACAAACAGTAGTCCCAGATTGAAAACACATCCGAGGGCAACAATCCACTTTCCCTTTTTAGTCTTCGGACAGGTGGAAACTGCACGACCAAGGAAATAGTTCACTATGATGCTCAATATCATCAGAAGAACATATAACGGCTCTCCCCATGCATAGAAAAACATCGAAACACCCAGAAGCCAAATGTTTTTCAGAGAAATGTTATTCCGAAAAAACGGAAGGTAGTACACAAGCAATGTAAGAGGGAGAAATAAAAATAAAAATACCGCATCTGAAAAAACCATTTTTTACCATCTTCTTCCTTTATTCAAAATTGAACGCATACTGGGACTGTTCAACATAATGACTCTGGTCAATGAAAGTACCGACCGCATAGATAACGATCACCGAATCCGGTGCGTTCTTCTCAATGTAAGTCTTAAGACTTCCGTCAAAGTGTCTAAGGTCTATTACATCGACATATTCCGCCATATTACACATATACGGCACCATGACACGAGCAAACGAATCCTTGATAACTAAAATCCGTTTACCATCCGTGCGCTGATTGTTGTGAATCCGGATAAGCGGAGGATCACCGTATGAATAGAATTGATAATGCTTTGTAGAATTAAAAGATGGCGTCTGTATCATACTGTAATCGTACAATGTGTCTTCAATACTTCCTGTCAGATTTGTGCCGGCTTTTGCATTTGTGACTGTAAGATCCGTAGAATAAAGCGGTTCCAGAATCGGCATATACTCAATATCTGTATATGCTACCGTCGTCTTGATTCCCTGACTTCCCAACATTGGTTGTTGTGCATAGTTGATATTATAGCTACTCAACTCGAAGCGTTCCGTATCAATGTCGTATCCCCTGTCAATCAGCCACGGCAAAATCGACTTGCAACCGCGAACTCCTGACTGTGGGAGCCAGTGATGGTCTGTTCGGAAATATAGCTGTTCTTCGGACAAGCCCTCACATTCCGCCGTATCAAGAAAATTGATATTGTCTATACCATACTGTTGCGCTTGTTGCACAATATCATTAAGCAGCTCGCTACTGTAGTCGTGATATACATCGCGATACGAGTTGTGAATCTTCCCGTCTTTATAAGGTGGTATGAAAAGCAACAAATCAGTTTCACGATCTGCCAGATACCTGTCAAACTCCTGAAGGTTTTTCATAGGTAGAGTGACATCGCAATCGTCGTACACAAACGAGAGAAAACCCGATTCATGTAAAACTACCAGATCGCGAGGGTCTTTAAGATCGTTTGTTGTTCCGCTCAAAGATGTAGTCGCATTAAAACCGTATACATTGCGATCTATGGTCTTGCGGAAAACCGCAATGTCTGTATACAGCGGATTATGCGATGTGACACTGTATTTGGTGCGGGTCCTTAGTTTCCTTACTAAATTTGCAATCCTTTTAAGTGGCGACACTTTTATTGTTTCAGCGCTCTCCTCTGTTTCCGTTTGAAATGGGTATTCCTCTTTTGCGTTCCATTCCGAGGATGAACTTACCGTTGTATTAACCTGATTTATCCCCAGGGAACCAAGGGCAATCAGCATATAAGCGAATATGGATATGAGAAATATCACAGAAAATATCTTTTTATGTACTACTTGTTTCATATATAAAATATTCCTTTCAAAATGTAAAAATAAATATAACAATAGCATTCTCTGTTGTTCAGGGTATGCTACTAACTTATGAGACATAATGTTGCACACATTTTTAATATTATAACATAATTCGGTAAAATTATCAATGCTTTTATCGAATTGTTATCTTTTTATCATGTAGGTTTGTCATCTTCTTGATTTCCCGATAATTCGTGTTTGACCCCACTATTTTGGCTCTCGCTGGCTGGGCAGCGACTCACTTCGTTCGTTTGCATAAGTTCTACTTCCCAAATCAAGCAGTAGACAGCAACCAAATTCATAATTTGGGCTGTCCTTGCAGGAAGGTCGTTTGCCAAATTAAAGATTTGGACTCCACCGCAAGATTTGGAGTGGGACTTAACCGGACGCGGTCGCGCTCGGCTCCCTCTGAAATCAGAGGGTCAGTTTGAACATAGTACAAAACAAACAAAAACACACCCTAATGGGTGTGCTTTTGTTTGGTGGGAGGAGATGGATTCGAACCATCGAAGGCGGAGCCAACAGATTTACAGTCTGCCCCCTTTGGCCACTCGGGAACCCTCCCATATTAAATTAAAAAAGCTGGTAGCAGGACTTGAACCTGTAACCTGCTGATTACAAATCAGCTGCTCTGCCAATTGAGCTACACCAGCGGAACCGAATTCTATGATAACACAGGGTAGGCTCAATGTCAAGAACTTTTTTAACTTTTTTCAAAAAAATGTTGGATGGGGGTTTTTGTGGGCTGAATCGTATAGGTTTTAGTCGATATGCAATCTCCGATTGCGCGACTACTACCAAAGAATTTCAATTATTAATTATCCATCAGCGAAGCAACTTCATCATTCATTATTCATTAAAAAATCCTGTCCGTCTTAATGAATAATGAATATTGAATAATGAAAAATGAATAATACAAAACAAAAATCCTATCTTTCGACAGGATTTTTGTTTTAGCAAAGCAGAACCATAATGATATTTATGATTTTCACTATTCGATGAAACCGCCAATACTCTCGCAAATTGGAGATAAATCATCTATGTCACTCCAAAAGAAAGCTTTATATGTGTGTGGCTCATTTGTGTATATTAAAGC